>JALFJQ010000025.1 GCA_022775085.1 Clostridiales bacterium | reverse complement strand
GATAAATGACAGGTTTGGAAAAACAATTCAACAATAGGGAGTGGGATTCGGTTTCCGTATGCTTGGTTATTGTCTGCGTTCTTACGAATCTGTCTCAGCTGCCCTTTTTTGCCGCGAGAAGCTCCACGCGTATGATCTCCGTTGCCGCCTGGTTTGCCCTTGCGCTGTTCATGCTGCTGAAAAAGGACTTCCAGATTGTGGATATACGGATCCTTGGGCTGCTGAAATATGCGTATTTTTTTGCCGCTGCCATGTTCGTGCAGGCGCTATTCACCGGAATCGCCTACCAACGCAGCAGTCTACTGTATTCCTATTTTCTGTCTGTTTTCGTCTATTTTATCGGCTTCTTTGCAGCAGGCCGGATCCATGAAGAAAAGCGGGATGCTCTTGCAAACGCATATGTCATCAGCGCTTTCGTTGTATCTCTCATCATATATATTCAGTATTTTGCCGGAAATCTGTCTGCGCTGTCCGGTGCGCAGTATCTTTACTCCTCCAAAAACTCGATTTCTCAAATTGCAGTCACCGCAATTGTATTGCTGTTGATTGTGATCCGCCCGAAGACGCGCCCCGGAAGGATCATACGATTTCTTCTGTTGGCCTTTGAGGTGGTATTCATGTTCCTGCTGCGCTCAAGAGCAACCATCGTGGAGTTTTTTGTTGTTATTCTTATGCTGCTGTTCAGCAACGTGAAGGCGCGGCATCTGAACAGAAGCAAATGCATGATATTGGGGGTTGCGGCCGCGCTCCTGCTTTTACTTTGTGTGAGCAATCGGTTCTATCGCTTTTTCATCAACGGAATTCTGCTTGCCGGGCGCAATGCTTCCTCGCTGGACAGCATCTCCTCCGGAAGAATTTCCATTATTTTGAATGCATTCCCACGCCTGAGAGAGCACTGGCTCTTCGGCGTCGGCGATTACTATATTGATTGCTTTCCCATTGCTGCCTGGATCCAGTTTGGCCTTTTGGGGGCGGTTGTTCTGCTGGTTTCCGCCCTGTATCCCATGGCAAAGGCGCGCAGTCTGCCGTGCAGCAGCGAATGGAAGCTGACATTGCGGATCCTGACCGCCGCTTATTTCACAAACGGCTTTTTTGAATGTCTGTCCCCCTTTGGCCCCGGCGTGAAGTGCTATTTCCTGTGGCTGCTGTTCGGGCTGCTTCATGGCAGGCGCGCGTCTGATGCGCAGGACGGCAAGCGAGAGGAAGGTTGTACTTGAGCAGCATAAAAAGAAATCTTGGCTACCAGACACTGTATCAGGTCATAATGACCGCTCTTCCAATTGTGACCGCGCCATACCTGGCCAGGGTTCTGGGGGCAAATCAACTGGGCATTTACTCATATACCCTGTCGGTTGCAAATTATTTTGTGCTCTTTTCGCTGCTGGGTATTGAAAAATACGGCACCCGCAGCATTGCGTCGGTGAGAGGAAATTTTCAGGAAAGAAGCCGCGTATTCTGTGGCATCTACGCCATGCAGCTGTGCACGACCCTTGTTTGCACAGCCGCGTATGCGGCATATATTCTTTTCTTCTGCAGAGAAAATCGGCTGATTGCGCTGATTCAGTCTGTGGAGATCCTCGCGGCGTTCATAAATGTGAACTGGCTGTATTACGGTCTTGAGCAATTCAAGGCCACCGTCACCAGAAGTCTGATCGTCAAGCTGGCCTCAACGGCGGCGATCCTGATTCTGGTGAAAACGCCGGACGATCTTTGGATTTATACGCTGATTGTTCTGGGCAGCAATTGTCTTTGCAATGCGCTTCTGTGGAGCCGGGTCCCGCGAATGGTGGCTTTCACAAGGGTGTCGCCCCGGGAAATCCTCTGCCACATAAAGCCCAACATTGTCCTGTTTATCCCCATTGCAGCCATGTCCATCTATCACATTATGGACAAAACCATGTTGGGTATTATCAGCGATTATGAGAACAGCGGATACTATTACAGCGCCGATAAAATTATAAACATTCCCATGGGCATCATCAGCGGGTTCAGCACGGTGATACTGCCGCGCTTTTCCAGTCTGGTTTCAGAGAACCGGATGAATGAATACAGAAGGCTTTTCTCCCGGTCGCTTCAGACGACCTGTGCCTTTGCGTGCTACGTTACCTTCGGAATCGCCGCCATTGCCAGGGAATTTGTTCCATTTTTCTTTGGCGCAGGCTACTCCCCCTGTGTTGCACTGACACAGGTCTTATCCTCCGTGATTCTGATCAAAACCATCTCCTTTACCATCCGCTATCAGTATCTGATCCCCTGCAAAAAAGAAAAATATTATATTTCCTCCGTGGTGGTCGGGGCCGGGATCAATCTGGTGGTCAATCTGCTGCTGATCCCCAAAAACGGCGCGATGGGCGCAGCCATCGGCACATTGGCCGCAGAGCTTGCCGCCTGCCTGATCCAGGTCCGATGTGCTCAGGCGGAATTTTCCGTTGCCAGGGACCTTTTCAGGTGCCTGCCGTATATGGGGATCGGCGCGGTGATCTTCGCCGTTGTGCGGGGAACCGCGATGTTTTTGGCCGGTCAGCCGGTTATCGCCGTGCTGCTGGCAGAGACAGGCCTTGGCGTTCTTGCAGGCTGCGGACTGACAGCCGTCTTCTGGAAGCTGACAGGAAATCCTCTGGCTGAGGAAATTCTGCGCGGCTTGCGCAGAAAAAAATCTGATTTTCACATAAGGGGCTGACGTGATGTTATCCGATATATTCCGCAGTGCATTGACCATTCTATCCCCGAAGCTGAATACGGAGGTTGTGTTTTTCTTCAAGTTCCACAGACGGATCAATTGGAAGAATCCACAGACCCTGAACGAAAAAATACTGAAGCTGAAGCTGGACAGCTACGGCTCCGATCCAAAGATCCGTCAGTGCGCAGACAAGTACGCGGTGCGGTCATATGTGGAGGCCAAGGGGCTGCGGGATATGTTGATCCCCCTTCTGGCCGCATATGACCGTGCCGAGGACATCGTGTGGGATACGCTACCGGAGGCCTTTGCGTTGAAATGGAATTTCGGCTGCGGGTTTAATCTGATCTGCACAGACAAGAAAAAATTGAAGCAGGAGGATGCCGTCAAAACGCTGAGTCGGTGGAGCCGGAAGAAATACTATCTTGGGTATTCTGAAATGCAGTATAAAGGCGTGCCAAAGAAACTGCTTGCGGAAAAATACCTTGGCACAGCCGATGGTGCTCTGCCGGAGGATTATAAGTTTTATTGCTTCAACGGCGAGCCGCTGGCGATCCTGTATATGACCGGGCGCGGTTCGGAGCATATGCAGGCAGCTTTCTTTGACCTGAATTGGAACATGATCGGAACAACCGGCAAGCGCAACTATCAGTCCTTTGAAGCGACGCCCCCGGCGCCGGCATCCCTGAATCGTATGGCAGAAGCTGCCAGGATCCTGTCAAAGGATTTCAAGTTTGTGCGGGTGGACTTATACGATGTTGATGGAAAACCGTTTTTCGGAGAAATGACATTTACCCCTGCAGGCGGATTTGATGTTTCACAGTGCCGGATCAATGGTCAGTCCATGGGAGAATTGCTCAAAATCTGATCCGCGCCTGACAGCCTTGCTTTTTCGGCACAACAGAAAGGATATCGCATCGACATGAAAATAACAGTTGTAGGAATTGGGTATGTGGGGCTCTCGCTGGCAGTTCTGCTGTCGCAGCATAACGAAGTCACAGCGGTGGACGTCGCTGCGGAAAGAATCGAGCTGGTAAACCGCGGAATCTCTCCGTTTGCCGACCGGGAAATGGAAGATTTTCTGGGCTCCAAAAAATTGAACCTGACGGCTACTGCGGACAGTGCGTCCGCCTGTCGGGAGGCGGACTATGTCATCATATCAACTCCCACAAATTATGACAGCCGGAAGGGTGCCTTTGACACCTCCATTGTGGAAAGCGTTATCCAGCAGGTCGCCGCGCAAGGCCAAGGCGCCGTGATCGTTATCAAATCCACAGTGCCGGTGGGCTTTACAGAGGCCATGCGCAGAAAATACGGCTATGACCGGATACTGTTCAGCCCTGAATTCCTGCGCGAAGGAAGGGCGCTTTATGACAACCTGTATCCCAGCCGCATCATCTTAGGCGTTCCGGCGGGATGCGCGGAGATGCACATCGCCGCAAAGCGGTTTGCCGAAGCCCTTCAGGCAGGCGCCCTCAGGGAGAATATCCCTGTCCGCTGCATGAATCCCACCGAGGCAGAGGCCGTCAAGCTCTTTTCCAACACATTTCTGGCGCTGCGCGTGAGCTTCTTCAATGAGCTTGATACCTATGCGGCGGTCCGCAGTCTGGACACTCAATCCATTATCGAGGGTGTTTGCCTGGATCCGCGCATCGGGAATTACTATAACAACCCCTCCTTTGGCTATGGCGGCTACTGTCTGCCCAAGGACACAAAGCAGCTTCTGGCGAATTATCATGACATTCCCCAGAATCTCATCTCTGCGATTGTGAAATCCAACGATACGCGGAAGGACTTTATCGTAAATCAGATCGTGCAAAAGGCGCCCCGCATAATAGGCGTTTACAGGCTCACGATGAAATCCAACTCCGACAATTTCCGGGAAAGCTCCGTCCAGGATATCATGAAGCGGCTTCGCATGAAAGGAGCCGCAATTGTGATTTATGAGCCCTCCCTGTGCGCAGATACCTTCGAGGGCAACCGTGTGATCCGCAGCCTGGCGGAATTCAAGGAAATGTGTGATGTCATCCTGGCGAACCGGTATGACGAGGAGCTCCGCGATGTAAAGGATAAAATATACACAAGGGATCTGTATTGCAGAGATTGATCTGCGCAGGGACGCAGTCTGATAATGGATGGGAAGTGCCTTGAAAATGAATTTAGCAAATACCGTTTTATTGATCACCGGCGGGACGGGCTCGTTTGGCCATGCGGTGCTGGACCGGTTTCTGACCACGGATATCCGGGAGATCCGGATTTTGTCGCGGGATGAGAAGAAGCAGGACGATATGCGCCACGCATATCAGAAGTGGAATCCGCAGTATGCGGATAAGATCAAGTTCTATATCGGCGATGTACGGGATTACCGGTCCATCGCCCCGGCTTTCCGGGGCGTGGACTTCGTCTTTCACGCAGCGGCCCTGAAGCAGGTGCCCTCCTGCGAGTTTTTCCCCATGGAGGCCGTTAAAACCAATATCATCGGCTCCGACAACGTGATAAGCGCCTGCGTGAAAAACGGCGTGAAGAAGGCCGTGTTCCTGTCCACGGACAAGGCGGCCTACCCCATCAACGCCATGGGCATGACCAAGGCCATCATGGAAAAGAATGTGATTGCCCGCTCCAGGCAGATGCTGCCTGGGGATCCGGTCCTGTGTCTGACTCGATATGGCAATGTCATGGCTTCTCGTGGTTCCGTTATTCCGCTGTTCTGCCAGCAGATCGACGAGGGCAAGCCCCTGACCGTCACCAATCCCGACATGACCCGGTTCATGATGACCCTGGAGGACGCGGTGGACCTGGTCCTGTACGCCTTCAAGCATGGAGAACAGGGTGACCTGTTCGTGCAGAAGGCCCCTGCCGCAACCATCGAGACGCTGGCGCAGGCCATACTGGAGCTGAAGCATTCCGACCTTAGCACAACGATTATCGGAACACGGCATGGTGAAAAGCTCTTTGAGGTGCTGGTCACTGCAGAGGAAATGATGCGGGCGGAAGACCTGCCCGGCTTCTTCCGTATTCCGGCAGATAATCGAGATCTGAACTATGACAACTATTTCAGCAAGGGAAATCCGGAGTTCGGCAAAATCGAGCAGTATACCTCGCACAATACACACCGGCTGAATGTGGAGGAAATGAAGCAGCTTCTTCTGAAGCTGAAGCTGTTCGGAGGAACTTGCTGATGAATGTACTGATCACCGGCGCAAACGGATTTGTTGGGAAAAATCTGACGCAGCGCCTTTCCGCCATCAAGGATCACAGAGACAGGACCCGGCCCGCACTGCAAATCGAGGAGATCCTTTTATGTATGCGGGATACTTCGGCAGAGACCTTGGCGGACTACTGCAAAAAGGCAAATTTCGTGGTCCATCTGGCTGGCGTGAACCGGCCCCAGAATCCGGGAGAATTTGTTGCCGGAAACACAGACTTCACCCGTACTCTGCTGGAGATGCTCCGGGAAAGCGATAACCGCTGCCCGGTATTGCTCTCCTCCTCCATTCAGGCCAGTCTGGCCGGACGGTATGCCGGAAGTCCCTACGGACAGTCCAAAAAAGCGGCGGAGGAGCTGCTCCTCGCTTACGGCGAGGAAACCGGCGCAGCCGGGATAATCTACCGCCTGCCGAACCTGTTCGGCAAGTGGTGCCGCCCCAACTATAATTCCGCGGTGGCGACATTCTGCCATCATATCGCACGGGATCTACCTATCACCGTTTCGGATCCGGCAGTCGAACTGGAACTGGTCTACATTGACGACCTGATCGACGAGATCCTGAATGCCATGGAGGGCCAGCCCCACCGGACGGATGGAGCATATTGCAGCGTTCCGGTCAGTTACCGCGTGACGCTGGGCGAGATCGTTCGACTACTCCAGACCTTTCACGACCAGCCGCAGACACTGCTGCTCCCGGAGATTCCGGAAGGCAGCTTTGAGAAGAAGCTCTACAGCACCTATCTTTCCTACCTGCCGCCGGAAAAAATCGCATTCCCGATGAAGATGAATGTAGACGAGCGAGGCAGCTTCACAGAACTGCTGAAAACGAAGAACTGCGGTCAGATCTCCGTGAACATCACAAAGCCCGGCATCACCAAAGGGCAGCACTGGCACAACAGCAAGTGGGAATTCTTCATGGTCGTGGCCGGACACGGGCTGATCCAGGA
>JALFJQ010000008.1 GCA_022775085.1 Clostridiales bacterium | reverse complement strand
CACTCTCCCCTCGGATACTCCGGATAATTTCTGCCTTCAGGTCGGCCAACTCTCCGGCGGCCTTGGTGTATGCAGCGTTCACCGCTGCATAGTGGGCCTTGCGCTGGGTGATTTCTTCCTCATAGCGCTTGGCAACAAGCTCGCTTTTGGATACACCTTTCATTCTGGCAAAAACATTTCGGATTACCTTTTCCACCTGTTCATCCAGAAGATGCATGGTGTAGCCGGTAGGCCCATCACATTGGGTTTGCTTTCTTGTCTTTCCGTAACAGACATATCTCTTCCCTTCAAGTCCAGAATGGCACTGAGATAGGCTTTCTCGCCCTCAGAGCCATATTTCATTTCTGTAACATCGGTACACCATTTCTCATTTACGGTCTTGGCTGTGAATTCTCTGTTCAGAATGTTCTCAGCAGTTACTTCCGGGGTGGATCTCTGGTAAGCAGGACGCTTTCTGCGGATGACGGCGAGCAGACCGACAATATGAACCAAACGATAGAATCTCCGCCCCATCACCTTTGACACCATGAACAATCAGTATCTGGTTCTGGGCGAACAGGTCGGACAGGCGTTCCACGATGGCATGCAACTCAAGTAAACAGGGAAGCCCGGGCGTTGAACCCGGGCTTCATTCTCCCCAGGTTCGACCCATGGTGGCAATTCGTTGCCAATCAAGCAACCGGCATTCACAGAATAACCTGTGTTGACTTTCTGGAAACGGACAACTATGATATATAGTGGAATGTGTGTTTAGACAGAAAAGAGGATAACACATGATTACTTGCGATTTGCATACCCATTCGACTTTCTCTGATGGAACATTTACCCCATCCCAAATCGTTATGGAAGCGCTTCGGGCTAATCTGAGCGCGGTTGCCCTTACGGATCATAACACCGTCTCCGGTTTGACGGAGTTTCTGGGTGCAGCCCGGGGGACAGCTCTGCCTCGATAGCGTGGCTTCGTGAGAAACACAACAGTTCCCGGACAGAGATTCCCTCCGGTATGGGCGGAACAGGCTGCCATCTTCCTGCCGGTAAGTGACGTAGTCTTTACGGTGCCGCTTCTGCTTGCTCAAACCATGGGAATCTGTTCAAATTCCTGATTGAGAAGGTCAAAATAGGAAATCGTTCCGGTTTCCACCGGATACCCCGTCAGCAGCTTTACGCACAGGCAGACCTGCATAGACGCGCACAGGGCAGGGGTAAAGCTCAGCACGCTTTTGTTTTTCAGAACGGTGCCTTCCGGGTACAGCGTCTCTATCAGGTGATCACCCGGCAGGGATATGGCAGCCTGGGCCACCCAGCCGTTGACCGCTCCGTAGATATAGGGAATCCCGGCCCGGTGGCATTCTCTTGCCAGAATTCTGCGGCTTTCCAGATTGTCCAGCCCATCCAGAACCACATCACAGCCGGATATTAAGGACCCGGCGTTGTCAGCCGTGAGAAAGACCTCAACCGCTTCCAAAGCCACATCCGGGTTGACCCGGGCTACCCGGTCAGCAGCGGCCCGGGCCTTGCTGATGCCCAGCAGCGGCACTTCCGAAAGCAGCTGCCGATTCAGGTTGGAGGGTTCAAATACATCCCCATCCACAACCCGCATTGCCCCAATGCCAATACGGGCCAGCATATCAATGAGATGACCGCCCAGTCCGCCGCAGCCGACCACCAGTACACGCTTTTTGCGCAGGATTTGGCAGGCTTCCTCCGTCAGGGCGGGAAGATTGCGTTCATATCTGGGCTCCATGGCTCAGCCGCCTCCCACCGGCGGGAACAGCGCCACAATATCCCCATCCTTGACAGGGCTTTCCGGCTTCTGGTGAAAGCCGTTAATCAGGAGAATGGATACTTCTTCCGAAGGGATATGCAGAAGGTGGAGGATATCCGCGGCATTGGTGATGCCTTCAGGGGGCAGCATGGTGACCTTGTCCCGGCCCTGACGCAGAGTTGCGAATACACGAACTTCAATCATATAGACTCTCCTTTGAAAAGGAATTGGGGAGGGGTTCGGCAGAACCCCTCCCCAATATGTATAATACTTACTTACCTACGCACTCGTCAAGACCCAGTCTCTTCAGAGTCTCATCGGTGGGGAAGGCATTGACCCAGCCGCGAGCCTCGTAATACTGAGGCAGGGTCAGAGGCAGCTTTGAGGTCATGCCGGTGGAGGGACCGTTGACAACAGGCTCTTCCAGCAGACGCTTGGGCAGGCGGTCATCCTCGGGCTTCATGCCGGCGGCCTTGTTGAACATTCTCTCGATGTTGTAGATGCGGTCGCCGATTTCCAGAACCTGCTCAATGGTCCAGTTGGTGCCGGTGGCGGCATTCAGCAAATCGGTGTACTCCTTGGCACCCATGGCGAAGGAGGTGAACAGGCAGTGACCCATGGAGTCGATGACGGCGGTCAGATCCTGGAAGGTCTTTGCCCAGGCGGCCTTGTCAGTGGTGACGGTACGGTCCAGCTGGGTGGGAAGGCCCAGAACCTCGGGGGAGATCATGTAGCCACGGACATGGCAGCCGCCGCGGTTAGAGGTGGCGTAGGTGATGCCGATACCCTGAATGGCACGGGCGTCGTAAGCGGGCATTTCCTGCTTCTTGACGCTCATGGAGAACTCGGGATGACCATAGTGCTCGCACAGACGGGCGGAGCCGGAGCTCATCAGCCAATCCAGCTCGGTTTCGGGGTTGCCCATGCGCTTGGTCCATTCCACCAGGGCTTTGGTGGAGCCCCACTCCAAGGGCACACCGGCGCACTCTTCTTCCTTAATATAGCCTCTCTGGTACAGCTCCATGGCAGCGGCGATGGTACAGGGCACGGAAATGGCGTCCAGACCATACTCATTGCAGAGCATGTTGCACTCGTCGATGACGTTCAGATCGTTGTTGCCGCAGTTGCCGCCGTAAGCCCACAGAGGCTCGTACTCGGGGCCGCCCACGACCTTACCGTTGACATTGACCACACGGCCGCAGGCGATGGGGCAGCGGTGGCAGGCGCCGGGCTTCACCAGATACTTTTCTGCCAGAGCCTCGCCGGAGATGTCTTCGCCCTTGTCGTAGTAGCTCTCCTGCCAGTTCTTGGTGGGGAAAGCGCCGATGTTGTTGACGATGTTCACCAGAACTGCGGTACCCAGCTGACGCAGTCCCGCGCCGGTGACGGGGTTGGCCTTCAGCACGTCCATGGCGTTCTTGGCAGCGACCTTCAGAGCATCCACGTCGGCGATGTTGTCCAGGGACTTGCGGGTAGCCTTGACCACGATGGCCTTCAGCTTCTTGCTGCCCATGACAGCGCCAACGCCGGAGCGGCCGGCAGCGCGATCCTTGTCGTTCATGATGGCAGCCAGCAGCACCTTCTTCTCACCGGCGGGGCCGATGTTCAGAACGGAGGCGTCCGCGCCGTGCTTTTCCTTCAGCTTCTCGTCCATGGCCTCGCTCATGACACCCTGGTATTCCCGGGCATCCAGCAGCTCGATCTTGTCATCGACGATGTTGATGTAGGTCCACTCGGGAGCTTCACCTTCCACGATCAGAGCGTCCCAGCCGGCGTACTTGAGCTTGGCGCCCCAGATGCCGCCGGAGTTGGAGCAGGCGATCATGCCGGTGAGGGGGGACTTGGTGCAGACCATGTACCGGCCGGTAGAAGGAGCGGAAGCGCCGGTCATGGGGCCGGTGATGTAGATGAGCTTGTTTTCGGGGGACAGGGGGTCCACGGTGGCGACGCCCTCGTCATAGAGCAGCTTGGTGCCGAGGCCACGGCCGCCGATGAACTTGTGTGCCAGCTCCAAATCCAGGGGCTCGACGGTAATCGTGCCGGTGGTCAGGTTGATGCGGGCAATCTTCTCGTAATATGCGCCAGCCATATGCAATACCTCCATATTGTCAGCTAAAATTTGCGGCTATTTTGGATACTTTCATTATAGTAAAAATTCCATCTGGTTCAAGAGCACTTCCGCATTTCTGTGTGAAACTGCACGAAACCATCTCATTTTGTATGAAGGGATTTGATATGAATGACAAATGACTGTGCGAAATAATACGAAACAGCACGAAATGGAATATTGCTTTTGATTCCTCCTCTTGTGGTAGGACGCAATACCGAGTATAATAATTGCATTACCAATGCGAGGAGGCGGCATTATGGCACAGAATCAGTCCTTGTCAACGCAGGAAGTCGCGGATATTCTTCATGTCAGCAAATCTACGATTTACGATCTGATCCGCAAGGGCGAGATCCATTCCTACAAAATTGGGCGGAAGGTGCGCTTTACTCAGGATGATGTGGATGCCTACATCGCCCGTTCCCGCCATGAGCATTCCACCGCCCCGGTGCAGCGCATTGACACCCATTCCACGCTTTTGACGCCGAAAGAAACGGACGTTCCGGATTTGATTATTTCCGGTCAGGATGTGGTGCTGGATATTCTGGCGAATTATCTCCAACAGGAGGGTGTCAACGCCGGGCGTACCTATCTTTCCAGCTTTGAAGGACTCCTGGCGCTGTACCAGGAGAAAATACAGGCGGCGGCTTGCCATTTGTTCGACGGGAAGGAGTGCAACGCCTCCTTTGTGCGCAGTCTGATGCCCGGGGTTCCGGCGGTGCTGGTCAACCTGTCCTACCGCACCCAGGGCTTCTATGTCTACAAAGGAAATCCCCGGAAGATCAAAGACTGGGAGGATTTGCGCAGGGCAGATATTTCCATCCTGAACCGCCGGGTGGGGTCATCGTCCCGGATTCTGCTGGATACCCAGCTGAAAGCCCTGGGCATTCCCGCACCGCAGGTCAGGGGCTATGACAGGATCATGAGCTCCCACCTGACCATGGCGGCAGCCATCGCGGAAGGGGACGCGGATCTGGCCATCGGCACCGAGCGGGTTTCCCGCCAGATTGAAGATCTGGACTTTATCCCCCTGCTGGAGGAGCGCTTCGATTTGGTTCTGCGAAAGGATTCCATGGAGAATCCCGCGATTATCAAACTGCTCGAAATCCTTTCCTCCCCTGTGTTTCATAGGGAGGTTGCGTCCTTTTCCGGCAACGACTACCGGGATCTGGGAAAAATCATAATGGAGGTCTGATATGCTGTATGTAAAAACGCCGGAAGAGGTTCTGGCGATGATCGATTCGGAATTCGCGCCCCTGGAGGGGACGGAGGTGGTTTCCCTCCGCGATGCCATGGGCAGGATTTTGGCGGAGGACATTGCCGCCCGGGAATATGTTCCCGATTTTGACCGTTCCACAGTGGATGGATTTGCGGTTCGTGCCAGCGATACCTTTGGCTGCAGCGATGCCATTCCGGCTATCCTACCCTTACAGGCCACGGTGCTTATGGGGGAAGGTGCGGATTTTATCCTGAATGAAGGCGAGTGCGTGGCGGTGCCCACCGGCGGTGCGGTGCCCAAAGGTGCCGACGGCGTGGTGATGCTGGAATATACCGAGGATTACGGCGACGGCACCATCGGCATTGCCAAGCCCGCCGCCCCGGGCATGAATATGATCTTCCGGGGAGACGACGTGTATCCCGGCAAGGTGATTCTGAAAAAAGGACGGGTGCTGTCCAGCGCGGACATTGGAGCCCTGGCTGCCATCGGGCAGGTGCGGGTGAAGGTGGCGAAAAGGCTGACCGTGGGTGTCATCTCCACCGGTGATGAACTGGTTCCTCCGGAGGTTCAGCCCGGCCCGGGACAGGTGCGGGATGTGAACAGCCCCATGCTGGAAGCCATGCTCACCGCCTTTGGCTGCAACGTCATCAATTACGGCATCGTCATCGACGATGAAGCCCTCTTGGCGGAAAAAGTCAGCAAAGCGATTTCGCAGTGCGACGCGGTGCTCCTGTCCGGGGGCAGCAGCGTGGGGGTGAAGGACGCCGCCTGCCGGATTATTGAATCCGTGGGGCAGCTTCTTCTCCACGGCATTGCCATCAAGCCGGGAAAGCCCACGATTCTGGGCAAAACCGGGGAAAAACCCATCGTCGGCCTGCCGGGACACCCTGTGGCGGCCTACTTTATCACAAAACTCTTCGTTCAGCCCTTGCTTGGCAGACTCACCGGCCGGGACATGACCGCCTATACCGTCACCGCCAGAGTCACGGAGAGCATCAGCGCCAACCATGGCCGTGCCCAGTACCACTGCTGCCGGCTGACCAGAAAAGACGGGCAGCTGTACGCCAAGCCCATCCGGGGTAAATCCGGCCTCATTACCACACTGGCAGGGGCCGACGGCTACTTCTGCATTGACCGGGATTGCGAGGGACTGCCGCAAAACGCGGAAATTCAGGTAATCATCACATCGGGAGTGTAATACAATGGGATTTGAGTATTTGACCAATGTGCCGCTAAGGCAGGCACGAGAGGAATATCTGGCTCTGCTTCAGAGCCACGGCTTCGGCCCGAAAACGGAAGTGATCCCCGTGTTCGAAAGCTGTGGTCGGGTGACCGCCCGGGCGGTCTACGCCCACATCTGTGCCCCCCACTATGCCGCCAGTGCCATGGACGGTATAGCCGTATGCGCCAGAGATACCTTCGGCGCCACCGAAACCACCCCGGTTACCCTGCAAAAGGAGCAGTATATTGTGCTGGATACCGGCGACCCTGTCCCCGAGGACCGGGATGCCGTCATCATGGTGGAGGACATCGTGAAGAACGAGGATGGCTCCATCACCATCCATGCCGCTGCCGCTCCCTGGCAGCACATCCGGCAGATTGGCGAGGATGTGTGTGCCGGAGAGATGATTCTGCCCAGCCATATGACCGTTTCCCCCTCCGCCATCGGCGCTATGATTGCCGGCGGTGTGCTGGAAATCGAAGTGATTGCCAAGCCTGTGGTGGGGATCATCCCCACCGGCGACGAAATTATTCCCCCCTGCACGGACCCCAAGCCCGGAGACATTCTGGAATTTAACGGCTCCATTTTCTCCGCCATGGTGAAAAGCTGGGGTGCCGACGCGGTGGTTTATCCCATCGTTCCCGACAAATTTGACCAAATCAAGGCCATGGTTTCCAGAGCCGCAGCGGAATGTGACATGGTGATTCTCAACGCCGGTTCCTCTGCCGGGCGGGAGGACTATTCCGCCAGAGTCATCCGGGAGCTGGGGCAGGTCCTGTACCACGGCATTGCCATGAAGCCCGGCAAGCCCGCCATTTTGGGCTGCCAGGGGGCCAAGCCCATTCTGGGTGTTCCCGGCTACCCCGTGTCCGGCATCATTGTGGTGGAGCAGCTGCTGAAACCCCTGATTGACCACTGGCTGAAAGTGCCTGCTGTACCTTCCCAGTATGCCCAGGCGATTCTGACCCGTCCTGTGGTTTCGGGACTAAAGTATCAGGAATTTGTCCGGGTGCGCATGGGCTATGTGGGTAACCGGCTCATGGCTTCCCCCCTAAGCCGGGGCAGCGGTGTGGTGTCCTCCTTTATGAAGGCCGACGGCATTCTGGAGGTTCCCCAGGGGCTGGAAGGCTTTGAGGCCGGAGCGGAAGTGACGGTCCGTTTGCTCAGCCCTCTGGAAAAGCTCCGCAACACCCTGGTGGTCATCGGCAGTCATGACCCGCTGCTGGATGAGGTCGCGGATATGCTCCATCTGGAAGATTCCAGTCTCTTTATGAGTTCTTCCCATGTTGGCTCCATGGGCGGCATTATGGCAATCCGCCGGGGAGAAGCCCATGCGGCCGGCTGCCACCTGCTGAATACCCAAGACGGAAGCTATAACCGTTCCTTTATGAAAAAATATTTCCCCAGAGGGGATGTAAAGCTCGTTCGCTGTGTTGGCCGTCAGCAGGGCCTGATGGTTGCCAGGGGCAACCCCTTGAACATACAGAAGTTCTCGGATATTGCCGCCGAGGGCGTGCGCTATGTCAATCGCCAGAAGGGGTCCGGTACCCGGATTCTGACGGATTATCTGTGCAAACAGGAAAACCTCGATACTTCCGCCATCTACGGCTACGACCGGGAAGAGCTGACCCACACCTCTGTAGCGGCCCAGATTGTCAGTGGCAGCGCCGATGCCGGTATGGGCATCTATTCTGCCGCCAAGCTCTACGGTCTGGACTTCATTCCCATCTGCATTGAGGAATACGATTTGATTATCCCCGACCACGCATGGGAAGCCCCCATGGTGCGTCAGCTGATTGCGACTCTGAAAAGCGATGGGTTCCGGGATAAGATTCTTTCTCTGGGTGGCTATACCGTGGAAAACCCCGGAGAAATCATACCTCTGGATTGAAAACAATGGAAGCGTACGACGTTGCCGTCATCGGCGGCGGAATCCTGGGCTGCTTTGCGGCCCGGAACGTAAGACGGTGGAACCTTTCCGTGGCCCTTTTGGAGGCGGCGGAGGATGTGTGCACCGGAATTACCCGGGCCAACAGCGCGGTGGTCTATGCCGGATATGACAACAAGCCCGGCAGCCGGAAAGCGGAAATGACCGTCCGGGGCAATGGGAATTACGAAAGCCTCTGCCGGGAGCTGGAGGTTCCCTTCTGCCGGTGCGGCTCTCTGCTGGTGACCTACGACGGGGCATCTCTGCCGAAGCTGCAAAAAAAGTTGAACGAAGGCCTGAAAAACGGTGTGCCGGGTCTGCGGCTGCTGACCGGGGCGGAAGCGCAGGCCATGGAGCCGATGCTCCGGCCAGGGGTTGCCGGAGCGCTGTACGCACCATCCACCGGGACGGTGAATCCCTGGCTTCTGGGAATCGCCGCCTTTGAAAACGCGGTGGAGAATGGGGCGGTGGCTTACCGGAATACTGCCGTAACGGATGTCGAAAAAACCGATACCGGCTATCTGCTGAAAACCAACCGGGGGACCATCCCTTGCCGCACGGTAATCAACTGTGCCGGGCTCTTCGCGGACCGGGTACAGGAGTTGCTGTTTCCCCGGAGCACCCGGCTTCACTGGGATGGCGCGGAATATCTGGTGCTGGATGAGGCTGCTCCAAAGCCCCGGATGGTGCTCTTCCATCAGGCAAGCAGCTGCGGCAAAGGCATTACCGCCGTTCCCTGTGTGGAAGGAAATCTGCTCATCAGCGGCGTGCGCAAAGAAATCGAAACGCCCTTCGCCACAACACCGGAGGGCCTCCGGGAGCTGCACAGGGCAGCGAAGGCGCTGCTTCCGGAAGTGGATTTGACCCAGGTCATTCGTTCCTTTGCGGCGGTTCGCCCCAACCCATACCGGGAAGGGGGACAGAGCCTGCATGACTTTTGCATCGAAAACCCCGGCCCCGGATTTTACAGTCTCATTGGTATCAAAACACCGGGGCTGACCTGCGCGGACGAACTGGGGCGGTATGTGGCCCAGGAAGCAGCGGCGTTTTTGAATGCCCAGCCGAATCCCGATTTTAACCCCCATCGGCACGCAATCCCCAAATCTGATGATTCGGAAATCCTTTGCCAGTGCCAGGGGATTACCCGCAGTGAGATTCTGGAAGCCATCCGGCGGGGCGCGTCTACCGTAGACGGTGTCAAACGCCGCGTAGGCAGCGGCAAGGGCCCCTGCCAGGGAAGCCGGTGCGCCTTCGCCATCGAGACCATTCTGGAAGGATATCGCAATGGAACACTATGATTTGCTGGTCATCGGCGGAGGCGCTGCCGGAATTGCCGCGGCAACAGCGGCCTGCGGGGCTGGCTGCGCCAGCGTCGCCATTGTGGACCGGAAGCCAACCCTGGGCGGCGTGCTTTTGCAGTGCACCCACCGGGGATTTGGCAGCAATCTCACGGGAATCGAATATGCGCGGCAGCTTTTGAAGGACTTCCCGCCGGAGGTAACGGTGATTGGGAATACGACCGTGCTTTCCCTGGAGGCTACCAGAGTTGCCCATCTGTCCGGGGGACGAAGGCTTTCCTTCTCTCAGCTGATTTTGGCCACCGGCTGCCGGGAGATTCCCATGGGGGCGCTGCCCATTGCCGGAACCAGACCCAAGGGCATCTATACTGCCGGGCAGATGCAGGAAATGATGAATCTCCACGGATTTGTCCCGGAAGGACCGGCGGTGATACTGGGCAGCGGCGATTTGGGACTGATTCTGGCAAATCAACTGGCTCAGGTGGGCATTCCGGTTACACTGGTGGAAAAGCAGAGGCGCTGCGGCGGCCTGACGAGAAACCAGAAATGTCTGGACGATTCCCACGTCCGCCTTATCTGCGGACAGACGGTTACGGAGGTCAGGGGGCAAACGAAGCTGGAAGCCTGCCATTTGTCAGGCGGGGACTGGATTGCCTGCAAAACACTGCTCCTTGCGGTGGGCTTGCGCCCGGAGCGGACACTGGTTTCCCATCTGGGAGACCCAACCTGGCTGCACCTGTGCGGCAACTGCAACACCGTGCACCCCATGGTGGAAGGGGTATTGACAGAAGCAATACAAGCAGGGCAGACTGCTTGGGAAACAATGAGGAAACATGGATGACTGACCAATTTGGACGCGACATCACCTATCTGCGGATTTCCGTCACGGAGCTGTGCAACCTGCGCTGCCGGTACTGTATGCCGGAAGAAGGCGTATGCAAGAAAAGTCACGCCGATATGCTCACGGAGGATGAGATGATTCAGGCGGTGGCGGCGGCAGCGTCTCTGGGAATTACCAAGCTGCGCATCACCGGGGGAGAGCCGCTGGTGAAGAAGAACATCACCTCCATCTGCCGCCGGGCGGCGGCAGTCGATGGCATCCGGGAGGTCTGCGTGACCACAAATGGAATTCTGCTGCCGGAACTGGCCAGGTCATTGAAGGAGGCGGGGGTACGCCGGCTGAATCTGAGCCTTGACACCCTGCATCCGGAAAAGTATGCTTACATCACCAGAACCGGTGTGGAAATGGAAGCCCTTACCGCCGTATCCACCGCCGCGCTGACGGTGTACGATATGTGCAAGGCCGTACAGAAGGACATGGTGATTACGGACATCCGCCTGCTTTCCAAAACCGGCGGTGTCCACGGAGATTATTTTCGGGAGGAATGAAAAATGCGCTATACAGCAGCGGTGATTACCGTCAGTGACAAGGGCTACCGGGGCGAGCGGGAGGATACCAGCGGCCCCAACCTGTGCCGGATTCTGACGGAAAAGGGGTTTGACGTAACGTACACCGCAATGGTTCCGGATGAACCGGAAAGCATCAAAGGGGAGCTTTGCAAGTGTGCCGATGACCTGGGCATTGCCCTGGTGCTGACCACAGGTGGCACCGGCTTCTCCCCCCGGGACATCACCCCGGAGGCCACCCTGGAGGTGGTGGAGCGGCTGACCCCCGGCATCCCGGAGGCGATGCGGGCGGAGTCCATGAAGATTACCCCCAAGGGCTGCCTGTCCCGGTCTGCCGCAGGCATCCGGGGCCGCAGCCTGATTATCAACCTGCCCGGAAGCAAGAAGGCCTCCGCCGAAAACCTTCTGGCAGTCATCGACCCCGTGGCCCACGGGCTGGATATGCTCTACAGCGAAGGCAGCGCCGACTGTGGGAACGGATAGCTTCCCTCTTTTCTCGGGAGTATACGGCAGGTTCTACAGAAATCCGCAGACGGCTTTTGGGAAAAAATCCATTGCAATCCCCCAAGGACAATGTTACAATAACAGTGATAGCATTTCGGAAAAGCAGCACGGTTTTTGCCTGTGCTTTGTACAGTGAAGCAAAGAAGGAGATTACATTCCATGATCCAGCTTAAGATTAACAACCGATTCGTGGAAGTGCCGGAGGGCGCCACGATTCTGCAAGCTGCCAGAAAGGTGGGAATCTTCATTCCCACCTTCTGCCATGATGACAACGAACGCCTTCCCGAACGCCGGGAGGATGGCTGTGAGGAAGATACCAAGTGCTGGATGTGCTCCTGCCAGGTAGAGGGACAGGACTACCTGGTCCCCGCTTGCAGCACCAAGGCGGAGAACGGCATGGTGGTGTGGACGGAAACCAAGGCCGTCCGGGATGCCCGCATTGCCATTCTCCGGGACAAGCTGTCCATTCACCCCATGGACTGCCTCAACTGCCGCAAGCTGGGAAGCTGCAAGCTGCAAAAATACTGCCAGATGTACGGCGTGGACGGCCCTTCCTACACGGCACCCTTTGTCCACCGGGAGAAAGACCTTTCCAACCGCTTCTACCTGCGGGATATGGATAAGTGCATCCGCTGCGGCAAATGTGTCCGCACCTGCCGGGACCTGGTGGGCATCAACGCCCTGAAAATGGTACGCAAGGACGACCTTATCTACATCGTTCCCAACGGTGGGGAAACCATAGCCGACACTGACTGTGTCTCCTGCGGCAACTGCGTGTCCGCCTGCCCGGTGGGCGCCCTCATGCCCAAGTCCCAGAACGACTTCCGGGTTTGGGAAACCAGGGTTGTCCGCACCACCTGTGGCTACTGCGGCGTGGGCTGTCAGATTGACTTCTCCGTGAAGAATGGGAAGGTGGTGGATGCCAGGCCGGCCAACGGCCCCTCCAACGGAGGACTGCTCTGTGTCAAGGGAAAGTTCGCCTATGACTATGTGAACCACCCGGACCGCCTCACCACCCCCTTAATCCGCAAAAACGGCGTTCTGGAGCCTGCCTCCTGGGAGGAGGCCCTGGACCTGATTTGCGGAAAAATCCAGCAGGTGAAGGCAGAATACGGCCCCGATGCAGTGGCGGGCTTCTCCAGCGCCCGGGCCACCAACGAGGACAACTACATCTTCCAGAAGTTCATGCGTGCCGCCGTGGGCACCAACAATGTGGACCACTGTGCCAGACTGTGCCACAGCTCCACCGTCTCCGGCCTTGCCAACACCCTGGGCAGCGGCGCGATGACCAACCGGATTCAGGAGGTTTTGGACGCGGACGTGATTTTCATCACCGGCTCCAACACCACCGACACCCATCCGGTCATGGGTATGTATGTGCGGCAGGCCAAGCTGGCCGGCAAGAAGCTGATTGTTGCCGACCCCAAGCGGATTGCCCTGGCAGACATTGCCGACATCTACCTGCAAATCAACCCCGGCACCTCGGTGGCCCTGAGCAACGGTATGCTCCATGTGATTTTTGCGGAAGGTCTGGAGGACAAGGAATACATCGCCAAGCACACCGAGGGCATTGAAGCCCTGAAAGAAAGCGTCAAGTCCTATACCCCTGAGCGGGTGGCGGAAATCTGCGGCTTGGATAAGCAGCTGATTATTGATGCCGCCAGAATGTATGCCTCCACCCACAAATCCTATATCGCCTATGCCATGGGCATCACTCAGCACCTGAACGGCTCCGACAATGTCAAGAGCCTGAGCAATCTGGCCCTGGTCACCGGCAATTTGGGCGGTGTGGGCAATGGCGTGAACCCCCTGCGGGGTCAGAACAATGTCCAGGGTGCCTGCGATATGGGCGCGCTGCCCACCGACTACCCCGGCTATCAGAAGGTATTCAACCCCGCTGTCCAGGAGAAATTTGAAAAGGCCTGGGGTGTAAAGCTCAGCAGCCAGAAGGGCTATACCGTCACCGAGACCATCCCCGCGATTCTTGCGGACAAGGTGAAGTTCCTGTACATCATGGGCGAAAACCCCATGGTTTCCGACCCCGATGTCAGCCATGTGGCGCAGGCGCTGGAAAAGGCCTTTGTGGTGGTACAGGACTTGTTTGTCACCGAAACCGCGGCCCTGGCGGATGTGGTGCTGCCCAGCACCGCCTTCCTGGAGAAGGACGGCACCTTTACCAACACCGAGCGCCGTGTCCAGCTGCTGCGGCAGGCCGTTCCCGTCAAGGGCCAGTGCAAGCAGGACTGGCAGATTCTCTGCGAGGTGATGACCCGCCTCGGTTACCCCGCCCACTACGACAGCGTAGAGGAGATTTTCAAGGAAATGTGTGTGGTCACCCCCTCCTACCACGGTATGACCTACGACAAGATTCGCGACACCGGCTGCCAGTGGCCCTGTCCCACAGCCGACCACCCCGGCACCCCCATTCTCCATGTCAACGGCCCTGCCCGCAACAATGGGGTGGGTCTGCTGGTTCCCATGGAGTGGATTCCCTCTCCCGAGACCCAGAATCCGGAATACCCCATCACCCTGATGAGCTGCCGTATGCTCTACCATTACCACACCCGTACCCAGACCAAGCGCACCCGT
This sequence comes from Clostridiales bacterium, assembly GCA_022775085.1. Classification (GTDB taxonomy): domain Bacteria; phylum Bacillota; class Clostridia; order Oscillospirales; family Oscillospiraceae; genus Faecousia. The sequence goes on along the minus strand of JALFJQ010000008.1, from coordinate 20,972 downwards.
GCCGTCTACTATACCGCACCCAGAAACTTTATCGAGCTTAACGCCGACGACTGTGCCGAAAAGAAGCTGACAGACGGCGACTGGGTGCAGGTCACCTCCCCCAGAGGCAGTGTGTTCTGTGAGGTCCATGTGACCGATAAGCTGGAGCCCGGCGTGGCCTGGATGCCCTTCCACTTTGGCGACGGCGCCAACATTCTGTCCGATGCGAAGAACTTGGACCCCATCGCCAAGATTCCCGGATTCAAGCAGATTGGCATCAAGGTGGAGAAGGTAAGCCCCGAGGTAAGCCAATACCTGACACGGCAGGCACAGACCGACGCGCTGGAATACTACAAAAACGAAGGGCCGGATACCATCTGCCACAAGGAGCGCGCCATGGAAGACCTGCTCAAGGGCCAGATGTGATTGCAGGAGGTTAGGATATGTACGAACTTTACGGTGGAATGGTGGATACCCACATCTGCCTTACCATTGATGACAAAAAAATAACCTGCCCCAGAGGCGCTTCCATTCTGGCGGCTGCCAGAAGCGCCGGGATTGAGATTCCCACACTGTGCTATCTCAAGGGCCTGACCCCCACCGGTTCCTGCGGCATCTGCGCTGTGGAACTGGAGGAGAACGGAGAAACCGTAATCCGTCGTGCCTGCCGGTACGAAGCAAGGGACGGCATGGTGGTGCGCACCAACACCCCGGCGGTCCAGGCTTACCGCCGGGAGCGGCTGACGGAGATTCTCAGCATCCATCCCAACGACTGTCTGACCTGCCAGAAGACCGGCGGTCACTGCCGGCTCCAGGAGGTCAGCTACCTGTTTGAAATCAACCCCCAGGTGCGGAAGGTGCCTGGCAGAGGCATGGACACCTCCAGCCCTGCCATGGTGCGCAACATGGACAAGTGCATTGCCTGCGGCCGCTGCGTCACAGTCTGCAACGAGGTGCAGAAGATTGGCATTTACGAGATGTACACCCATCCGGAAACCGGTGACCGTTATGCCCGCACCAAGAAGAATGTGTCCCTGTCCGCCACCGCCTGTATCAACTGCGGTCAGTGCGTCAAGGTCTGCCCCGTAGCCGCCCTGACGGAAAAGAGCGAGATACAGCGGGTGATGGATGCCCTGAACGACCCAAAAAAGACCGTGGTCTGGCAGGTGGCCCCTGCCGTCCAGCATACCCTGGGCGAAGAGTTCGGCCTGAAGCCCGGCACAGATGTCACCGGCAAAATTGCTGCAGCCATGAAGCGACTGGGTGGCTATGCCTACAATACCGATTTCTCTGCCGACGTTACCATCATGGAGGAGGGCACGGAGCTGATTCACCGGCTGCAAAACGGCGGTGTGCTGCCCATGCTGACCTCCTGCTGTCCCGGCTGGATTAAGCACATGGAGTACCACTACCCCGACCAGCTGGCCCATCTGTCCTCCTGCAAGTCTCCCCAGCAGATATTCGGCGCACTGGTCAAGAGCTACCTGCCGGAGAAAATCGGCGTGGAATCGGAGGATATCTTCCATGTGTCCATCATGCCCTGCGTTGCCAAAAAGTTTGAGATGCAGCGGCCGGAGATGAAAAATGCCCTGGGAATTCGGGACGTGGATGCGGTGCTGACCACCCGGGAGGCCGCCAGACTGATGCGTCTGAAGGGAATAGACCTTGCCAGCCTGGACAGCGAACCCTTTGACAGCTTTATGGGGCAGTGGACCGGCGCGGGCCGTATCTTCGGCACCACCGGTGGCGTGATGGAGGCGGCGCTGCGCACGGTTACCGTGCTGCTGACCAACGGCGAGCTGAATCAAATTGACTATACCGCTGCCCGGGGCTACCGGGGTGTCAAGGAAGCCACGGTGAAGATCGGGGACCTGGATGTGAAAATCGCCATTGTCAACGGCATTGGAAATGTCAAGCCCATCATGGAGGATATCCGTGCCGGGAAATCCCCCTATCACTTCATTGAGGTCATGGCCTGTCCCGGCGGCTGTCTCAACGGCGGCGGCGCACCCCTGGCGTCTGTGGAGCAGGTGGCGGTGCGTATGGCGGGGATGTATCAGGCGGATTGTGATGCGCCCATCCGGCGTTCCCACGAGAATCCCGATGTGCAGAAGCTGTACGAGGAATTCCTGGACGAGTGCGGCAGCCCCGCGGCCCACTTCCTGCTGCATACCCACTACACCGACAGAAGCGGCGAAGTGCGGTAAGGGAAGAAGGAGGGTTGTTACATGGCTTTCGTGATCTCCCAGCGTTGTGTCAAATGCGGTGCCTGTGAATCCACCTGCCCCAACAAGGCAATTGTGGAGGAAGACAAGCAGTTTGCCATCGATTATCTCAAGTGTGTGCAGTGCGGCGCCTGCATCAGCATCTGTCCCAACCGGGCAATTGATGAAGTTTAAGACTGTAAACAAAATGCGCCTGTGACCCTATGGGTCACAGGCGCAAAACCCGGTGTATTGGCGCATACTGTCCCGCCTTGCCGCGCAAATCAGGGTCAGCCCATAGGTGTGGGCCAGGGCGATGGCCTGCCGTGTGGGGGCCGCCTTGCTGATGAGCACGGGAATGGCGGCACGAATTGCCTTTTTTGCCATATCCGTGGGGATTCGGCCGCTGGAATACACCAGGCACTCTGACAGGGGAATTCCGTTTCTGAGGGCATAGCCGATTGCCTTGTCCAAGGCGTTGTGCCGTCCAATGTCCTCGCAGGAAAAGAGGATTTCTCCATTCCGGGCCAGAAAGCAGCTGTGGGTTGCCCAGGTGGCAGCGTGCAGGGGCATCCCCTGGGCAAAGCAATCCGCCAGTTGAAAAATCCATTCCGGTTTCCAGAAAATCGGTTTAACCGGCTGCAAAGGAGCCGATTCCGGGAGAATCGGGTTCCCCGGATTTTGGAGCGTGACATCCGCGCGGCTGCCATCATCGGAAATCCGGAGCTGCCCCACATCCTCCATGCCATGAATGAGGTTTTCCGTCAGCAGTCTGCCCAATACCAGCTCCGGAAGAAATTGGGGTACACAGACCAGCTCCATTGCCTTGTGCCCGTTGAGGAACACCTCCATGGAATGCTCGTTTAAATAGGGCGCAACCCCATCCTGCCGGGTACCGTCCCGGAAAATCAGCCGGTGTTCCACAGGGGACAGATACGCAAACTCCACATCTTCTATGTTCATGGGTATCCACCTCTTTCGCTGTAGTCTTTGGAGAAATCATATCGATGCAACAAGAAACGAAAATGCGAAAAAAACAACCAGCGGCCATGCTGCTCCTCATGGGCGGCAAAAGCAGCCGCATGGGACAGGACAAGGCCCAGCTTCTGCTGGGCGGGCAGCCCTTCTGGAAGAGAATTGCCCAGGAGCTGTCCGCCTGCGGAAGGGTCTATCTATCGGTAAATCAGACCCAGGATGGAAAAGCCCTGGAAGCCTACCCCATGATCCGTGACGTGGTTCCCGACTGTGGAGTGATGGGCGGTCTGTATTCTGCCTTTCAGGCCATTGAAGAAGACCTGCTTTTTGCCTGTGCCTGTGATATGCCCTTTGTGAATCGCCAGTTTGTCCAATGGATGCTGAATCGATGGGAGGAAGAAGGGCGAAAGGGCCGCCAATGGGACGGCATCGTCGTCTGTGGAGACGACGGAAAAACCTACGTCACCGCCGCCCTTTACCACCGGCGCCTGCAGGGGAAGCTGGAAGAACAGGTGCGCCAAAGACGTCTGCGGATGCATACCTTTGTCCGGGAAGAAGCCAACATACTGCTCCTGCCCATGGGGGAGGTCACGTCCTTTTCCCGCTGCTTTCAAAACATCAACACCCCCGAAGACTACCGGCGGTGCCTTTGATGCCCAATCCCTGTGCCGCTGCACGGTCCGCCGCAGGCGTGGCCGTGAAAGTCCACGCATTTTTCCCATGCTGTCATTTAGATTATCTCCTTTTCTACCACACATTCCTTCTTGATGCGGCCCACCAGATAGTTAAGCCCTTCTATCACCCTGGGACGAATATCGCCGCCGATGAGAACGTACATAATGTCATCGCCCATTTGGAGCTGTCCTTCGTTGAGCCAGACTTTGATGTAGTAGATGCCTTCCAGTTTGTAAGTCTCGGCAATTACGGCGTCCACCTTTTCCTGGTCATAGGAAAAGAGCATACCGGTAACGGGCTTGGTATCTTCCGCACCGTCACGGACCTTTGCCCGGGCGCTTTGCCGGACGGTGCCGTTGTGAATCAGGTACATCCCGATTTTGGGCGCGGATGCGTGCGCCTTGGCCTCTTTCAGCCAGGCATCCATAGATGGAATGGGTTTGCGCATAATCATATACCTCCTTATCCCCCTGCGGATAAAAATCGAATCCAAAAACGATGGTGGATGGATGAAACCTCCGCTTCCGGGCCTTCTATCCGAAGCAGTGTTCGGGGAAGGGAAAACATACCTTTAGGGCCGGGGGCAGGTTCAGAAAGGGTGATTCGGCAGCTGCTGAGGCAATAGCCAGTCCCGTCTTTGGTCACATCCGGCTGGGATTCCCAAAAGCGGCGGGCGCGTTCTATGGATATGGCCCAGTTCTCTTCGATAATCATCTGCCATCCCTCCATGGCTTATTATAACGCAACTGTCAGGAAAAAGAAAGATGAAATACTATTGAAATTCTCCCCATGGTATGCTATCATGAAGTGGTACAAGAACAGCCCTTTCCATCCGGACAGGTGTGGGATAACAGCGTTTTGAAAAGTGGTGGACGAGCCTCTTTCCAAAAGCATAGGTTTTTGCGCGGTTACTGCGCCCTATTGCCGTTGGAAGTGGGTTCGTTTTTTATTCTTATTTTCTGGAGGAAAAGAACATGAAAAAGATTGTTTCTCTGCTTTTGGTTGCTGTCATGCTGCTGGGCCTGGTTGCCTGCGGCGCGGCAAAGCCTGCGGAAACCCAGGCTCCCGAAACCACTGCCGCTCCCGCTCCTGTGGAGACAGCCGCACCTGCTACCGAAGCACCCACCGAGGCCGCTCTGGTAGTCGATACCTGCATCCTGAAGGAAGCAGACGACAAGATGCTCAATACCTACACTGCCATCGCCGTGAACCCTGAGGCTCCTTTCACCGATGCTGACGGCAATGCCGTTTCCGACGTTGCTGTGAACACTGCCGGTGCCGACGCCCTGATTCAGTGGCTGCTGAGCCAGGAAGCTCTGGATATGGCCGGAGAATATGGTGTCGCGGAATATGGTGAGCACCTGTTCTATGTCAAGGACAATGCCCCCGTCTACGCCGGTGAGATTGCCCCCGCTACGGAGGAAACCAAGGTCATTCGCCTGTCCACCACCACCTCTGTCAACGACTCCGGTCTGCTGGGTTACCTGCTGCCCGTGTTTGAGTCCACCTACGGCTACACCGTGGAAGTCCAGTCTGCCGGTACCGGCAAAGCCATCAACGCCGCCAAGTTTGGCAATGCCGACCTGATTCTGGTGCACTCCAAGAGCCAGGAGGAGGCTTTTGTGGAGGAGGGCTTCGCCCGGGTTGTGGACGGCTTCGAGGCTGAGCGTATTTCCTTCCTCTACAACTACTTCGTTCTGTGCGGCCCCTCTGCTGACCCCGCCGGTGTCAAGGACAGCGCTTCCGTTCTGGATGCCTTCGCCGCCATTGCGGACGGCAAGTACACCTTCGTCTCCCGTGGCGACGGTTCCGGCACCCACACCAAGGAGCTGAGCCTGTGGCCTGAGGCCCTGGGCATCACCAAGGAAGCCGAGTCCTTCGCGGCTTACACCGACTGGTACGTTTCCGCCAATGCCGGCATGGGCGCCTGCCTGGTCATGGCGGAGGAGATGGGCGCTTACATCCTCACCGATAAGGCCACCTTCCTGACCTTTGTTGCCAACGACGGCGTGATGTAAGGATTGCTTTTCCGGGAAACGTGACGTAAAATGAATCCCGTGGGGATACCCCCACGGGATTTATCGTAATGGAGGTGATGGTATGGGCAGTGCGCTGCAAAAGGCAATCGCACTGATTTTGTCGGCAGATGCGGAGCTGTTGAACATCTTGTCTGTAACCGCCAGGATGAGCATCCAAAGCTCTTTGCTTGCCCTTTTGCTGGGGGTGCCCCTGGGAATCTGGCTGGGCGCGCGCAAGTTCCCCGGCAGAAACGCCCTGGTGGTGCTGAACCGGACGCTGATGGGAATGCCGCCGGTGGTCTGCGGACTTCTGTTTTATATGCTGTTTTCCGGGGTTGGCCCTCTGCGGCATATGAAGCTGCTGTTCACGGTAAAGATTATGGTCATGGCCCAGGTGGTGCTGATTACGCCCATCGTCGTTGGCAATATGGAGACCTATGTGGCGGGAATTGCCCCAGCCATCCGGGAAACAGCAAAAGGGCTGGGACTGAGCAGCTGTAAAACCTTCCTTCTGATGTGCGGAGAATGCGTCTACCAGATTTTTTCTGCCTACCTGCTGGCCTTTGCCCGCTCCATTGCGGAGGTGGGCGCGGTGTCCATGGTAGGCGGTGCCATTGCCTGGAAAACCAACGTCATGACCACGGCCATCATGCAGTATACCAACCGGGGCAGCTTCTCCCTGGGCATCGCCCTGGGCATGATTCTGCTGGCGGTGTCGCTGCTGGTGAACATCGTGATTTCCCTGCTGCAAAGGAGGCTGAGCCGATGAAACTTCCTGCCTTTTCCAAAACCTATGCGGATAGCACTGTCCTGGATTTTCCGGGTATGGAAGTAGAACCCGGACGGATTTATGCTATCATCGGCGCCAACGGCAGCGGCAAGTCCACCTTTGCCAAAATCCTGTCGGGGGTGCTCCCTGCTGACCGGAAGGTAGCGCTTCCCCAATCGGTGGGCTATCTGCCCCAGAAGCCCTACGCCTTCCGGATGAGCACCAGGAAAAACATCCTGTTGGGAGGCACGGACGCTTCCAGAGCCGATGCGCTGATGAAAGACCTCCGGCTGTGCCATCTGGAAAAGAAACGGGCAGACCGGCTTTCCGGCGGTGAAACCGCCCGGATGGCGCTGGCCCGGCTGATGATGGGGCAATATGATTTGGTAATTCTGGACGAGCCAACCGCCGCCATGGACATCGAGACCACCGCCGCCGCGGAAAGCCGGATTCTGGACTATACCAGAAGGAGCGGATGCGCCATGATTCTGGTGACCCATTCTCTCCAGCAGGCCCGCCGGGTGGCAGACGAGGCTCTGTTTTTCTACAAGGGAAGGCTTCTGGAATCCGGGCCTAAGGAACAGGTCCTCTATCAGCCTGCCCAGCCGGAGACCAGACGGTTCCTGGAATTCTATGGTCAATGACCGGACCATAGGCACGCAAAAAAGCCGACAGAGGTTGATTCCTCTGCCGGTTTTGTGTATAATTTAACAAAAGGGAGGGATGCGGATGAAATCCAAATATTCTGGCTATATGGGAAAGATTATGGAGGTGGACTTGACCACCGAAACGGTTCGGGAATACCCCTGGACCGACGAACAGCGGGCGCTTTATCTGGGCGGTAAAATCATGGCTGCCCGGATTCTGTGCGACCACCTGACCGGCAAGGAGACCGCCTTCTCCGAGGAAAACTGGGTAGTCATTGCCACCGGCCCCCTGACGGGCACCGGCGCTCCCAGCTCTGCCCGGTTTGATGTTTCTGCCCTGTCGCCGCAAACGGGCATTCTTGCCTCTTCCAACTGTGGCGGCAGCTTTGGCTTCCATCTGAAAAAGGCCGGCTTCGATGCTCTGATTTTGAAAGGCAGATGCCGGGGCCACCGCTGGCTGGAAATCAAAGACGGGGAATTCCGGTTCCACGACGCGGATGATTTGTGGGGCATGAAAGTGGAGGAATGTCAGGAAGCGCTGGCAGCCTTGGTGGGCACCAAACGCTTTGGCAAGCTCTGCATCGGCCCTGCCGGAGAGAATCTGGTCAAGTATGCCGGCATTATCAGTGATGAGCGGGCCGCCGGGCGTACCGGCATGGGCGCGGTGCTGGGCTGGAAGAATCTGAAGGCCATCACCGCCAGCGGAACCCAAACCATCCCCGTACATAACCCGGAGAAGACCACCCAGTGGTGCAAAAAGTGGATTGCGTATCTGCAAAAGCATCCTCTGACCGGGCAGCAGCTGCCCCGGATGGGTACCGCAGGCCTGGTCAGTTCCATGCAGATGATTGGCATTCTGTCCACCAAAAACTATTCTCAGGGACAGTATGAAGATTTCGACAAGGTCAGCGGAGAGACCCTGGCGGAGGAATACAACATCACCAACAAGGGCTGCCTTACCTGTCCCATTCGCTGTGCCAGAACGGTCAGGGTTCAGGGAAAGGCCGTGAAAGGTCCGGAATTGGAGACCCTGGGACTGCTGGGCGGAAATATCTGCAACAACGATTTGCAAAAGATTCTGGACTGGAACTATGAGCTGGATCAGCTGGGCATGGACACCATCTCCACTGCCAACACCATCGCCTGGGCCATGGAAGCCAATGAAAAGGGACTGTGGGATAGTGGCTTGCGCTTTGGTCAGACCGATAATCTGTCTCAGATTTTTGAGGACATCGCCCACCGCCGGGGCATCGGAGACGAACTGGCGGAGGGCAGCAAACGCCTGTCCGAAAAGTACGGCGGCAAGGAATTTGCCATGCATTCCAAGGGACTGGAGCTGGCAGCCTATGAGCCTCGCCGGGCCGTGGGTCAGGGCCTTGGCTATGCCGTTTCCAACCGGGGCGGTTGCCACCTGAACGGCGGCTATCTGGTGATTATGGAGGGCCTTGGCCTGCACATGGATTCCCAAACCCCCAAGGCAAAGGCAGATTTGACCATGACCTTCCAGGACTTGATGGAGACCATTTCCGCTTCCGGTCAGTGCCTGTTTACTTCCTATGCCTTTTTCCCGGGCTTCCTGCTGACCAAGCCCAACGGAATCATCACAAAAACCGTCAACCTGGCGGCGCCCCACATCGGCTGGGCGGTGCGCCTGATTAACAAGTGTCCCAGAGTTGCCGCCATTCATCTGCCCATTTTCCAGCATACCAAAATGATTGAGCTGGCGGTGGGTATGAAGATGAACTTTGGCCGTTACCTGGAAATCGGCGAACGGGGCTATACCATGGAGCGCTACATCAATACCAAGTTCGGCGTCAGCGCCGCCAGCGATAAGCTGCCCAAACGGCTTACCGACGTACCCCAGGACCCTGACAATCCCAAGACCAAGGTGCCGCTGGAAACCATGAAGAAAACCTACTACCAGGCCCGGGGCTGGGATTCCAACGGCATCCCCACGGAGAAGACCTTGCGGCGGCTGAAAATCAAATGATTACCGTCCGGTTTTATGGCTTGCTCCGGCTGGATGCCGGGGTGCGGGAGATGACAGTGGCGGCATCCACTGTGGCGGAGCTGTTTGCGCAGATTTCCCGGCAAAATCCCCGCATTACCAAAAAAGATTTGGAAGGCTGCGTCCTTCTAATCAATGGAAAAGTTCGTAGCAGAAGAGCAAAATTAGCAGATGGCGATGTGGTGCAGCTTATGCCGCCCGTCGCCGGCGGATAGGAGGAAATGTTATGGCAATGACCGATTCGTTGGAAGTTTTATGGTGCAGAACCTTTCAGGCGGTTCTGAAAGTGGGCAATTATTTCATGGGTTACCGTATGCCCACCTATCTGGAAGGCCCGGGCAAAATCCGGGAATTGGGTGCGTTCCTGAAGGAAAAGAACATCAATGATGTTCTGGTGGTTACCGGCACCGGCATGGTGCGCCGGGGACAGGTGCAGCCTCTGCTGGATGGCTTTGAATCCGCCGGAATCCGCTATACCTTGCAGGCTTTTGACCATCCCGACCCCAGCAGCGACGATGTGGAACTGGGATTTAAGACCTATAAGGAAAACGGATGTAAGGCCTTGGTTGCCCTGGGCGGCGGCTCCCGAATCGACTGCGCCAAGGGCATTGCCGCAAAAGCGGTGCACCCGAAGAAAAAGGTTTCGCAGCTGCAGGGACTGCTGAAGGTACACTGGCCCATCCCGCCCTTTGTGGCCATTCCCACCACTGCCGGTGCCGGTTCGGAAACCACTGTGGCAGCCGTCATCACCGACTCGGCTACTCATCGCAAAGCCGCCATCAACGACCCCTTCCTGATTCCCAAGTACGCGGTGCTGGACCCGGAACTGACGGTGGGCCTGCCCCCTTACACCACGGCCACCACGGGCATGGATGCCCTGGCCCACGCGGTGGAAGCCTATACCAACCATACCTACAATACCAAGCTGGAAAACAGACTGGCAAAGGAAGCGGTCAAGCTGATTCATGACAACATCCTGATTGCCTTTGAAGACGGCGCCAATCTGGAAGCCCGGCAGAATATGCAGCGGGGCGCGTTTTACGCGGGCCGTGCCTTCACCCGTGGCTGTGTGGGCTATGTCCATGCCGTCGGTCATACCCTGGGCGGACTTTACGGCGTTGCCCACGGCCTTGCCATGGCAGTTCTGCTGCCCCATGTCATGCGGGAATTTGGCGCTTCTGCCCACAAGCGTCTGGCGGAGCTGGCGGATGTGTGCGGAATTGGCGGCGAAAACGAGGCGGAAAAGGCCAATGCCTTTATCCGCTGGATTGAGGAAACCAACAAAAAAATGGGCCTGCCCGATTCCTTCGATGTGATTCGTGAGGAAGACATTGACCAGATGATTGCCTGGGCCAGCAAGGAAGCCAATCCCCTCTACCCGGTGCCTGTGGTCTGGAGCAAAAAGGACTTCCGCAGATTCATCCAGAGCATCCGCAGATAATCGCCTTCCCTTTGGCTGAGACTGGGCTGCCATAGATGGAAACGTTGCCCCGAAGTTCAGCAAGGAGGGCAGGCTTTACAAATGCGGAATCCGTACCGGTTATTAGGAGGGTTTGTATGACGGAACTTGAAACACTGGAACGTGCAAAGATGTACCTGGAAAAGCTGGCCAACGGCATCAATCCCATTGATGGCTCCGTCATTCCGGATGGGGATATTGTCAATCATGTCCGGATTTCCCGCTGCTTCTTCTATGTGTCCGATGTTCTGCGTCAGGTCATCGAAAACGGTGGGGTTACAGCCCAGGAGCGGGACAGGAAAGCGCCGTTTTCACTGACCCTTGGGCAGCGTGAAGCATTTGAATTCTCCGCAATCCCAATTCCCATCTCGGAAATCGCCAAACGCATCAATGCGCTGTCGCCAAATGAAAATATGGCTACATTGCCATATTCCGCCATTCGGGACTGGTTGATGTCCTTGGGGATGCTGGACTACGCATTGGATGGCAATGGGAAAAAAGCGGTTCGCCCAACGCCACAGGGAGAAAGCATTGGCATTGGGCTGGAAGCACGCAATGGCCCCAACGGACCCTATTTTGTTGTTGTGTACAATCTGGCCGCGCAGCATTTCATCCTGGATAACGTGGATGCCATTGCCGATTATCAAAGCCGCAGACTAGAGAATGAGGGACAGCCCTGGTCACCGGAGCACGACAGCAGTTTGCTGGATTTGCACCGAACAGGTGTGCCGGTTAAAGAAATTGCGGCCACGTTGAGACGCCGCACCGGTGCGGTTCGTGCCCGCTTAAAGAAACTTGGAATAACGGAACAAGCGGCACAGGCAGATTCCGATATTCCGGGATAGAAAAACCGGATACCGCTATCCGGAGGATACAGTTGTACCATTTGTCCAGGCAATCGGCGCCCTCTTCTATGACTGCCTGATTCACGAAAAAGTATTGGAGGAAAGTAAAAGGAACTGCTGTCCCTTTGGAATCCCAGCTCGTTTTGAAAGGAATGCCCACAAATGGAAAATGGTTTGTGGACATTCATTTCAAAACGCAAACATCCCCAGAACATCATCCGATAAGAAGATGATGTTCCGGGGATTTTTTGTACTGAAAAATCACAGACCGCTGAGCAAAAAACTATCTCGCAGCTCTTTTGCGCCTCCGGCTTGCGACCATTGCGCCCATTCGCTCTATGAACATTGTGCTGTAGCGCAGAACGGGTTCTGTGACAATGGCAAATACCACGAACAGCATGACACACTCCATGGACATATGCGTGATACCAAAAATATCACCCAGATAGATGCTGCAAACCAGCAGTCCCACACCACTGCCTATCCAGACAATCCAGCGAAGCAGATTCAGCGGCTTGCTGATATGATACAGAATCATAAATCCCACAATGGCAAGGAGCATGGTACAGGCAGTGGAAATGTCCATCTCATCGACACCAAAGACCCTGCCGAAAATTACCAGCGCGCCTACCACAAGGAAATCTGTCAATCCCGCAGGCAGAGCTTTGATCAGAACATTGGACAGGAACCGTCCGTGAATAGCTTCTGTATTTGGCTGCAGGGCAAGAAAGAAGCCGGGGATTCCGATGGTGAACATACTGATGAGAGAAATTTGCGCAGGTTCCAGAGGATAGTTCAGCATGAAGCAGGCAGAGAAGACCGCCATCAGGAAAGAAAAAATGTTCTTCACCAGAAACAGACTGGCAGACCGCTGGATATTGTTGACCACCCGCCGCCCTTCCGCAACCACCGATGGCATGGCGAAGAAATCGGATTCCAGCAAAACCAACTGGGAGACCTGTGCCGCCGCGTCACAGCCCGATGCCATGGCAACGGAACAGTCCGCTTCCTTCAGAGCAAGTACATCATTGACACCGTCTCCCGTCATGCCCACAGTATGTCCCGCACTCTGCAATGCCCGGACAAGCAGCCGCTTCTGCTCAGGCGTGACACGCCCAAATACGGTATACTGCTCTGCCCCAGTCCGCAGAGCCTCCTCCGTTTCCAGTGTGGAAGCGTCCACATAGTTCTCCGCGCCAGGGATGCCCGCTTCCGCGGCAATCTGCGAAACGGTCAGGGGGTTATCCCCGGAGATGACCTTGATGGCAACGCCCTGCTGGGCAAAGTAACGGAAAGTCTCCGGCGCATCCCGGCGGATGGGATTGGTCAACAGAATCAGTCCCATGGGAATCACGGGTTCCGTCAATGCCTGTCCGTCCGGTACTCCTTCGTATCTGCCGAACAGAACCGTCCGAAAACCGTCCGCACTATAACTTTCAATCAGCGGACGGTACTTCTCATAATCACTACGCAGGACAAACTCCGGCGCGCCAAGGACATAGGCATCATCCGAAAAAACAATAGCGCAATACTTGTATGTAGAGGAGAAGGGAAACACCGCTTCGGCATCCTTTTTGAGCGGTGTTTTGAAGTAACGCTTCATCGCCTGCATGGTCAGATTCCCCTCGGGCATGGCAGCAATCAGCGTACTGATCTGCGCTTTCAGGCCAACACCCTGGGTTGGATCAAAGCCCTCCATGGGAATGACGCTGCTGACCTGCATCTCATTTTCCGTGATTGTTCCGGTTTTGTCCACGCACAGCACATCCACTCTGGCAAGGGCTTCGATACACTTCATATCGTGAACCAGTACCTTTTGGGATGCCAGGCGGATCACGCTGACCACCAGCGCAACGCTTGCCAGCAGATATAACCCCTCTGGGATCATTCCAACCACGGCAGCTACCATGGAAAGAATGCTGCTCTGGAAGGATGCGCCGGAGAACACATACTGCTGCACAAACAGGAAAACACCTATGGGGATAATTAGAATACCCACAATGCCCACCAGTCTGTCCAGCACCCGGAGCATCTCGGAGTGCTTCTTCTGATCCTGTGCCTTGGCTTCCAGCGTTAATTCGGAGATATAGGAATCCGCGCCTACCCGCTCCAGTCGGGCATAGCACTCGCCGGAGACAACAAAGCTGCCAGACATCAGAAAATCCCCCAGTTCCTTTCGCAGCTCGTCCGATTCACCGGTCAGCAGAGCCTCGTTGACCAAAACACTCCCATCCAATACAATCGCATCGGCACAAATCTGGTCGCCTCCCCGGAAAATCACAATATCGTCCAGCACCAGTTCCTCTGCCGGGATTTCTGAGATTTGACCATTCCGAACGACTTCTGCTTTGGGTGCGTTCAGCATGGTAAGCTGATCCAAAGTTTTCTTCGCACGGATTTCCTGAAGGATTCCGATAAACAGGTTGGCGACGACTACCGGCAAGAAGGTCAGACTGCGAAAAGAGCCTGCCGCAATAACCAGAATTGCGAGTATGGCAAAAATCAAGTTGAAGTAGGTTAGAAGGTTACCTTTTACAATCTGTCCCACTGTTTTCGACTCTGCCGTTACCATTTTGTTTGTCCAACCGCCGTCTATCCGCTCCTGTACCTGTTCCTGAGACAGTCCTCTGGAAATATCCGCCAGATAGCGCTGAGCGGCCTCCCGATTCATTTGCTGCACAGCAGCTTTCTCTTTCTTCATAGGGCAATATCATTCATACTGCCGCCAGAAATCCAGTCCGGCAGCTTCATACCGGGCTGCTTGTTCTGGGGTAATTCCACTGTTTGTATCTGTCAATACTGCAATCTTTTCGTCCATATTTGTCTCCTTTATCTGTCCGGGGTCACCCCGCATGCTCATCCCGTCCGTTTCATCTTAATCAGCAATGAACCATGATTATCCTGCGTCGATGATTTCCGGCAGTTGGTGGCGCATGATTTTTACCGCAGTAAGAATGGTGACAAAATTCAACACTCCCTCGGTGATGAGCGTCAGCCCAAGCAATACCATCATTATCCGGGCGCTTTCTGAGGGGCGCAGCACCAGAAGGAAGCCAAAAATCCCCGTCAGAATTGCTGCTGTGAGAATCAGCCACCATTTTGCAATTCCAAAGGCTTTTGCATCAATGGCAATTTGTACTTTCAGCAGGGCGTCTGCCAGAACATAGATCCCCAGAATAATACAAATAATGCTGATCATCACATTTGCACGAAGCATCATGATGATGCCGAGGGCCATCAGTAAAATACCGGATGCCAGATCGAACTGAAATGCCAGCCGATACAAGTCCTTTGAGAAATAGCCGATCATTTTGATGAGCCCAAACAGAAGCATGATGATTCCCGAAATCCTGCAAAACAATTCGGCTGAAAAATCCGGGAGAGCAACCAGGAGTATCCCCAGCGCGCAAAGCAATGTTGAGATGATTAAGTATCCAATTTTTGCGGTTTGAATCCGTTTGTTCCAATACATAGCATATGCCTCCCAATTATTGGAATATATCGAAGATGCGATTCTATACGCAAGTATAGTCGGCATCCGTAATGTCGAAGGTTGGTTCAGAGAGAATTGCGCTCTCACGAAATGAGGGTAGGATTGCCAAGACTGCCACAGCAACTACTGCGAGAAACCAAAATACAATCTGTAGTATCGTCTCCAATGTCTGTACTCCCTCCAATTCTTATAGTCTGATCAGCCGGATTGCCTACCTTCCTGTAAAGAAGCAATCCGGCTGATTCGTGTCTCTATGACATAGCCTTGTTATGCTTGCCGTAGGGCTAATAAATCTGTTTGCTCCCAGGGCAAATCCACCGTGTTGGAGCCAAAGTGTCCGTAGCTTGCGGTGTGCCGGTAAAACGGCGTCCGCAGGTTAAGCTTATCGATAATTGCGGAAGGACGCAGGTCAACGGTATCCCGAATCAACTTCTGAATGCTTTCATCCGAAGTCACACCTGTGCCAAAAGTATCCACCAGCAGAGATACCGGCTGGGCGACACCAATGGCGTAGCTGATCTGAATTTCGCACCGATCCGCCAGACCCGCCGCCACCACATTCTTCGCCAAGTACCGGGCCATGTACGCGCCGCTCCGGTCTACCTTGGAGGGGTCCTTGCCGGAGAACGCCCCGCCGCCATGACGGGCATAGCCGCCGTAGGTGTCCACAATCAGCTTTCTGCCGGTGAGGCCGCTGTCTCCGGCGGGCCCTCCGATGCAGAAGCGCCCTGTGGGATTGATGAAGTATTTGGTTTGGGCGTCCAGCATGGTTTCCGGAATCACCGGGCGGATGACATGAAGGAGGATATCTTCCCGGAGCGTATCCATAGATACATCCGCTTCGTGCTGGGAGGAAACCACCACCGTGTCCACCCGTACAGGGATGCCCTCCCGGTATTCCACTGTGACCTGAGCTTTTCCGTCCGGCAGGAGATAGGGCAGGATCCCTTCCCGGCGCACATAGGCCAGACGCTTTGTCAGCTTATGGGCAAGCTCGATGGGCAGGGGCATCAGGCTGTCTGTTTCCCGGCAGGCATAGCCGAACATCATGCCCTGATCGCCCGCACCGTTTTCCATGGTGTCTGACCGTTCCACACCCATGTTGATGTCGGGAGACTGCTGGTGAACATCCACAGTGATCCGACAGGAATCCGCATCGAAGCCGTGTCCCGGCTTGGTATAGCCGATCTCCCGAATCACCTGCCGGGCAATGGCTTCATAATCCACCCGGGCGGCAGAGGTGATCTCGCCGAAAATATGGACTTCATCGGTGATGGCTGTGACCTCACAGGCCACATGGGAATGAGGATCCTTTTCCAGCAGGGCATCCAGAATTGCATCGGCAATCTGGTCGCAGACCTTGTCCGGATGCCCTTCCGTTACGCTTTCAGAAGTAAAGAAGGTAGTCATTTTGTTGCTGCCTCCTGCTTTTTACAGCAGCTGCACTGCCACAGGGTATCGGCGGTGGGTTTCCAGTTTTTGGCGTAGGCTTCGCACTTATCGCACAGGTGGTCAACCGTCTCGGGAGACTGAAGGTCAGTAGAATGGGCGCCGGTGGCCTTCACGATTTCCCGGAGCTTTTCCGGGTTCTCCAACATGGGGCAGGGACGCAGATGATTGTCATTGAAGGGCTGACCGTCGTGATAGGCCATGAAGATGGGACTGCGCATCACATCCAGCAAGCTCATGTCCCGGATGTTGGCGTTGGAATAGTGGATAAACACGCAGGGGTCGCAGTCGCCGTTGGCATTGATATGTAGATACCGCCGTCCACCGGCAATGCAGCCGCCGACATATTCGCCGTCATTCTGGAAGTCCATGGCGAAGATGGGCTTGGTAGCACGGATGTCCCGGATGCGGTGATACATGAATTCCCGCTGTTCGGGGTTGGGCAGCAGCTCCGGCGCGGCATCGTTGCCCACGGGCATATAGTGGAAGTACCACACGAACCGCGCGCCCCACTCCACCATCTGGTCAATGAACTCGTAGGAGCTGATGGAGTCCAGATTCTGGCTGGTGTAGCAGCAGGACAGACCGAAGGGCAGGTGCTTTTCCTTCAGGATTGCCATAGCCTTGATGACCTTCTGGTAAGTGCCGTTGCCACGGCGGCCGTCGGTGGCGGCTTCAAAGCCCTCGATGCTGATGGCAGGGATAAAATTCTTCACCCGGAGCATCTCGTTTGCAAAAGCTTCGTCGATCAATGTGGCGTTGGTGAAGGAAAGGAACTGGCAATCGCTGTGCTTTTCACACAGGGCGATCAGGTCCTTTTTGCGAACCAGCGGCTCACCGCCGGTATATATGTACATATATACGCCCATTTCCTTGCCCTGGGTGATAATGGAATCGATCTCGTCAAAGGTCAGGTTCAGCTTGTTGCCATACTCCGCTGCCCAGCAGCCGGTGCAGTGCAGGTTGCAGGCAGAGGTGGGGTCAAGCAGAATGGCCCAAGGAATATTGCAGTTATATTTCTTCCGGTATTCCTCCTGCTTTGGCCAACCGATGATATTCGCGTTGAGGAAGAAGTTCTCAAAGGTCGCCTTCAGAACACCGGGATCGGTTTCTTTCAGAATGCTCATGACCAGCTGGTACATATTGTTCTGGGGATCTTCCAGAACATTTCGGACAGCGGCACGCTGAGTGGGAAAACTATCGGGACCCTCTCCTGCCAGCTTGTCCACCCAGCTCATGAGCTTCAGGGCATTTTCTTCGGGGTTCTTTTCCAGATAACCAAAGGCTGTGCGCAAAGATGCTTTTTTCAGCTGATTGGATAATGACATATTTATCTCTCCTTTTAGCGGCGGGGAGGTTTGCCCTCCCCGCATTCCATTATCACGCGATCACATGGTAGGTTTTCAGCAATTTCTCGATATCTGTGCCCTGAATCTTCTTCAGCAGCTTGTTCAGAACCATTTTCTCCTTGAAGCCCAGCTCCATATCCGTCAGGGGCTTGCCGTCCCGAAGCTGGATGGTAGCGTTCAGCAGATCACGAATGTCGTAAACGCTGCCCCAGACCTCAGGCACACCACGGTCGATGTCCAGCAGGGTGTAGACAGCCTCCATGCCGGTACGCATGGAATACTCGGTGGTGAAGATGGTATCCCGCTTGGTTTCGGCAAACTGGCCCAGGAACGCAAAGTTCACAGCACCCTCGGGCACCACATCAGGACGGTCACCGGCGGCACGGGGCATGAAGAAAGCGGTAATATAGGGCATCATCACCGGCACGGTGTTGGCGCTGTGCTCGGCCAGCTCCTCGATCTCCCCCACCGGCACGCCGATGTGGTACAGCCACTCCATACAGATTTCCTTACCGGTGCACTCCCGCATAGGCTTCTTCACGAAGTCGCCGGGTTTGTCGGAGAACAGGCCGTAAACCCACACCAGGCACTGATCTTTGGGCTGATTCCGGAACTGGGGCTGACGGTTGATGGTCCAGCTCAGGAGCCAGCCGGAATCCTTCACGGTCACGATGCCGCCGGTAACCACGCCGCCGGTAAAGGGGTCACGCTTGCAGATATTCTTGATATAGGGAATGATCTTCTGATCCAGTGTGGTGACGGTGGCGCTCATCCAGTTGGACTGCTCAGGATCATGGCAGAACTTGTCGGGATGACCGAAGGAAGGATCCTGTGCAGCAATTCTGCGCCACATATCCCAGCCGCCGCCGGGCTTGATTTCGGGGTTGAAGGGTGCCACGGTGTTCTGGGAACCCATGGTGGCGTTCTCCACGCAGCCACCGTTGGTAATGAACACCAGATCGTTTTCCGTCAGGTCAACAAACTGATGTTTGCCCTCAGACAGCAGCTCAATACGCTTTGCCTGCTTTTTACCGGGCTGGATGTCGAACTCCACATTGACCACCTTGGTGTTATAGTGGAACTGGACACCGAAGCCTTCCAGATACTTGACCATGGGCAGAATCATAGATTCGTACTGGTTATAACGGGTGAACCGCAGAGCCTTGAAGTCCGGCAGACCGCCCACATGGTGGATATAGCGCTTGAGATACAGCTTCATTTCCAAAGCGCTGTGCCAGTTCTCAAAGGCAAACATGGTGCGCCAGTAGAGCCAGAAATTGGAGTTCAGCACCTCATCATCGAAGAAATCCGTGATGCGCTTATCGTACAGGTCTTCATCGGGGGTGAAGAACAGCTTCATGATCTCCATTGCAGCCTTGTCGGACAGACCGAACTTGCCGTCGGTGTGGGCATCCTGACCCTGGTTGACGGTTGCCCGGCAGAGGGAGTAGTTGGGGTCTTTCTTGTTCAGCCAGTAGTATTCGTCCAGGACACTGACCCCTTCTGTCTCGATGGAAGGAATGGAACGGAACAAATCCCACATGACCTCGAAATGGTTATCCATCTCCCGTCCGCCCCGCATGACATAGCCTACATCGGGGTACTGCCAGCCATCGCATGCACCGCCGGGAATGGGGTCTTTCTCATAGATGTGGATGTTCTGACCCTGCAACTGTCCGTCACGAACCAGATAGCAGGCGGCGGTCAGAGCCGCAAGACCGGTGCCGATGATGTGGGCGGATTTGTTGTCCACGCCCTCGGGCTTTCTGGGACGGGCAAAGGCTTCGTAATTACCGCTGGAATAATACATAACATGTTCCTCCTTGTTTTTGTTTGTGCTCTCATTATATCGGGGAAAGAATCTGTTTTATACGGACAAAAGCGGCCTCCATGCCTGAAGTTTAGGCATAGAGGCCGCTTTTGTCTGGAAAATTTATTTTTCCTTTTCACATCGGGCGATCAAACGTTCAAGATCACCCTGCTTCAATTCGTAAATCCGTTGGAATCGGGTTTGAATTCCTTCCTGCATCCCTGTTTCCAGCCAGCCGATGATAATACCGAAGCAGACGCATTTTAAGTAATCTATGATGACCTTTCGGTCTTCCGCAGAAATCTGCCTTCCCGCCAAGATCCCGTCCACATAAATCGTGACCACATGCTCGCATACCCGCCACTGATACTGCTCGTAGATATCCCGGTTGACGGAGTGGTAAATGTGCATAACCGCTTTCCGGTTTTCCAACGCAAAGCTGAGGGCGGCATTGATGCAATCCTCCAGCGATTCTACCGCTGGATGCTCCCGGATCATCCGCTCCGCATCCTCATCTACAATGCTTTCCACCAATTGCGGCAGGTCCTGGTAATAGTAATAAAAGGTATTGCGGTTCACGCCGCAGTCATCTACAATATCCCGAATGGTAATTTGGCTCAAAGGCTTCTCGTTCAGTAGTTTCACAAATGAATCCCGAATGGCTTTTTTAGTAAAACTGGCCATGCGTTACGCCTCCTTATTACACAGTGTAACGACATCTGAAATGTCACATTGAATGGCAACACATATTTTTACAATCGTATCCAGATGGATCGGCTGATCTTTTCCCATTTTAGCAATCACGGACGAACTGAGATGTGCCATATTCTGTAAATCTTTTTTCTTCAATTTACGGTCAATCAACAGTTTCCAAAGGCTGTTATAAGAAAGGCTAAGCGTTGCATTATCCATTTTTCCACCCCACAGTGTTGTGTCATGATATATATTATATCTTTTTTCTTCTAATACGCAATAGAATTTACACGAAATCGCTATTTTTATATAGTTAATAAAAAGTCCGCCGATTACAAGTCATCACGCAAAAGTTTTTTGGAGACAATCTTCAGATAGAATTTATATGGATGTTTGCAAAGTAGAAAGGAACAAATACGAAGGAAATTCGTATGTAGTGAGATGCCGCCCGGAAGGACGGCATCTTGTTTAATAGGCGGGAATACCATAACCAAGGATTTCATAATAGCCCACAGAATACTGCCTCTGACGGCAGCTATCACCGGAATTTCCCTCGATGGTATAGACAATGCCGTTTTCGCATTTTTCCACGATACCCA
>JALFJQ010000071.1 GCA_022775085.1 Clostridiales bacterium | reverse complement strand
CATTTCAGGTGGGCGAGACGTACAGTTGTGTGCATCTGAGGAAAATAGATCGATCAGCCCAAGGGACAACAGCTTCCGGCATTGACGCTGAACAAGTAAGCCAAACCCGCGGAACAGGGACTGTGTATCTGCTTGGAGCACCACGCCATCGTGCCAGAACGCTTGAATCGCAGGAATTCTTCCATGCAGGGATCGATAGCGCTCGGCATGGGCAAGAATGGGGATATAGCCTGCGTTGAGCAATGCATGAAGGCCATTTCCAATTACTTTTTCAGGTGCTGTTTCCGAAAAGTCCACCAGCACGTATCTGGTACCATTGACCGTTCTGCAAACGCCTTGCCTCAGCCAAGTCACACATTCCGGTTCATACCGAAGTTCATTTCCCAAATACAGCGCCATGTCTGGATATATTTTCTGCACATAGCTCGACAAGCGCTTAAATGCCGCCGTTACCTTGTCATAATTGTCTCCAAAGTAGCCGGGGTGGAAATGAGGTGTACAGCAAAGCACCCGTGTGCCAGCTTGATAAGCCGAATCTAACATGGCATGCATCTCATCTTCGTCTTTTGCACCGTCATCCACTCCAAACAAAAGATGTATGTGAATATCTGCAAGCGCCATTTATCCGTCTTTCCTCCAAACCATTTTATTCACGATGCCCGTGTAGCTCTGAATGATTCTGGCGACCTTCATGGACACATTTTCAGCGGTATAATCCGCTACCGGCGTACCGAAGCATTCCGCCCGCTGCATCCCGACAGCCATCTCCACCGCCTGCAGGAGGGGCTCTGCGTCGATTCCGGCGAGTACAAAGCAGCCCGCGTCCAGTGCCTCGGGGCGCTCAGTGGAGGTGCGGATGCTGACTGCCGGGAATGGCTTACCGACAGACAGGAAGAAACTGCTCTCCTCCGGCAGCGTTCCGCTGTCGGAGACCACCGCAAAGGCGTTCATCTGCAGGCAGTTGTAATCGTGGAAGCCCAGCGGTTCGTGGGCGATCACGCGGCTGTCCAGATGGAAGCCCGTCGCCTCCAGCCGCTTTCTGCTTCTCGGGTGGCAGGAGTAAAGGATTGGCATGTCGTACTTTTCCGCCATGGCATTGACCGCTGTGAACAGTTGGACAAAATTGCGATCCGTATCGATGTTTTCCTCCCGGTGCGCCGAGAGCAGAATGTACTGTCCCTTGGTCAGACCCAGACGCCGGTGGATATCACTGCCTTCGATCTTGTCCAGATTGGCGTGCAGCACCTCTGCCATGGGACTGCCGGTCATGAAGGTGCGCTCCTTTGGCAGTCCACACTCCATCAGATACCGGCGTGCGTGCTCTGAATAGCAGAGATTGACATCGCTGATGATATCCACAATGCGTCGGTTCGTCTCCTCCGGCAGGCACTCATCCTTGCAGCGGTTTCCTGCCTCCATATGGAAAATCGGAATGTGCAGGCGCTTGGCACCGATCACGGAAAGGCAGGAATTGGTGTCGCCCAGGACCAGCACCGCATCCGGCCTGACCCGCACCATCAGCTTGTAGGATTTCTCAATGATATTCCCAATCGTGGCGCCGAGATCATCGCCTACGGCATCCAGATAATAGTCCGGCGCCCGGAGACCAAGATCGTCAAAAAACACCTGATTGAGGGTGTAGTCGTAGTTCTGACCGGTGTGGACCAGAATCTGCTCAAAGTACCGGTCGCAGCACTTTATCGTGGCGGACAGCCGGATGATTTCCGGCCGCGTACCGATGATCGTCATCAGCTTCAGCTTTCCCATTGCTACACCTCCTCAAAGTAGGTATCCGGATGGCTGGGGTCAAACTGCTCATTGGCCCACATGACTGTCACCAGATTTTCCGTTTCACTCAGATTGATAATGTTGTGGGTATAGCCCGGCAACATATGAACAGCCTGGATCCGGTCACCGCTGACCTCGAATTCGATCTTTTCATCGGAGCCGATTTGGCGTTCCTGGATCAGCCCGTGTCCGGCCACGACCATGAAGAATTCCCACTTGCTGTTGTGCCAGTGCTGCCCTTTGGTGATGCCGGGCTTTGTGATGTTCACGGAGATCTGACCGCAGTTCTTCGTTTTCAGCAGTTCTGTGAAG
>JALFJQ010000019.1 GCA_022775085.1 Clostridiales bacterium | reverse complement strand
ATTTTCCTGAAACGCTTTTCTGTATTTTGCCGGCGTGTTTCCATACTGCTGTTTGAAATCCCGGATGAACTGGGTTGTATCGGAATAGCCGATGGTATCACAGATTTCATTGAGCTTCTTGTCCGTGGTCTGGAGCAGTTTCTTTGCCTGCTTCAGCTTAAAATCACGAAGGATTTGGGTAAAAGTCGAGCCTGCTTCCTCCCGAAACAGCTTGCACAGATAGGGTTCGCTGTAACCAAAGTGGTGGGCAAGCCCCCGGAGCGTAACATTCTGATAATTTTCGAACACATAGTTCGTGATCTCCAACGTCCTGCCCGCAAGTCTTGTACCGGCATACAGGAACTTCACCGTGTCCCGGAAGTTCTGCATACAGTAAATCAAAGCGGACTGCAGCAGGAGGGACATGATCTCGTCGTGATATCGAGCTAGCTCGACGGGAAAGATATCATAAAAGATACCATTTTGATTGCGGTCCTTTCTGTCCCCGATGTCCCGGTGCACCAAAGCGAAACTCATAAAACAATGCACCACGCTTTCAAAACATGGCGCATTGTATCCACGAACGGTAGATATGCCGGGTTTGTTGCCTGACTTGATGCGATTCAAGTCAGGTAACTTTTTATTTTGGAATTCCGCCAAAAAATGGGTGGAATTCCATTTTTCTATCCGATTTTTTCCGGGGACAGCAGGGCCGGCGGAAACGTCGGGGATGGCAGAATCAAGTGTCGTTCCCGCTTTACCGGTTCCGGGAGGCACTGGAATAGACGGCATATCTATAAAAAAGACACAACGATCTGAATTTTTTTCCTATCAATTCGCGGACACATCCGTTACAATATCATTATGGGGTGAAGCTGTATGCTGCGAATGGAAATTGCGCTGTTCCTTGTTTTGGCGTTTGTCGCCTGTGTATATTTTTCCGCCGGGCGGAAGAGTACGCCGCTGCACAGGACATTTTCTGTCTTGCTGGTCGTTGCGCTGATCCATCTGGTGCTGGACGGTGTCACCGTTTACACGGTACATCATTTGGAGGCCGTACCGAGGTTTTTGAACGATGCGGTTCACAGGCTGTTTCTGGGCAGCATGGTGCTGGTGATCTATCTGTTTTATCAGTATATCGCCATTCTGGTGGAGGAGGAGACCGGGAAGCCCCGGCGGCTGGACTGGCCTGCGAGAATCTTCCTGGCTGTGGCGGAGCTGGGCAATTTCCTGCTGCCGATTACCTACACAGTGACCCCGGCGGGAAACTATTCCTCCGGGCCCTATATGCTGGTTCCCTATGGGGGTGTCGCCTTCTATCTGCTGCTGTGCGCCGGACTTCTGACCGTAAACTGGAAGCAGATCGATCAGAAAAAGAAGCTCGCCATCGGCGCAGCGCTGCTCATTGAGGTTACGGTCTGCGCCATGCAGGGACTGAACCACACTTGGCTCATCAGCGGCATGGGAATCACCCTGATGACCCTGTCGTTCTATCTGACGTTGGAAAATCCTGATATCCTTCGGGCGGAGCTGACCGAGCAGAAGATGTCCATGCTGTACTTGAAAAGCCAGGTCAATCCGCACTTCCTCTATAACACGTTGGACACCATCCGGATTCAGGC
Source organism: Clostridiales bacterium (assembly GCA_022775085.1). Taxonomy (GTDB): domain Bacteria; phylum Bacillota; class Clostridia; order Oscillospirales; family Oscillospiraceae; genus Faecousia. Next base: position 2,288 of record JALFJQ010000019.1, on the reverse strand, counting down.
ACAGCTCAACGGAGATAAAAAAGTGGCAGATCTGCTGATGCGCTTGGTGGACTTTTTCCGGCTCAGCGTCAAGGTGGACAGGCCCCTGGTTACGCTGGATGACGAATTGGAGCTGTTGGAAGCCTATATGGAGCTGATGTGCTACCGGTATCCCGAGCTTCAGTGCCGCTATGACATCGACCCCAATCTGGGCGGTGTTCAGGTGCCAAACTTCATTTTACAGCCCATCGTGGAAAACAGTCTGCTTCACGGGCTGAAAAACAGGGGCTACCGGGGCGAGGTGCGTATCTCTGCGCAGAAAACGGGCGGAAACCAGATGGAGATTCTGGTCTGCGATACCGGCAGCGGGTTTGATGTGGGAAAGAAAGCCGCAATCGACCAGATGCTCCAGTCCTATGCGAAGCAGCCGGCCAAGCTGGAGGGCAACAGCATCGGCATCCTGAATGTGCAGAAGCGGATCAAACTGCTCTGCGGCCGGGAATACGGGCTTTCGTATACAGAAAATCCCACGGGCGGCGTGACGGCGCATCTGCTGCTGCCCATCATCGAGGAGGATGTGCCATGAAAAAACTGCGTGTGCTTCTGGTAGACGATGAGATCATGATCCGGGAAGGCTTCAAGCGGCTCTTTGACTGGGACGTCCATGACTGCGAAGTGGTGGGCGAGGCTGCCGACGGCATGGAGGCGCTGACCCAAATTGATACCCTGCGCCCGGATATCGTCATCATGGACATCAACATTCCCATCATGAACGGGCTGAAGGTCATCCAGCTCAGCCGGATCAAGCACCCGGATATCGCGTTCGTGATCGTGTCCGGCTACGACGACTTCTCCTATTGCCGGGAGGCGCTGCGGCTGCAGATCACGGACTATATCCTGAAGCCTGTGAACTACGAGGAGTTTGGCACCTGTATCGACAATCTGAAGATCTCCCTGTTTGAGCAGCGGGTATCGGCTGCGGCGGAGCCGGAGAAACAGGAGGAGCGGACCATCACCGGCATTACACGGTATCTGCAGGAACATCTCCAGGAGGAGCTGAGCCTCGCGGTTTTGGCGGAGGAATTCCACCTGAATCCCCAGTATATCAGCCAGTTGTTCAAAAATGAGATTGGCGTGGGGTTCCTGGCCTATCTGACCAATATCCGCATGGAGAAGGCGAAGAAGCTGCTGCTCTCCACCTCTCTCTCCATCGCTGAGGTGGCGGAGCAGGCGGGCTATGGGGACTACCGGGTGTTCACGAAGGTATTCAAAAAGAATGAGGGGATTACGCCGTCCCAATACCGGCGGGATTTCCTGGAGGAAACAGGGACGGTCCATATTTGAAGGGCGCGGATGATCATGAGTAAATACAATCTGTTATGGGACTATGTGCAGAAAAGCGGAAAGGAATCCTTCAAGCTCACGTTTGCCGAAATCGAAAGCATTCTGGGGATGCCAATTGACCATTCCTTCCTGAGCTATAAAAAGGAGCTCACGGCGTACGGTTATCAGGTCGGAAAGATCTCCATGAAGGAACGGACCGTCATGTTTAACAGGATGCAAGCGTAGGGCCTGATTTGTGAAGAAAGCAGTTCGTACGAGAATGAACCGGCTGTGAGGTGACGATTGGATGAAGAAAAAAATTGGAGTGTCGCTTCTTTTCCTGCTGAGTGCCTTTTTGCTGCTTAACCTGCTCTGGTTCGGCTGGCGGCATCTGGCATATTCCGGATTTGCGGAAGGCATGACCAGAACCGAGACGTCTTCGGCCCTGTTTCCCACCTATGCGGCGAAGGACGGGGACGGCTTTGACTACACGGTGAAGTACCCGGACTATCTGTCGCTGACCGGAAATCTGGCGGTGGGCTTCCCGGGGACCGATGAAAATCCGTTTACAGACGGACTGATTCTCTGGCCGAAGCTGTCCGGCGGGTATGAATACGGTGTGATTCTGAATTCCAGAGAGACGGACGACACTGGCTACATGTTCTACATCGACGCCCAGGGCGGTGCGTTGGACAACGAATATGAAGCGCTCGCAGAAAAATACTGGGATGTCATCGCGGAATTGCTGGAACGGGCTGAATCGGTCTGGGCGTTGGAGTGACAGACCCAGCCGCCGTGGCGGCAACAATGGAACAGAGCTGTCCCAAGGGGGCAGTTCTGTTTTTGACACCTAGAAAACGGACACATTCCCCTGAAAAATGCGCCTATCGCCAAAGTTCTGCATGATGTAAACTATCTTCAGAGAGAAACCCAGTGGGGGAAAGGATGATTGGCGCGATGGCGCATACTGCTGTGATCGAGGCGCG
>JALFJQ010000023.1 GCA_022775085.1 Clostridiales bacterium | reverse complement strand
ATTTTCGTCATGTGAATTCTGTAATGAGCAGAGGAATGTCTTATCTGTATCCTTACATCCTTTTATCTTTAGAAAAAGACATTGGAGTACGAGATATACTCAGTTTGCTATGATATTGGCTGGTGTACTTTTGGGGCAAATACCCTGCCTCTACGCACCGTTTGGGGCAAATACAGCAAAGCAAACAGTCCGCCCGGAAGGGCGGGCTGTGTTGCTTTTCCTGAAGAGGACAACCCCCTCAATAACAGGACAACCCCCTGCGCTGAAGTTCACTCTTTCACAACAGGGTATCCGGGTGTTATAATAGAAGCAGAAAACGGAAACGGAGGAGAAACTGCTATGGGAAAACGCCCGGGGATTATGGTGTACTTCGAAATTCTTGATGCGCTGGAGGACTATAATACGGAGGAGATAGGACAGCTTTTTCTGGCTATGCTCCGCTATGGTGACACCGGAGTGCTGCCGGAGTTTACAGACCGGGGCATGAGAACGCTCTGGCTCAGCACGAAGCAGAAGCTGGATCTGGACAACCTGCGCTATGAACAGACCTGCAGCAACAGACGCTATTCCACATACGTCCGGGAGGCAAAGAAGCGGGGAGAGGTATTTCTGGATCGCGAAGAATGGGCGATGAGCCTGGAAGAAGAGAGATCAAATGATATCAACAGCATCCAACTACAACAGCAACCGGAACTGCAACCTGAACAACAACTGCAACATCAAAAAGAATATATAACCATCAGCCATCAACCGTCAGCTGTCAACTGGCAGCCATCAGCCGTCAACCGGCAACAGAGAACCGCCGGCTGCCGCGGACTATCCGTAACCGCAGCTGACTTTGAGCAGCGCAGAACCGAGGCGATGGAAAAGCTGGTTCAGCACAGAACAGGCACGCCATGATGCCGCCGCGCAATGCTGCTGGGGAGCTTTGCTGACAAACAGAAAAGCAGCCCAACGGACTGCTTTCCCATGTTAATATCCTGATGTGAGGAACGGATGACGCGTCTTCAGCCCTCCCAGGGGGGAGCTTCACGCCAGGTGCCGCCGTTGCCGGCGTCGTTGACGGTCTCCGCGCCGCGGAGCGCTTCATAATACAGAACATAGCTCATGCTGATATAAGGCGTGGTCCATACCTGTACGGCATAGCCGAAAACCGGGATGGACTCCAGAATGGCCCAGCCCAAAAAGCTCAGATCCATGACGAAAAGCTCGCCCTTGTGGCCCTTCATCATCCTTTTGCTCTCCCGGATGCACTGCATCACGGACATTTCCGGATGGTCCAGCAGCAGGTAGAGGGCCATGCGGTAGCGGTAGGCGGCGATGATGCCGGGGACGACGAAAAGCAGGGACCAGAGCATGACGAAAAGATTCGTCAGAATATTCAGGAGGATGATGCGGCCGAACATGCCGAAGCCGTCCAGCAGGTTTCCGAAGCATGCGCCGGTGCGGCGGATGGTGTTCATCAGAAACAGCACAAAACCGGCAAAGACCACAGCCATCACCAGCTGCAGGGCAAGGTTGACCAGACATGCGGCGAGACTGGGCAGACGCGGGATCAGGAGATTGTAGATATAGTCGTAGTCGCCGGAAAGAATTGCGTTGTAATAATTGGTGAACTCCTGGGCAGTGAGGGAAATGCCTATAATGCGGGTGGAAAGCCAGGACACAACGATGGCCAGCAGCAGATAGACAAGGCCTACCCAAATGGGACTGGGCTTTGAACCGGTGACAAGGGCTTTGGCGCGCCCTTTCAGAGCAGGACGATCAATATTCATAGCGCATCTCCTTTGTTTTTCCTATCTATATAAAATATAGCATTCCCCGAAAACAAAGTAAAGAAAATTTTCTGTAGAAAAAACACAAATTTCTCTTGACAACTGGCAAAGGTGATGCTATTATAATCAAGCGTTCCAGAGATGCGCGAGTGGTGGAATTGGCAGACTCGCTAGATTCAGGTTCTAGTGCTCACTCCGGGCGTGCGGGTTCAAGTCCCGCCTCGCGCACCATGAATTGGCCTCAAATCGAAAGATTTGGGGTCAATTTTTATGTTTTTGAGAACTTTTAGAGCAAGTTTATTTTTCGCCGCTTCTCACTTTCCTTCGACAAAGGGCCGATTTCTAACGTTTTTCTAACACTTTTCTAACGCCGTGTTAGAAAAGGCTGGACGCCATTTTCTGTGTCAGAAGCTGTTTTCTCTGCATATCCAGGTGTCCGTAAATGTTTGCGGTCATTTGAATATCCGCGTGTCCCATGTATTCCTGAACGTCTTTCAGCGTAAATCCGTTATTCAGAAGCAGGCTCGCGCAGCTATGCCGGAGTTCATGGAAACGAATATGCGGCAGATGGTTGTTTTTCAAAAGAAGCGAAAAATGGGAGGATACATAGTCCGGCGAAAAAGGCTTGCCGTTGGGCCACTTGAAGATAAAATCATTCTGCTCATATTCATCGCCGCAGAGCTGGCGATTTATCCGCTCATCGGCTTTTGCCTTGAGAAAAATTTCTCTGGCTTCTTGTGTCAAAGGGAAAGAACGGTGGCTGGAGCTGTTTTTCGTCTTGTCTTTGCATACGGCAGTTGTGACCTTTGATACGGTATGTTTGATCGTCAGCCGCCCGGCGGTAAAATCAACGCTGTCCCATTTCAGACCCAGGACTTCGCTTCGGCGCAGACCATACAGAGCAGTGATTTTTACAAGGGGATAGATCGGGTCGTCACAGATCGCGTCAAACAGGGTTTTGAGCTGGTCGGCATTATAATAGCTGGACTCATAGCGCTGCTTTTTCGGAAGCTCAACAAATTGACAGGGATTCGTTAGAATGATGCCATTCTTTACGGCCTCATTCAGGGTTTGGTGGATAATATTTTTATATTGCCGCAGAGAGGCGGGGGATAGTCCTCCTTTTCCGTCTTTGCGGCCTTTTTCCGCCTTTTCATCGAAAAAGGCCTGGAGAGTCTCTCGTGTTACATCCTGCAAAAGGATTCCGCTTTGCTCAAAATAGGGGATTACCTGGGCATTTGCCATCAGCGAATACCCCTGAAAAGTCACAGAATCTACTTTGCGCTCCGCCACTTTCAGCCATGCACGGATATAATCGGAGAACAAAATGCTGCACACGGGGCGTTCAGGGGCCTTCTCGTACGCCAAAAGCGTTTTTCGCAGGAGCTGTTCGGCTTTCCTCTTGTTTCCTTTTACTTCGAGCCCGGTGGCGATCCATTTCTGTTTTCGCTTACCGTTCTCTTTCAGGTTAATTATTATATAGAACTTGTCATTTTTGACTTGCAGGCTGCCTGTCATGTTATCTCCTTTCTGACAGTCGGATCAGTCTGTTTATCAGGTTCGTCAGCTGTGTTCCATGCAGAGGCAATATATTCAACGAGACAGGATTTCGGTACTCGGATGGATGACCCAATTCGCAGATGGCGGATTGAATTATTGTTTATGAGCATATATGCGCTGTTGCGTCCGATATGCAGGGCCTGGCTGACCTGCGTAACGGTCATAATATCCGGGTAGGCTTCAAACATCGTTTTTCCCACTGGGTTTTTCACTTGTGAAGACCGACGGATATCCTGAGATCGCGATTGCCCTGACGTTATAGGGAAAGACAGCTAAATCACCAATATAAATGACAGAATATTCAACATTTTCAAGGTACATAGGGAACACACTTCCTATACTAATTTTCTCATATATTTTGATCCTTGTCAAATTTCAGAGCACTTTTTTGAGAAAATAATGCGTCTCACGGAGAAACACATTAATATGACAAAATCCGCACGTTACTTTGTGCGGATGATTTCTTTTCACGATATTTCTCAAAGGCAAAGCAGACGGCGGCGGGCCAGCCGCTCCATAGGATTTTCCGTGCCTCCCTCCATGCTTATGGCGGGGCGTTCTACTCTGTGACGTGTAGCCAACGC
>JALFJQ010000074.1 GCA_022775085.1 Clostridiales bacterium | reverse complement strand
GGCAATGCGTTACGAACTCTGGGTGGTTATCTCACATCCTTTGGGCCCCTCGACCATAACCGTGATGAAAATTGTTATTTTGCGCACTAAAATACTCGTATGTCATTGCGAGCCAGTGCGCACACTGGCGTGGCAATCCGCATCCCCTTACACGTCTTGATGACGAAAATGCCAAAAGGAGAACGGATTGCCACACCAGTGACATCGGTCACTGGTTCGCAATGACAACCTTTGTCGTGATGCGGTGCAACTAGCCAAATTCCAATTTATCAAGCGGCTGCGCAAAACCGATAAGCACAAAGCGAAAAATCCGGCTCCCAGTTTGGGAGCCGGATCGTTGCTTTACGCGAACAGGTCAGGGGCAGCGTAGAAAGAGATGTGCTCAAATGTGCCGCCGAAGAAATAGGTGACCAGCTCCTGCTCCAGCAGCGCAGGCTCGCCGTTGATCTTGGCGATCTGGGCATCGGACAGGTGCTGCTTCAGGAAGCCCAGCATATCCGCCAGCGCCTGCTCGGACAGCTTGGGAACAGTGGCGACACGGATATAGTCGTCGCCTACCTCGATGATCCGGAACAGCAGATTGCCCCGGCGGACATAGGCGCCGACCTTCACCTGATCTGCGGACAGGGTGGTGGGGATGTTATTCTGAACGGTCTTGGGTTCCGGCTCGCCGGAAGAACCGGAGGGCGCGGCGGGCTTGACGATGGCCTTCCAGATCAGGCTCAGAATGCTGGGGCGGGTGGCGTGGAACTCTGTGGCGGACAGCTCCTGGGCACTGGGATTATTGTTCAAAGCGTATTCTACGGGGCCATCCCAGTCTTCGTCAGGGTACTCAGGTTCGGGAGTGATGTCATTATAGCCCACCAGCTCATAGCCATCCCGCTTGAACAGGTCAGCCAGCTTCACGATCGTGTTCTCAACAGCCTGAAGCAGCTTCGTTCCCGCACCGCCGTCGGTGTTCTGAACCTGCACGCCATATTCAGTTTTGTAGATGCTACGGCCATCTTCGTCAACCTTTCCGGTGTTCGTAATCATGGTACCGTAGTTGTTCGTTACTGTGCCGGTGACATTCTGACCGTTTTGATCCTGTGTGGTTTCATTCCAAACAGTACCATCGATGGTGTTGGTCTCAACAGTGCCATAGTTCCACACTACATAGTCGTTGTTGGTGTCAATGTCGCCGTAGTTTAACTCAATATCCCCGTTGTTTATTCCAACGGTGGCATCCTCATGGTTGACAATGAGGGAGCCATTGTTGATATCGATATTGCCGAAGTTGCCGGTACCATCCTCGGGTATGGGCTTTCCGTAACCATTAGGAGTAGTCTCATATTCATCCACAACACCCACGGTGCCGTTGTTGGTCTCGATCTCACCGCCTTTGGCATTGGTTACCACGGTGCCGTCTTCGTTGTTGCTGATGACCGTGCCGTTGTTGGTTTCGATGGTGCCGTTATTGCCGGTGCCGGCAACGGCGTTCCCGTTCTCGTCCTTTTCGCCCACGGTGCCGGTTTCGTTGTTGGTAATGACCGTGCCGTTGTTGGTTTCGATGGTGCCGTTGTTGCCGGTGCCAGCAACTGCGTTTCCGTTCTCGTCCTTTTCGCCCACGGTGCCGTTGTTGGTTTCGATCTTACCGCCTTCGGCATTGGTTTCCACGGTGCCTTTATTGGTACCGATGGAATTGTTGTTCACTACCACAACGCCTGCCTTACCCTCTGTGGGCTGGGCTTCGTTGGTTTTGATTTTGCCGGAGTTGTCGTTTACAGTGCCCCAGTTTTCAGTAATCGTACCGGTGGATGCGTTGGTTTTCACGGTGCCGCCGGTGTGGTTGGTTGTGATATCTTTGTTGTTTGTAACAACTTCACCGCCCGAAAGATTATGTTTTAAGGTACCATTGTTGGTGGTGACAGTGCCCTTATTATTATTCATAGTGTCACCAGATTTGATTTCATCTACAGTCTGGCCTGCCTTGGTGTCTTCAGCAGCCATCGCACCAATGGGCAGCAGGCTCACCATCAGCAGCAGGGCCAGAACGCTGGCAAGCAGTCGTTTCATTTTCATAATTCATGCTCCTTTCTTGTTTCGCCCCGCCCGGGGCGGGCCGGCGGCGCGGGTATCCCGCCGCGTTTGTTGTACACTGTCAGTGTAGCAGACCGATCGTTCGGTGTCAATACTCGCCCGCAAAAAAATTTGGACACGAAAGAATCCCGCCGGGCGGGCCAAAACGTGCCAAAGGGGAATATCGTTGATGAAGATGTCATTGCGAGGAGGGCAAAGCCCGACGTGGCAATCCGTTCTCCCTTTTTGGAAAATGCGTCATCAGAGTGCAAAATAGAATACGGATTGCCACGCCAGCGTGCGCGCTGGCTCGCAATGACATGCTTTCCTGGTAAGCTAAAGCACAATTTCCCCGGCGGCCGCGGCCTGAATTCCAAACGCTCCCCTTGCTATTTCTGCGCAATATGATATACTATTCCCCGAAGTCTATATTTGCGAGGAATCCCATGGACGACATTACTCTCATTGACCTTGCCAGCGATTTGGGCTATGAGCTGGCCATGAGCGGCGCGGAGACCTTCCGGGTGGAGGAAAGCGTCAGCCGGGTGCTGTCCGCCTACGGGCTGGACGCCGAGGTCTTTGCCATTCCCAATTACCTGATCGTCACGGTGCTGACCAAAAAGGGTCTGCCCATCACCCGGATGCGCCGCATCGGCAGCCACGGCAACGATCTGGACAGTGTGGAACGCTTAAGCGCCCTGTGCCGCGCCTTCTGCCGGAACACCCCTGCCCCTCAGGAGGCGCAGCAGCAGCTGGCCGACACCCTGGCAAACCGCCGCTTCTTTTCCCCGCCCGTCATGGCGTTGGGCTATTTTCTCGGGGCCTTCGGCTACTGCCTGTTCTTTGGCGGCAGCGCTCTGGACGCCCTGTGCGCCGGGGTCTGCGGCCTGTTGGCAGGGCTGGTCACGAAGCTTCTCAGTTCCCGGCGGGTCAGCCAGTTCTTCACCACCATCGCCGCCGCCTTTTTTATGGCGTGGCTGGCCTACGGACTGGGCGAGCTGGGCATCTGCCGCCGGGCCGATGCTGCCATCATCGGCGCGCTGATGATTCTGGTGCCGGGACTGCTGTTTACCAACGCCATGCGGGACATCATTTACGGCGACACCAATTCGGGTCTCAACCGGGTGGTGCAGGTCTTATTGATCGCCGCCGCCATCGCTTTGGGCACGGCGGGCGCCTGGAATCTGTCAAGCCTGCTGTGGGGGATGCCGGTGTCGCAGATCGCGATTCCCTACTCCATCGGCGTACAGTGCCTCTTCGCGGCGCTGGGCTGCATCGGCTTTTCCATTCTCTTCAACATCCACGGCCCCGGTGTTTTGCTGTGCGCCCTGGGCGGCGGGCTTTCGCTGCTTATCTACCGTGCCGCGGGGGAGCTGGGCTGCGGGGACATCGTGTGCTATTTCTGGGCGGCGCTGTTCGCTTCCGTGTACGCCGAGATCATGGCCCGGGTGCGCAAATATCCGGCAATTTCCTACTTGGTGGTGTCTATTTTCCCCTTGATCCCCGGCGCGGGCGTGTACTACACCATGACTTACGCCGTTTTGGGGCAGATGGATCAGTTTGCCCATCAGGGGATGTACACCGCCGCCATCGCGGGCATCATGGCGGTGGGCATTCTCCTCGGCTCCACCGTATTCCGCATTTATTCCGATTGGAAGCTCCGCGCATTGTTCGAATAAAAAGCATGGGACGGGAATCGACTCCCGTCCCGTATTTTTTACGGCAGCTGTGAGAACACCTCACCCAGACTGCGGTGGAGCACCAGATCGGCATAGTGGTCGTAGGGCGTCTCATCCCGGTTGATGAGCACCAGCCGATTGCCCCGGTAGTCATTGATGAAGCCTGCCGCGGGGTACACCGTCAGGCTGGTGCCCGCCACGATGAGCATATCCGCCTGCCGGATGGCACGGAGGCTTCCCTCGATGGTCTTTTGGTCAAGCCCCTCCTCGTAAAGCACCACGTCGGGCTTCACCATGCCGCCGCAGGTGCAGCGGGGGATGCCTTCGGAATTCTTGACAAATTCCGCGCTGTAAAATTTCCCGCACCGCGTACAGTAGTTGCGCAGAACGCTGCCGTGCAGCTCATAGACGTGCTTGCTGCCCGCCTTCTGGTGCAGGCCGTCGATGTTCTGGGTCACCACGGCGGAGAGCTTCCCTTCTTCCTCCCACCGGGCCAGAACTTTGTGGGTAATGTTTGGCTCAAACCCCAACGGCAGCATTTTCTCCCGGTAAAAGCGGTAGAAATAGTCCGGATTCCGCAGGAAAAAGCTGTGGCTGATGATGGTTTCCGGCGGGTAGTCAAATTTCTGGTTGTACAGCCCGTCCACACTGCGGAAGTCCGGAATTCCCGACTCCGTGCTCACCCCGGCTCCCGTAAACGCGACAATGTGATTGCTTTCGCTTACCCATTTTTTCAGTGTTTCGATTTCGTCCATGGAATCACCCTCCTATACGCACATGATACTACAGCGAAACGGAACAATCAACATGGAAATTCCCCTCCGGCCAGCAACCAGGATGGGATTTGATCCGCTGCCCAACGGGAAGCCGTCTCACAGTCTGTCCCGGATGTACTGTCCGATTTCCGCACGGCTGATATTCAGCGCAAAGGAAAACTCCTGCTCCACCATGCCTTCCACTTTTCGCAGCATCTCCAGTTCACTGGCGGAAAGTCCCTTTTCTGTCTTTCTTTTATGCAGACAGCTGGCCAGCAGGAGCAGTTCTCTGGTATCCCTCCGGGACAGGATCTGCTGAAACCGCGCTATTCTGAGCTTCCGGTCCGGCACCCAGGGCATCTGGTCGTCTCTGACGCTGCGTATGATGGTATCGATCTTCTCCCGTGTCAGTACCGGGCGCATCCGCAAGTGGACGTTTTGATTTTCCGCCGGTAAATAGATCGTCGCGCCGCCGGAAACGATCGGCTCGATGACATAGTAATCCTGTGCGCCATTCCCGCCCCCAAAATCCATTCTTCGGATGTCCGTGATCCGGCAGATACCCTGCCCGCCATAGTTAACATAATCACCTTTGCAATACATTTTCCATCATCCTTCCAATGGGCAAAACTTCACGACCTTATTGTATCAAAGACCGGCCCGCAATTGCAAAGGCAGTTTTTCCCAAAGAAAATCCTTTGTTTTTTGTGGAAAATGTCCTTTGAAACCGGGAGGAAAATGAAGTATACTATAGCCGTAACGAGTGGCATCTCTGCGCAAATCCAGTTGCGCAGAGGTGCCGCTGCTTTTTTTACAGGAGGGTATCAAAATGAAACGGGTAAAAGCAGCGTGTATCTGTCAGACGCTCCACTTCCAGCTAAAGGAGGATGTGGAGCACGATTTCGCGGTGAAGCTGGTGCGCGAAGGAGTGGCGCATTACCAGGCCACCTTGGATCGAAACCGGACAAAGTATCACCCTGGACAGCGGTGTGCTCGGGCTGGAACGCTGCGCCGAAATCATCCGCACACTCTACTAAGCAAAATGCCGGGATTTCCTGAATTCGGAAATCCCGGTTTGATTTTGTTACTATTTCATGCGAATTGGAACTGCCGAAAATTCCAATCCCCGGTGCGGAAACGAAATCAGCCCAGTCCGGTACGGAACCGAACTGGGCTTGATAACGGGTGCTATTTTGAGATGCCTGCGGATTTACTTCAGGCCGGCCTGCTCCAGCAGAGAGGGAATCTTGGACTCCCAGCCCAGGCTCATGATGTGCACGCCCTGGCAGTAGGGCTTGCACTCCCGGATGATCCGGGCGGCGATTTCCACGCCGGTGATACCGGCCTTGGTCTTCTCCTTGTCGGCCTGCAGCTCGGCGATCAGCTCGTCGGGGATATGGACACCGGCAACGTTCTTGTTCATGAACTTGCACATACCGGCGGACTTGGGAATGATGATGCCGATCTGGACGGGCTTGCCAAACTGCTTGGCGGTTTCCATGAACTTGATGAACTTTTCAGGCTCAAAGACGGCCTGGGTCTGGAAATACTCAGCGCCGGCCTTGACCTTGCGCTCCATCTTCACCAGCTGAGCGTCCACGGAGTCGGAGCAGGGAGACACAACAGCGCCCTTGGCGAACTTGGGAGGCTCGCCCACCAGCGCGTTGCCGCCCAGATCCACGCCGGTCTCCAGCAGGCTTGCGGTGTGCAGCAGGGACACGGAGTCCAGATCGAAGACGGGCTTTGCCTGGGGATGGTCGCCCAGCTTGGTGTGGTCGCCGGTAAGGCACAGAATGTTGTCGATGCCCAGCATAGCGGCGCTCAGCAGATCGGACTGCAGGGCGATACGGTTCCGGTCACGGCAGGTCAGCTGGAAGATGGGGTTCAGACCCGCGTCCTTCAGCACCTTACAAGTGGCGAGGGAACCCAGCCGCATGACGGAGGACTGGTTATCGGTGACGTTGACGAAGTGGACGCCGGACAGGTACTCCTTGGCTTCTTCCACCATGCCGTCAATATGAATTCCTTTGGGAGGGCCGACCTCGGCAGTAACTACAAATTCACCGTTGTCAAACAGTTCCGTAATTCTCATAATTCTATTCGCTCCTAATTTATTCAGATTCTTTGGCGGCCTTGGTAGCCTCGTCGGTATTGAAGTCGTGCAGCTGGGTGGGGCATTTCAGAACGTCCAGACGGCCCTGGGCCTTCAGGCGCTGATAAATGCGCTCCCATCCGCATTCCATGTCGGGATTGACCTCGCATCTGCCATCCTTGGTTCCGCCGCAGGGGCCGTTGACCAGGCTCTTGGAGCAGGCGGTGATGGGGCAGATGCCGCCGGTCAGGTTCAGGAAGCACTCGCCGCACTGTCCGCAGTCGTACTCCAGGGGCGTAACGCCCTGGAAGCCGGGCAGCTCAATGGTATCGCAGCAGGCGTAGACAGGCTTATCCTCCAGCACCTCGGAGATGGTCTGCACGCCGACACCGCAGGACAGCACCAGCACAGCGTCCGCCTCAGCGATCTTCGCCATAGGAGCCCGCAGCCGCAGAGCCAGCTCGGTGGGGTTGCACACATAGTCGGTGGTCAGGCTGCCCACGAGCTTGCCTTCCTCCGCTAATCTTTTTTCCAGAGCCTTTGCCTCTTCCTCGGGGAAGCCCACTTCTTTACAGCCGTGGCAGTTGATGATGAAAACCTTGCCGGAAGTCAGGGAAGCAATCGCTTCTTCAGATTTCAATTTTGTAATTAACATATGTTTCCTTCGTCCCCCTTATTTCTTCTTCAGCAGAGGCGCGATCATACCCTTGGCGGCATTGATCTTGGACACCAGAGGGATCTTGGACGAGCAGATGTATTCGCAGCACTTGCAGGAGAAGCAGTCCATCACGTTCAGCTTCAGCAGGGTATCGGTGTCACCCTTCTGGGCGTACTTGTAGATGTCCAGAGGCTGCAGCTCCATGGGGCACACGTCCACGCAGCGGCCGCACTTGATGCATTCCTTCTCCTCGGTGTGGTCGGCGGCAATGGCAATGATACCGTTGCTGCCCTTGATGATGGGCACATTGGTGTCCTTAATGGGAGCGCCCATCATGGGGCCGCCCATCTTCAGCACCACGTCGTCGCCGGTGATGCCGCCGCAGTGATCGATGATCTCCTGTACGTTGGTGCCCAGCTTGACCATGTAGTTGCCGGGCCTGGCGATGAACTCGCCGGTGACAGAAACCACACGTTCCACAAGGGGCATACCCTTCTGGATGGCGTCAGAAATGGCCTTGGCGGTGGAGGTGTTGCTCACCACGCAGCCCACGTCGGCGGGCAGCTTGCCGCTGGGCACAGCCCGGCCCATGACCTTCTTAATGAGCATCTTCTCAGCGCCCTCGGGGTACTGGGTTTTGGCGGCACAGACGCGGATATTGTCGTAGGGAGCCACCTTTTCCTCCATCAGAGCGATGGCGTCGGGCTTGTTGTCCTCAATGAGGATCACACCCTCGGGGGCGCTGACGGCCTTCATCATGGCCCGCAGGCCGAAGACGATGTCATCGGCATACTCCAGCAGGACCCGATGGTCAGCGGTCAGGTAAGGCTCACACTCGGAACCGTTGATGAGAACGGCGTCGATGGGCTTGCCGGGCTTCAGCTTGACATAGGTGGGGAAGGTAGCGCCGCCCATGCCGACGATACCCTTCTCCTTGACGATCTCCACGATCTCGTCGGGAGTCAGCTCGTCGAGAGACTTGTTGGGGACAACAGACTCATGCAGGGTGTTCTTGCCGTCGTTCTTGATGACAACGCTCATGACACCGGGGCCCTTGTTGGGATGGGTGTGGGGCTCCACGGCGATGACGGTGCCGCTGACGCTGGAGTGGACAGGGGCGCTGATGAAGCCCGCCTGCTCACCGATGAGCTGGCCCACCTTCACGGTGTCGCCGGCCTGAACCACGGGGTTGGCGGGCGCGCCGATGTGCATGGCCAAGGGGATGATGACGGTATCCGGCTCAGGGAACTTCTGCAGAGCCAGATGCTCGGTGTATTCCTTGTTCTCGGTGGGATGGACGCCGCCGTAGAAGCCCTCATACCGTTTGGCACGAGCTTCCGCCACATAGGCCTTGATGGTGTCCACATCGTTCACGGAATAGTCCCGCAGCTGGATGGGCTGATCCAGGAATTCCCGGGTTCTCCCCTGCTTTTCCAGACGCTGGTAGATCTTCTCCCAGGCGCAGTCCTTCATGGGATCGATCTCGCACTTGCCGTTCTTGGCACCGCCGCACTGGCCGTTGACCAGACTCTTGGTGCAGTCCACGATGGGGCAGATGCCGCCGGTGACGTTCAGATAACACTGGGCGCAGGCGCCGCAGGTTTTCTTGGTCAGAGCCATGCCGTGATGTCCGATGTAGTTCAGGGAGTTGGTCGCGGTAAAGACAGGGACACTTTCGATGTCCGCCACGGTCTGCACGCCCAGACCGCAGGAAATGACCACCACGTTCTCGGTTCCCTCCGGCACGATCCCCGCCAGCTTCTTCTCGGTCTGCACCTTATTGCAGAGGAAATCCAGCTTGGCGGTTCCGGTGATGTGCTTGCCCTGAGCCTGCGCGATGGCTTCCAGCTCGCCGCACTCCGGCTCTTCGGTTGTGTTGAACTCTTTGAAGCACTTGTTGCAGGCGACCACAAAGAAGTTATCCTTCCCCGCGAGCAGGCCTTCCAGCTCTTCCTTGCTCTTTAACACATACTTGGTATAATCCACCAAATATCACCTTCTTATTCTTTTGTTCTTCGTTCGCGTGCAAACGATTACAGAATGGATTATATCATACACACCATACAAATGTCCAGTGGTTGCCGTGGTTTTTTTCAGCTAATTTTCCTTGTTTTCAGCACATTCCCCTTTGGAAGAAAAAAGGTTTGCCATTGATCCTGTTATCACGTAAAATAGCAGGGTATTCAGGCCAGAACAGGTTTCCGGGCCGGACTTGTCTTTTTCCGGCGAAATACGCAAAAAACCGGCGTGACCGGAGTCACGCCGGCCCAGCCGCCGGTCAGCCCAAATCCAGGTCGTCCAGTTTCCCGGAAATGGTGTCAGACACTTTCCATGCCACATCCTCCATCTTGTTGGCGGCCTTCGCCGCGAGACGGCGGGTGGGGTTCGTTCTGGGCATCATCAGCACCGCCACGGCGCCTGCCGCGGCGCCGATTCCGGCCGTTACCGCCCATCCTTTTACAGTCATCGGGATCCCTCCTTCCTCAGTTAGTATGCCCATAAAGCATTATTTCTTCTCCGGGTGTATTTTTCCTTTTCATCCAGCATTTTTTGTGATACAATTAAGGCAACACCGCACAATGGGAGCTGCGGGCTTCGGCGGATCTTTTGCCCCAATTGTGCAGTATGGAAAATGGAAAATACATACAGTATTCCCGCATTTTCCATACTTTCGCTTGGACCAAAATCTCCCGCCGAATCTCCTTGCCCCATTATGCGGTGTTGCCTTAAGAAAAGTCCCGGGAGGCGGTACCATGTCCATTGACGTATTACAGGAGAAGATCCGAAAAACCAAGTGCCCCGTTATGCTGGAACTGGCGGCATCCGTCTGCGACCTGCCGCCCCATCTTCTGTCGGAAGCACCGTCGCCGGCGGAGGCGTATGCCCGGGTATGCCGGGAGCTGCTGGAAGCGCTGAAGGGCAGCGTTCCTGCCGTTCGGGTCAGCTTTTCCAGCTTTGCCCTGCTGGGCGCCGAGGGGATAACCCAGCTGAGCGCCGTTCTGCGGTACGCGGGAAAGCTGGGGTACTATGTTGCTTTGGACGCGCCGGAAATACTGGGCACCCGGGCTGCCCAACGGACGGCGGATGTGATTTTCGCCGAAAACGCCCTCTTCCCCTGCGATGCCCTGATCCTTCTGAGCTATCTGGGAACCGACTGTGTACAGCCCTTTCTGGACAGCTGTCGATCCCGGAAAAAGGACATTTTTGTGGCAATTCGCACCGCGAACCGCTCCGCGCCGGAATTGCAGGATCTGCTGACGGGCGGACGGCTGGTGCATATCGCAGCTGCCGACCTTGTGAGCCGCTGTACCGATGGTCTGCGGGGAAAATACGGCTACTCCCCTGTGGGCATCATGAGCGCCGCCAACGCGCCGGACAGCCTGCGTTCCCTGCGGGCGAAATACCCCCACCTGTTTCTTCTTGTGGACGGCTACAGTGCCGTGGGGGCCAACGCCAAGAACTGCGGCTACGCCTTTGATAAGTTCGGCCACGGCGCTGTCGTCTGCGGCGGCGGTTCTATCCTGCGGGCCTGGCAGCAGGCGGAGACTGACGGCACAGACTATCTCCGGCGGGCGGAAGCCTGTCTGGAGCGGATGAAACGAAACCTGCTGCGCTACACCACCATATTGTGAGGGTTGTGAGGAAATCTTATGAGAAGAAAAGACCGGGCTGTCACCAGCCCTTCGGAGATCGTTGAGATCATGTCCCGGTGCGAGGTCCTGCATCTGGCCATTGCCGCCCAGCCCGCCCCCTACCTGCTGCCCGTGAACTTCGGCATGGAGCCGGACGGCATGACGCTGTACGTCCATGGCGCCATGGAAGGGACAAAATATGACCTGCTGGCAAAAAACGATCAGGTGGGCTTTGAAATGGAGTGCACCAGCGGTCTTGTGCTGGATGAAGCGAGCCACAGCTGCACTATGAACTACGAAAGCGTCATGGGCTGGGGAACTGTCAGCGAAGTGACCGATTTGGACGGGAAGCTGCACGCACTGGACTGCATTATGCGGCAGTACCATTCGGAGGACTTTTACTACGATCCGGCTGTGGCGGAGCGGACGCGGATTTTGTGTCTGAAGATTCAGGAACGAACCGGCAAGCGCCGCGCGAAGATTCCGGGAGGAAACCATCACGCTTAAAGTGTACGGAATGAAGATCTGCCCGGACACGATGGAATGCTGTGAAGCCCTTACAAAGGCCGGGGTGGAATATGAATATCTGGATTTCGCCGAGAAAACCGCCAATTTGAAGGCCTTTTTGAAACTCCGCGACAGCAGTCCCCTGTTTGACACTGTCCGGCAGGCGGGAAATATCGGCATTCCCTGCATCCAGCGGGAGGATGGCAGTCTTACCCTGACCTGGGAAGAATGGCTGTAACTGCATCCGCAAAAAGGGGGGCGATGTGAGCATCGCCCCCTACGGTTTTGATGTTTACTTGATCGGCATATTCCGGGAACGGCTCTGTGCCGTGGGTTCTGTTGTGCTCTCGGAGCCGCCGGTGCTCTCATCCACCAGAGGGCCGTTGCCGTGGTTGATCGTTTCGTCGGTTCCCTGGGTATTCGTGGGTTCTGTCGCCGTCTGCGTGGGCGCGGAAGTCGGCGCGGTGGTCATTTCCGTGGTGGGCAGCATTGTGGTCGGCGTGGTCATTCCCGCGTTCCGGTTGGTGCAGCCGCAGCCGGTCAGCATTGCGGCGGTAAGGACAAAACTCATAAACAATGACGCGAATGTTTTCATTTCTTTCCCTCCAAAGTTTTGGTTTCACACATAGTATCTCCGGCAGGCGCACCTTTAGACTGGTAAATCTCTCCATATCGGAATCTTTATTTTTGTGAATCTAATCGATATAAAAGTATAAATTCCCCATTGCATTTTCCACGCTGCCAATGTATAATGAGGAGTGTCAAAAATAAAACAAAGGAGAATCCTTTTATGAAGAAGCTGGCTGTTAAAAAAGGCGCAGAATGTATGGCCTGTCTGCAGTGCGTTACCGCCTGCTCCGAGGCCTTCTACAAGCAGGCTGACGTGACTTTGTCCTGCATCCAGATCGTCGCGAAGGGCACCGGCGCCAAGCCCAATACCTGCATCCAGTGCGGCAAGTGTGCCCGTACCTGCGAGCACGAGGCTATCACCCAGAATCCCAAGACCGGTGTGTACATGATTAACAAGAAGAAGTGCGTCGGCTGCGGCAAGTGCGTCGAGGCCTGCCCCATGAAGGTCATGGTCATCAAGGACACCGCCTCCAAGTGCATCGCCTGCGGCATCTGCGCCAAGGCCTGCCCCATGGAAATTCTGGAAATTGTGGAAAAGTAAGCTTCTCCCCTTAAGCGGGCAGCGGTTGCTGCCCGTTTTTTCTGCCCATATTCTCGATAGGAGGGGATTATGATGAATCCCAAAATGAATCGAAAGAAACTGCTTTGGATTGTCGCGGGTGCGGCGCTGGCGCTGATCCTGACCGTGGCCGTCGCCGCCGGGCTTTACTGGAACCACATGCTGGGCCTGCTGGGAGATCCATCGGAGCACACTGTGCCTACTCTGTCTCAGCAGGAGCTGGACGCTATACTTGGCACGGAAGAAACGGAACCGCCCACTACCACCCCGGAGGACACCTGGCCCCAGGTGGTTTCCGATCAGAACATCACCAACATCATGCTGGTAGGACAGAACTACCGGGAGGATGAACCGAACAAGCTCTCCGACACCATGCTCCTGTGCTCCATCAACCGGGAGACCAACACCCTGACCATGGTCTCCTTCCTGCGGGATCTGTACGTACCTCTGCCCGCCTACGCCGGGCACAGCGGGGGCAGAAACCGGATAAACGTCTGCTACGCTCTGGGCAGCACCTGGAAGCGGTCCTCGGAAGGCGGCATGGAGATGCTGGCAAAGTGCATCGAGCAGAACTTCGGTGTCCATGTTGACCACACCATCGAGGTCAGCTTCGACACCTTCGCAGAAATCATCAACGCCATGGACGGCGTCGACGTAGTGCTCACCCAGGAAGAGGCGGAATACCTGACCGACCATGTGGGCTATGTCGGCTCCTTCCAGGAGGGCGAAAACGCGCTGATGGGTTATGACGCCCTGGCCTATGCCCGGATTCGGAAAATCGACGGAGACCGGCAGCGGGCGGCCCGCCAGCGCACCATCGTGTCCTCGCTGATCGACAAATGCCGGAAGATGGGGTTGCTGGAGCTGCACGATCTGGCAACGCAAATTCTGCCGCTGATCATCACGGATATGACCAGTGCAGAGATCACGGATTATCTGTGGGAGCTGATTCCCATGGTGAAGGACATCAAGCTGGCATCGCTGACCATCCCGGTGGACAACGAAACCCTGCCCCACAGTATGTGGAGCAAAACCCTTGACCTGTACGGCTACCCTTCCAGTGTACTGGAATGCAACCTGACGCTGAACGCCGAATACCTGCAAAACGCGCTGGGGATGGAGTAAGCGGATAAAGAAGAACTTATCAGATTATCATGTCATTGCGAGGAGGGCGAAGCCCGACGTGGCAATCCGTTCCCCTTTACACGTTCCAATATCGTACCCGGCACAAAAAGGAGTACGGATTGCCACGTCGCTTCGCTCCTCGCAATGACATTCTTTTCGTTGCATAAAGAACAACAATCCCACCCTGCTACAGCGCAAGGTGGGATTTGTCTTTAATGGGCGAACTGGCTCTGGTAGAGCTTCGCGTAGAAGCCCTGTTTCTTCAGCAGTTCCACGTGCTTGCCCTGCTCCACAATGTGCCCGTCCTTCATGACGAGGATCACGTCCGCCTCCCGGATGGTGGACAGCCGGTGGGCTACAATAAAGGAGGTACGGCCCTTCATCATAGTGTCGAAGGCCTTCTGAATCCGAATTTCCGTCCGGGTGTCGATGGAGGAGGTGGCCTCGTCCAGGAACAGCATGGGCGGCAGGCACAGCATGACCCGCGCAATGCACAATAGCTGCTTCTGACCCTGAGACAGATTGCCGCCGTTTTCGGAAACCACCGTGTCATAGCCCTTGGGCAGGCGGCGGATGAAGCTGTGGGCGTGGGCCTGCTTGGCAGCGGCCAGAATTTCCTCCTCTGTGGCATCGGGCTTGCCCATGGCGATGTTCTCCCGAATGGTGCCCGCCTTCAGCCAGGTGTCCTGTAGAACCATGCCCACGCAGCGGCGCAGATCATCCCGGCGCATATGGCGGGTATTCACGCCGTCCAGCAGAATTTCGCCCCCATCCGGGTCGTAGAACCGCATGAGAAGGTTAATAAAGGTGGTCTTTCCGCAGCCCGTGGGGCCAACGATGGCAATGCGCTGACCGGGCTTGACGCTGAGATTGAAGTCGTCGATGAGGGGCTTTTCCGGGACATAGGAGAACTTCAAATCGTGAATTTCCACACTGCCCCGCACCGTCTCAGGCCGCTGGGGATTCTCCGGCTCCGGAGTGCGCTCCGGGGCCTCGATCAGCTCAAAGACACGGCCCGCGCAGGCCAGGGCGTTTTGCAGCTCCGTCACCACGCCGGAAATCTCGTTGAAGGGCTTGGTGTACTGATTGGCGTAGTTCAGGAAGCTGGTGAGATTGCCCACGGTAATGCCGCCGCTGATGGCAATGAGCGCGCCGGTCAGCCCCACCCCCGCGTAGACCACGGAGTTGACAAACCGGGTGCAGGGATTCACCAGAGAGGAGAAGAAAATGGCTTTCAGCGACGCCTTTTGGAGCCTTTCGTTGATCTCGTCGAACTGCTCCATACTGGCGTCCTCATGCCCAAAGGCCCGGACGACCTTGATATTGCCGATGGTTTCGTCAATCAGCCCCGTCTGCTCGCCCCGGGTGACAGTTTGCAGCCGGAACATGGAATAAGTTCTCGTTGCAATAAAATTGGCCACCAGCAGAGATAGCGGCGTAATACAGACAACCACCAGCGCAATGCCCCAATGGATGCGGAGCATAAACAAAAGCGTACCCAGAATGGTCATAATGCCGGTAAACAGCTGGGTAAATCCCATCAAAAGGCCGTCAGCGAAGGTGTCCACATCCGCGATGACCCGGCTGACGATGTCGCCCTGGGGGTGGGCGTCCAAGAAGCTTAAGGGCAGCTTCTGGATATGGCGGAAAGCCTCGTTGCGGATGTCCCGGGTGACCTTGAAAGTCATGCGGTTATTCAGTTCGTTCATGAGCCACTGGGAGACGGCAGCCACACCGGCGCAGATCAGCACGCCCCGAAGATAGACGGACATGGCAGCAAAGTCCACCCTGCCCGCTTCCACGATGCAGTCGATGGCGCTGCCCACCAGAATGGGGATATACAGGGTCATAACCACATAGAGCGTTGCCAGCAGCAGGGACAGAATCAGACTTCCCCAGTAGCGGCGGATGCGGTGGAGCACTTTTTTCAGAACGATTACCTGATTATTCATTTTCTGCCGCCTCCTTCGGGAACTGGGAATAGTAGATCTCCTGATAGGTGGGGCAATCCCTCAGCAAATCGTCGTGGGTTCCCTTGCCCACCAAAAGCCCATCGTCCAGCACCAGGATTTCGTCGGCGTAGCGGACAGAGGCCGCTCGCTGGGAGACGATGAACGTTGTGGGCGGGTTATCCATGTTCCGAATAGCCATTCTCAGATTTGCGTCCGTGGCATAGTCCAATGCGGAGGCGCTGTCGTCCAGAATCAGAATGGAGGGCTTTCGCACCAGCGCCCGGGCAATGGTCAGACGCTGCCGCTGACCGCCGGAAAAGTTTGCGCCGCCCTGCTCCACGGGAGCGTCCAGGCCGCCGTCCTTGCCCAAAACCACTTCCTGAGCCTGAGCGGTTTTCAACGCGTCCCACAGCTCGTCCTCCGTGGCATTTTCATTGCCCCACTTCAGATTCTGCCGGATGGTGCCCTTGAACAGCACCGCCTTTTGGGGCACCACGCCGATTCTGCGCCGCAGGGAGACCATATTGTAATCCCGGGCATTCTTTCCGTCCAGAAGAACCGCACCCTCGGAAGCATCGTACAGTCTCGGAATCAGGTTCACCAGGGTGGTCTTGCCGGAGCCGGTGCCGCCGATGATGCCGATGGTCTGGCCGGGCTTTGCCTGGAAGGAAATGTGCTCCAGAGAGGGGCTGGCAGAACCGGAATAGCGGGCAGTCACGTTCTTAAATTCCACCTCACCGGACAGCTTGTCTGCCTCCACCACGCCATCCCTCTGGTCGCTTTCCAGCTTCAGTACGGCAGACAGGCGGTTGCCGCAGGCCACGGCCTTGGCAAGGGTGATAATGAGGTTTGCCATCTTGATCAGCTCCACCAGAATCTGGGACATATAGTTGTAGAGGGCGATTACAAGGCCTTGGGTCAGGATGCCATGCTCCACCTTCACCGCGCCCACCTTTACCAGAATTACCACTGCCAGATTGATGACCACATAGGTCACGGGGTTCATCAGGGCGGAAATACGTCCGGCGGAGAGCTGCCGGGCAGTCAGGCCCTCGGTCTGTTTTTCGAAGCCCGCCACTTCGGAATTCTCCTTGCAGAAGGCCCGGAGCACCCGAACGCCTGCCAGATTCTGCCGGGTGGCGGAGGTCACGCCGTCCAGGGCGGCCTGCACCCGCTTGTACATGGGCATAGTGATGAGCATAATGCCAAAGACGATGAGGCACAGCACGGGGATGACCCCGGCAAACACCAGCGCCGCCTGAAAATCGATGGTAAACGCCATAATCATGGCGCCGAACACCACAAAGGGTGACCGCAGCAGCAGCCGCAGCGTCAAATTCACGCCGTTCTGCACCTGATTGATGTCCGAAGTCATGCGGGTCACCATGGTGGAGGTGCCCAGCTGGTCAATTTGGCTGTAGCTTAAATGCAGGATGTGCTCCATCAGCACGTGCCGCAGCCGTGTGGAAAAGCCCACCGCCGCCACGGCGGAAAAATACTGGGCGCACACCGCCATGGCAAGGCCGATGATGCCCAAAGCCACCATGACCAGACACATTTTGACGATATATCCGGTATTGCCGCTGCCGATGCCCTGATCCACGATCCGGGCCACCACCAGCGGAATGAGCAGCTCAAAGGCCGCTTCCAAAAGCTTAAACAGCGGGCCCAAAACACACTGTTTTTCGTAGCCTTTCAAATATTTCAGAAGATTTTTCAATACAGTCACCTCATTCCGGAGAAATTATATCACCGAATCGGGAGAGGTGCAATAGTTTGGCGGAAAAAGTCAGTCCGCGAATTGAACCGGGTAGCTGTCCATGGCCTCGAACACGGTATTGATAAGGCTGCCCATTTCCTCGTAATTTCCATAGTATTTCACCTGCCAGCCATTTTCCGCAAATCTCCGCTGGGCGCCCAGAATGACAAACAGAACGTCCTTTCCATCCTTCCGGGCGGTGCAGACCGCGCTGGCTGTTCCGCGATAATAGGCAAAGCCGCCGGTGACCCGGACATCGTAGAATTCCGGAATGGTGCAATTGTCAAACAGATAATTGGAGGTATATCCCGTGTATTCCTCCCCATTATCCGGGAAGATCGCGGTATACTCTCTCGCCTGCCAGATTTTGGACAGGCAGGGGTTTTGCAGCATTCGGTTTACCAGAAAAATGGTGTCCATGCCGGTGGTGTACTGTCCCTCGGCGTATCCATAGAGATCGGTATAATTCGTATCCATGCAGGCGTATTTGACATACTCGTTCATCTTCGCAACCATTTCTTCCTCGCTTCCGGCGGCAAACCGGGCAAGGGCATAGGTTGCGTCATCCGCGCCCCGAAGCAGCATCACGGTCAGAAGGTCTTCCACGGTCATTTCCCCCATCCGTTCCAGCTGCATTCCCGGATTCACAAGGGAGAATGACTGTCGGTAGATTGGTTCAGACAGGTAGGCTGGAAGGTTTGTGGTGTCCACCAGCTCCTGCGGGTCGTGGCCTTCCAGCACCACCAGCGCCAGCGCCAGCTTTCCCAGGTCGCCGGGAGGGGTCTTCATAAAACGCTGGTAGGAGAAAAGCAGCTTTCCGGCATTCAGGTCATAGGCATCGGCATCCGCGGCAGTGGCGGGTTGGTAGAAGGTAATGTCCTCCACCTTTCGCTGGAGAAGCAGCACTCTGTGAGAATTCGAATTGACATCTTCCAAATAATAATCGTTATGGCCCAACGCAAGGTGCCTGGAGCCAAGATCGTCCCGAATAGGGATCGGGGCCAGACTGCCTGTGGTCTCCCGCAGCCGCCAGTTCTCCGCCTCACCGTTCATATCCGGGTCAACGATGGACACGACGGTCCCCGGCTCCGTCAAAAGAATGGTCTGCTCATATACTTCCCCGCTGCTGTCCCGCGCCGTCTGGGTCTTCACGCCGGAAACCTTGTCGATTTCCAACGTCAGGCCGCCATTGGTATAGGCGTAGTAACCCGAAATGGGCTGATAATCTTCCTCCGCCGCTTCCATGGCTTCCGTGGGAACCGTGTCCGGCACAGTCTGCAAAAGCGTTTTTTCTTCCTCCTTCGGATTGGTCAGGAAGCACACCGCCGCAATAACCGTAATCACAACGACGGCAGCACTCACCCAGGAGCCGGCCTTTTTGAAATGGAGTACATTTTTGATCCTGGACTTTACGCTGTTCTCCCCGAAGGCCAGAGGGCACGCCGCCATGACCCGTCCGTGAGCGGCACAGGACAGGAGGGCGTAGGAATAGGCCTTCCGCTCCCCTTCTCCCATGCCGGCTATCGCCCGCTCATCACAGGCCATTTCCAAATCCCGGCAGAATAGGTAATAGGCAATCCACACCAAAGGATGAAACCAGTACACGCTGAGCAGCAGGAATCCCAGGGGCTTCCACCAGTGATCCCGGTGGCGCAGATGGGCAGCCTCATGTTCCAGTACATAGGACTGATTTTCCGGGTTCATGTCCGATGGTAAGTAGATTTTAGGGTTTATGATACCCAGAACAAAGGGCGTCCGAATGCCGTCGCACAGATAGCGGTTGTCCCCCAGAGGCAGGGAAACCGCGCATTTTCGGGAAAGACGGCAATAGCTGAACGCGGCATACAGAAGCATGACCGCAACACCAGCCAGCCAGATGATCGAAGCAATAGCCAAAACGATCTGCAAGGGGTTCACGCTGGCCCACGCCGCGGGTGTCAGGCTCTCCGCCATCACCGGGTTCACCGCCCGGTCAATCACCGCCACGCCGCTGTCGATAGCAGGCGAGGGAGAATAGGCTATGTCCATGGGAATGGGCTTGGCCCTGGGAATCAGGCTGAGAGCGCTTTCCAGAGAGAACGGCAGGATAAGCCGCAGTCCCACCAGCCCCCACAGCCAGAGCAGCAGGTTCTTGGGCAGTCTGCGCAGAATCAGCCGCAGGATAAGCACCGCAAGGATCAGATACCCCGCCGTGATGCTCAGATTGGCAAGATTCAGGAAGATTTTCGTCATTTTCTCCTGCCCCCTTCGTAGGAATCGATCATTTTCCGAATTTCGGAAATGTCGTGTTCGGTCAGATTGCCCCCATCGGCAAAGGCGGCGATGAAGGCGGGCAGGGAGCCGGAAAAGGTATCCTCCACAAACCGGCGGCTCTGCCGGGACTGGAATTCCTTCTGGGACAGAATGGAACTCACCATGCCATCCCGGTTCTGAAAAATCCCCCGGTCGCAGAGCTTTTTCAGCACCGTGTAGGTGGTGGATTTCTTCCATTCCAGTTCCTTTGCGCACAGCTTCACCAGTTCCCCGGAAGGAAGCGGCTCATTGGCCCAGATCAGCTCCGCGAAACGGGTCTCAACGGCACCCAGTTTGAATTCATCCATAGCGATTCCTCCTCGAATCGGTCTACTCTTATAGACCTTTTCTCAAGTCTATCATAAATAGACCATTTTGTCAACAAAGAATCATAATTCGGCAAGGATGCCGTACAGGATCACGCCGCCCGGAACGGCGAGAGCGTGAATACCTTCATCAATCGTGCCATTGATGAAGCAACCATAGCGTATCAGTGCTCTGGCAATTATTACTTTTTGCAGCTCTCCGCCGGAAAGCTCATCCGCGTAACGCAGAGAATACGGTTTCAGATGCAGTCGCTCCAAAGCATTTTCCACAATTGCAAAAATCACGCATCCGACGAAGGTTCCGGGGCGAGAAGCCCTGAATATCCGGATATTGTTCACGCAGATATGCGGCAGCCGCAACTGCCGCGCCTTTTTCTGTTCTCCGCCATACGGCTCTGCCGGCCATTCATGGTTTCCTCCTTATTTCCTGCATTTGAATCTATTATCAGACGCAAAAATCCCGAAGCGAACTTCGGGATTTCGATTGCGTTAATTGGTGAATTTTGGCGGGGTAACCGGATTCCCCTCAAAGGCATTGGGTCCGGGATCTGACATGGAAAAGTACATTTTTGCCGCTTTGGTAGTACCGAAGTCCTGATTGGAGCCGGAATTCTGCACCGCGTTAAAGGCATCCCGGAACATCTGGTTGTGAGCTTCCTCACGGTTCAGCAGGAAATCAATGGTCTGGCGAACCTTCTTATCATCGATCTGGCGGTACAGGTATTCGTAGACCACCTTTGCCCGCTGTTCCGATGCGATATTGCTCAGAAGATCTGCACAAAGGTCACCGGTTACCGTTACATAATCTCCTGTCCAGGAATAGCCGGAAGCATTGATAAGCCCCGGATTGAGGCCAAGAATCACATGGCTCTGAATCTCACCGGCGCCAACCTTTGCGGCATCCACATCATGACCGTTCAGCAGGTTGATGGTCTGTGCCACCATCTCCATGTGTCCCAGTTCCTCCGCCGCAATATCCAAAAACAAGTCCTTGATTTTCGGATCTTTGATGCGGAAGCTTTGGGACATATACTGCATTGCCGCCTTCAGCTCGCCGTTTCCACCGCCCAACTGCTCCTGAAGCAATGCCGCGTACTGGGGATTGGGCCGCTCTACAGCCACAGGATGAAACAGTTCTTTTTCGTGCTTAAACAAAAGCAAAACTCCCTTCCGTATGATAGGCTATTTTTCCATGACCATCGGAATTTATTCTTGCACTAAATGAACCGCCGCACGCATATCATGAGTGAGGCAGAATTCTTTTTGGGGGATTTTATGGAAATACTGATTCAAAACGTTTCCTATATCACCTGGCAGATGCTGGTGATGTGGGTGATCGGTGGTCTGCTGATCTATCTTGCCATCGAAAAAGGCATGGAGCCTACACTGCTTCTGCCAATGGGTTTCGGCGCAATCTTAGTGAACCTGCCTGTCGCTGTGCCTGACAGCGGTGTGCAGCATGTTCTGGGTACACTGTTTTCCATCGGAATAGAAGGAGCGGAGCTCTTTCCTCTGATGCTGTTCATCGGTATCGGTGCTATGATCGATTTTCAGCCCTTGCTGACCAACCCAAAGCTGATGATCTTTGGTGCGGCGGCTCAGTTTGGTATTTTCTTCACGCTGGCGCTGGCTTCCCTGCTGGGCTATGATCTGCGGGACGCCGCGTCTATTGCCATCATCGGTGCGGCAGACGGGCCAACCTCCATTTTTGTGGCAACGGAGTTGGGGAGTAACTATCTGGGTGCTATCATGTTGGCGGCCTATTCCTACATGGCACTGGTTCCGCTGATCCAGCCGCCCATCATCAAGCTTTGCACCACCAAGGCAGAGCGGAAGATTCGGATGCAGTATCAGGGCAGGCCGGTTCCCAAGACCACCAGGATTCTGTTTCCCATAATTGTGACGGTCATTGTGGGTATTGTTGCTCCCGACGCGGTAGCGCTGATCGGTTTTCTGATGTTCGGAAATCTGATCCGGGAATGCGGTGTGCTGGATTCTCTGTCCGAAACCGCGCAGAAAGTTTTGGCCAACCTGATCACCATTTTCCTTGGCATCACCATCGCTTCCCAGATGAAGGCAGCGGATTTTCTGCGGATGGATACATTGATTATCATTGGGCTGGGACTGGTTGCGTTTATCTTTGACACCGTCGGCGGCATTCTGGTGGCAAAGGTGATGAATCTAATCTCCAAAGAAAAGATCAATCCCATGATCGGTGCGGCCGGTATCTCCGCATTCCCCATGTCTGCCCGTGTGGTTCACAAAATGGGTCTGGAAGCGGATAAACAAAATTTCCTGCTGATGCATTCCATCGGTGTCAATGTTTCCGGCCAGATTGCCTCCGTCATCGCCGGCGGTCTGATTTTGGCTTTGGTCAAAGCAAGGATTGGAGGGTAAGCGATGCGTGTGGATCTTTTGATGGAAGCACTGCCCATCATGGGCACCGGCTATCTGGGTATTTTCGTCGTTACCGGTGTGATCATCGGTGTTGTGACGATGCTGAAGATACTGACTCTTTCTGTTGATCCCGCTTGAAGGGTTTCAGTCAAAAATGTCCTTGTTTTGGGGTATCCCTAAGCTGAAGCCTCTTTTCGGACAGGGCTCTAATGTTGGCATTACCTACCTTCCTGGGCAGGCCAAGTATTGTCCTTGCGTTTAACAAGATGCCTGTGGCATCTTGCAGCAAAAAAAGAGCCCCGTCCTTTCGGACGAGGCTCTTATGTTGGCATTACCTACCTTCCTGGGTTGGCCAAGTATTGTCCTTGCGTTCAACAAGATGCCTGTGGCATCTTGCAGCAAGAAAGAGCCCCGTCCTTTCGGACGAGGCTCTTATGTTGGCATTACCTATCTTCCCGGGCAGGCCAAGTATTGTTCTTGCGTTTAACAAGATGCCTGTGGCATCTTGCAGCAAGAAAGAGCCCCGTCCTTTAGTGGTGCAACTTAGGGATACGCAATCCCGGAAAAATATCGGCATAGTTGGTATGTATTTACCGGCTATGCCGATTTTTCTGTGTTTGTTACGGTTGGCGGCGTGAATTCGCCAATGCAGTTCCAGACGATTCGGATGCGCTGA
>JALFJQ010000064.1 GCA_022775085.1 Clostridiales bacterium | reverse complement strand
CGGCAGGCTGTTGAGCCTGTCCATCTCTGCCCGGCACCGGCGGAGCCAGCGGGCTGTCCGCTCCACAGACTGCTTCACATAGTCTTAGGGGGAGGGGTTCTCGATGCACTCGTCAATGGCCATGGCGTTGGTGGAGCCCAGGTTGGACTGGATCTGCATACTCTCCTCCGGGCCCATGAAAATTTTGCGTCCGTCAATATGGGAGGCAAAATAAACTCCCTCTTCTTTAATCTTTCGCAGGGAGGACAGGCTGAATACCTGAAATCCACCGGAGTCAGTCAGAATCGGCCCGTCCCAAGTCATGAACTTATGCAGGCCGCCCATTTCCCGGACAACCTTGTCCGTCGGGCGAAGGTGCAGGTGGTAGGTATTGGACAGCTCTACCTGACAGCCAATATTCTTTAGATCCTCCGCACTCAGCGCACCCTTGATGGCACCTTGTGTGCCCACATTCATAAAGACCGGGGTCTGGACGGTGCCGTGGGCACAGGTAAATTCGCCCCGCCGGGCCTTGCCTTCCGTCTTTTTCAGTTCAAACATAGTTACCTCACAAAATTAACATGGCATCTCCGAAGCTGAAGAAACGATAGCGCTCCTTCACCGCCTCGGCGTAGGCGTTCAGAACCCGCTCCCGCCCGGCAAAGGCAGACACCAGCATGACCAGCGTACTCTCCGGCAAATGGAAATTGGTGACCAGGCCATCCATGGCCTTGAAAGTGTAGCCGGGATAGATGAAAATATCCGTCCATTTGGATCCGGCGGAAAAACTGCCGTCCTCCCCTGCCAGCGATTCCAGGGTGCGGCAGGAAGTTGTGCCAACGCAGATGATACGTCCGCCCTTGTTTCTGGTTTCGTTCAGAATCTGCGCGGTTTCCTCACTCATCATGCACAGCTCAGAGTGCATATGGTGCTCCAGAATGTTGTCTGCCTTTACGGGCCGGAAGGTGCCAAGGCCAACGTGTAGGGTGACAAAGGCAGTCTTTACGCCTTTTTCCCGGACTCTCTCCAGCAATTCGTTGGTAAAATGCAGTCCGGCGGTTGGTGCGGCCGCGGAGCCGACCTCCCGGGAATACACCGTCTGATACCGCTCCTGATCGGCAAGCTCAGCCTTGATATAGGGCGGCAGAGGCATTTTCCCCAAGCGTTCCAGAACTTCCAGGAAAATACCCTGATAGAAAAACTCCACCACTCGGTTACCGTCCTCCCGGACCTCCCGGACTACAGCTTTCAGTTCTCCGTCTCCAAAGCTGACTTCGTTTCCAGGCAGCATCTTCCGTCCCGGCTTGCAAAGGCACTCCCAGCAGTTGTTTCCCAAGTCACGCAGCAGCAGCACCTCCACCGCGCCTCCGGTGGGACGATGGCCCAGAAGCCGCGCGGGCAGCACACGGGAGTCGTTCATCACCAAGCAGTCACCGGGATTCAGATAGTCTACAATATCATAAAAGTGCTTATGACTGATTTCCCCAGTCTCCCGGTCCAGCACCATCAGCCGGGAGGTGTCCCGCTTTTGCAGCGGAGTCTGGGCAATCAGCTCCTCCGGCAGGTCGTACCAGTAGTCTTTTGTCTGAAAGCCGACTTTCTCATTCGTTTCCAACGCTTAACTCCCTTTCGATTTTCTATATTCCGGGGTATTGTAGCACATTTTTCTCGGAAAATCCACTGTTTTCTCCGCTGAATCCAAAAGAAACCCGGCTTATGCCGGGTTTCCCTCATGTTACGCTTTCAGGACAGCTTCAATGACGCCGCCCATGGCATCTGTATTCACCGTCTCCATCAGGCCGTTGTCATAGGCTTCCGCAACCGACGGGTCAATAGGCAGCTTTGCCAGCACGGGCAGGTTGAACTTTGCGGCGATCTCGCCGATATGGGACTTACCAAAGACCTCGATCTTCTTGCCGCAGTCCGGGCACTCCAGATAGGAATAATTCTCAACAAAGCCCAGCACAGGAATGTGCATCATATTCGCCATCTTCACTGCCTTGGCAACGATCATGGACACCAGATCCTGAGGGGTGGTGACAATGACCACGCCGTCGATTGGCAGGCTCTGGAACACGGTCAAAGGTACGTCGCCGGTTCCGGGAGGCATATCCACGAACATATAGTCCACATCTTCCCAGATCACGTCCGTCCAGAACTGCTTCACCGCACCGGCAATGACAGGGCCGCGCCATACCACAGGGTCGGCGGGGTTGTCCAGCAGCAGGTTGATGGACATGACCTGAATGCCGCTGCGGGTCAGCGCCGGGAACAGGCCGTCCTCATTGGCACCCTGGCACTCGTTGACACCGAAGGCCGTAGGCGCAGAGGGACCGGTAATATCAGCATCCAGAACAGCCACCTTTTTCCCCTGACGGGCCATAGCTACAGCCAGCATGGCGGTAACCGTAGACTTGCCCACGCCGCCCTTGCCGGACACCACAGCGATGACCTTCTTTACGCTGGACTTGGGATTCGGCTCTGCCAGCAGGCTTTCTTCCTTGCGATCCGCGCAGTCGGAACCGCAGGAAGAGCAATTTCCATTACAAGAACTCATGTTTGTTTTCTCCTTTTTGTCATATGTCACCTATTATAGCATTTGTTTCTTACGTGTCAACTACGCATTTTGACAAATTACGTTCCTCTGCCAGTAAGCCATACCAGCTGGCATCGCAAATGCCCTGATTGTTCCAATCGGACTGGCGCAGGGTGCCTTCAAACTTCATGCCGCACTTGCGCATAACCCCACCGGAGTTGGGGTTTCGGGGGTCGTGACGGGATTCTACACGGTTGACACCCACTTTGTCGAACATATAGTCCATCACCGCCTGCATGGCTTCAGAGGTAATGCCCCTGTGCCACCAGTTTGCGCCGATGCAGTAGCCGATATGCACAAGCTGAGCCTGCTCGTTCAGACGCACCGCCCCAATGGAACCCACAGGTTCCCCCAATTCCTTTGGAACGATGGCCCACTGGTAGAAGGTATCGTCTTTATACTGTTCTGTCCAGTCAAGCAAAACCTGTCGGCTAACCTCCGGATTTTCGTGTGTGGGCCAGGTCAGATATTTGGTCACTTCCGGGTCTGAGGCCCAGTTGCGGTACATGGCAGGCGCGTCCTCTAGGTAAACCGCCGCAGAATCAGCCTTGGGGTTTCAATCATTTTCGTTCCCTGATGGTTCATATTTTCACTCCTGCGCCGCGTCCCACTGCTCCATCAGATCCATCAGCACCGCTTCCGCATCTTCCTTCTCATTTAACAGACGTGTCAGTTCCTGATAGTCGGCGGCTGCAGCTTCAATCTTTTTATCAAATTCCGCAATCAACGCTTCCTGCTTTTCGATCTCCCGTTCCAGACGGCGGATCAGCTTGTCCGTATCCTTGGTGCCTCCCTTGGGCTTTTCCTTTTTAGGCTTGGGCGCGGCGGTGACGACAGGTTTCGCCGCTGCCTCATGCTCCAGAATGGAACGGTATTTCTGATAGCCGCAGGGGAAGTCACGAATGGTTCCGTCCTCCAACAGCCAGATACGCTCGGCAAATTTCTCAATAAAGTACCGGTCATGGGACACGAACAGCAGCACGCCCTCAAATTCCTCGATGGCTGCCTCTACCCACTCCCGGGAGGCGATGTCCAGGTGGTTCGTCGGTTCGTCCAGAATCAGTAGGTTGATCTTCTCGTCCATCAGCATACACAGCCGCAGGCGGGACTGCTCGCCGCCGGAGAGGTTCCCTACCTGCTTGAACACATCCTCCCCCTGGAACAGAAAAGCGCCCAGACGGTCACGGGCAGTCTGCGGGGTGCAGTTCTTCTCATAGAGCATGGTGTCGTACAGGCTGCGCTCCGGGTGGTCGAAGTGGATGATCTGAGGAAGGTATCCGAATTTCACCGTGGGGCCAAACTGGATCTTTCCAGCGCAGTCCTCGTCTCCCAGCAGGCATTTGATGAAAGTGGTCTTGCCTGTGCCGTTGTCCCCCAGCAGAGCAATCCGCTCGCCACCCTCCACTGTCAAATTCACGTCTGAAAACAGGGTTCGGTCACCAAAGGACTTGGAGACGTTTTTCATTTTGAAAACAATGTCCCCGGAAAACTCCTTTTCGCCGAAGGATGCCTTCATGGTGCGCTCTTTTTTGGGCTTTTCCGTCTTGCGGATGCGCTCCATGCGGTGCTGGATGGACATAGCCCGGCGGTACAGGGTGCGGTT
Organism: Clostridiales bacterium; assembly: GCA_022775085.1. Classification (GTDB taxonomy): domain Bacteria; phylum Bacillota; class Clostridia; order Oscillospirales; family Oscillospiraceae; genus Faecousia. The sequence continues at coordinate 101,967 of JALFJQ010000064.1, read as the reverse complement.
GTTGATGCCCCAGCCCTTCATACGCTCTACGGTGTAACCCAGCTGCTTGAGCTTGGCCTGCTCCTGCTCGTACTGCTTTAATTGCAGATCGAACCGGGCCTGTTTTTCGTCCATATAGAAGGAATAGTTGCCGGAATAGAACTCCGCATGGCCCTCGGTGATCTCAATGACCCGGTCGGCCACCTGATCGATAAAATAACGGTCGTGGGAGATGGTCAGCACCGTGCCCTTGAAGGCGTTGATATACTGTTCCAGCCACTCCACGCTGTTCAGATCCAGATGGTTGGTCGGCTCGTCAAGCAGAAGAATGTCCGTCTTTTCCAGCAGCAGCCGGGCCAGATTCACTCTTGTTTTCTCACCGCCGGACAGGCTGGCAAATTCCTGCACCCGCTGCTCGGCGGAAATGCCAAGACCGTTGCAGATTTTGTCTACTTCCACGTCCATCTCGTAGCCGCCGCCGGTCTGGAAGCGGTTTGCCAGGGCGTCATACTCCCGCAGCTGGGTGTCCGTTGCGCCGTTTGCCATCTCACATTCCAGCAGCTCCATTTTTTGGCGCACCCGCAGAATTTCCGCGAAGGCAGAGCGAAGCACATCCTCAACGGTAAATCCCTCTGGAAACCGGGGGATCTGAGAAATCAGGCCCAGTTTTTTGTTGGGGTTCACATAGACCTCGCCGGAATCGTAGTCCATCTGCCCGGTGAGGATGTTGAATAGGGTGGTCTTGCCGCAGCCGTTGCGGCCCAGAATGGCCACGCACTCCCCTTCCTGAATCTCAAAGGTCAGGTTTTCCAGCAGATTTTCGCCAATAACAAAGAATTTTGTCAGATTCGTTACCTGTATATCTACCATGGTTTTACTCCATTAACATTGTTCCAATAGGACGTCCAGCTCTTCCAGAGAACACAGCAGGTTCAGTGCTTGCAGCATGGCGTTAGCACTCATGCGTTCCGGCAAGCCCAGCTTTTTAAGGAGCTGCTGCCGCTTCGCCCCGGCGTTGGCCCCGCCGGACAGACCCCGTTCCATCAGGTCCTGCTTGGTGATGCCCTTGTTTCCCGGGGAATCCTCCCCTTCTATGGTGGCCCCGGCACGGCGCAGCGCGTCCAGAAGAATTCCCGGGGGCAGGCCCTCCACGCCCAGCTTTCCCTCTTTTCCGGGAGCCGCTTTCCGCTTTTCTTTTCCGTATATGTCTGGGATATAGGCGTGCTTCAGGAATTTCCCTGGAATCGCGCTTTTGATGTGATTGCGGATGACAAAGCCCGCTCCGTCGGAATCCGTAAATACGATGAGTCCCCGACGCTCTGCCACCCGGCGCAGGAGGGACATCTGCTCCTTGTCCCTGAAGATGCCAAAACCGGAGGTCTCCAGAATCGGCGCGTCCACAATCTGGGACAGGGTATTCTTATCGTAGCGGCCCTCCACCACGATGGCTTCCTTGATTTTAAGCATTTTTTGCCTCCTGTGCCAGCCGCAGGATCAGCAGCTCCAACAGCCGCTCCGGTTCATCAAAGGAGGTCTTGATCTGATAGTCCGTTTCCAGCACCAGCTGGGCAGCCATCCGGCAGAATTGCGGCGTACAGCGGCGGGCGGCCTCCATGGTTTTTCTGGCCGGATAGTCCGGGATACCGCAGAGCTTTTGCAGGTCATAGGTGCTCTTTCCAGCATCCAGAAGCGTTCTGGCCGCGCTGATGCGGCGGAAGTGGCTGCCCACGGCACCAAGGATCGCCAAAGGCTCCTGCTGCATTTTAAGAAGCTGCTGCAATTTCTGCATAGCCTGATCGTAGCGCCCGGCGCTGAGCTGATCGGTCATCTGGAATACAACGGCATCCAAAACCGGCTCTGTCACTGCGTCAATGTCAGTTTTTTGAATTTCCTCCGCTCCGGAATAGGCGCAGATCTTATCGATCTCGCTGCCGAGAGCGGTCATGGTGCCGCCGGTGATGTCGATGAGATAGGCGCACAGGTCAGTGGAAATGCGCTTTTTGTTCGCTGAAAAATGGCGGGTCACCCAGGCAATCAGGTCTTTTTGATCCTGTTTGGCAAACTCCACGACCAGGCCGCTGCTGTCCACAGCATCCCACAGCTTTTTCAGCCGTTTGTCCGGTTTCCAGGCGGCGGTAATATAAGTAAAAACCACCGTGCAGTAATCAGGAATATCCCGCAGAATTTCCGCCATTTTCTCCCGGTCCGATTCATTCAGCTTGAAAATATCCACATCGTCGATCTGAACGAGGGTCGCTTCCGCCATCATGGGAAGATTCTCCACCGCGTCCGCAAAGGCACGCAGTTCAAAGGTCTCGCTGTTTAAGCGGTGGTAGTTGAAGGATTCCGTCAGCGGGTCCAGCAGGAGTTTTTTCATCTGCTCCAGATAATGGTGCAGGAGGAATGTTTCCTCACCGTGGAAAATGTACAGCCGACCCAGCGTTTTTTGTTTCAGCGCCATTTTCAGTTCCGCAAGCCCGCCGCCGGAAGGCTGTTTCTTTGCCATCGTTTTACCTCCTGATCGTGATGGTTCCCTGCTGATCCGTACGATATACGGTGCAGCCGAAATCGGAAAGTCTGTCCAGCACCTCCTGTGCCGGATGCCCATAGGGATTGTCCGCTCCCGCACTGATGCAGACGATCTCTGGATTTGCGGCAGTCAGCAGCTCCTCGCAGGTCGAGTACCGGGAGCCGTGATGTCCGGCCACCAGAATGTCCACATCCGGAATTTCCGAATGCCGTAACAGGGAACGTTCATCAAAGGCGTTTCTGTCTCCGGTGATGAGTATATCACATTTTTCCGTATCAAACAAGACGCACAGGCTCATTTCATTTTCTTCGCCGTGAAAGACCGGGGCAAAAATGGAAATGGTCGCGGTGCCGTCTGTTATTTGAATATCCTGTTCGGCAATCACCACTCGGGTATCCGCCGGAACGGCAATATTCTCCGTCTGCCGGGGCAGGATCAGCAGATCTGTACGAATTCTTGAAAGAAGGTTTTCCGCGCCGCCGGCATGGTCTCGGTCCGTGTGGGTCAGGATCATGCCGTCTACATGGTTATAGCCCTGGCTCAGCAGGGTCTCCGCAGCAAGATCGGCGGTATGGCTGTCGCTGTCTCCGCCGCAGTCCACTACATAGATTCTGCCCTCCGACTGTACCAGCAGACACTGTCCCTGTCCAACATCCAGCACCGTAAAGCAGGTATCCGACGCGGATGGTTCCAGCCAGGAAAGGACCAGTGCCAAGCAGAGGGAGATAACCGCACAGTGGACGAAGATCCCCGCCATCTTTCTGTATCGCAGGAATAGCAGGACCAACAGATAAGCAAAAAACAGCCAAACCACGATATAAGGACTGACCGTGTACACTGCTGCCAACGGAATAGCCGCCATGGTCTTTGCGACGATCAGTATATAGCGGATCAGCATTCCGGCGGCAGCTCCCACCCATCCGGCCAGTGTCGGGCAAACCATCGCCATCACGCAGGTCACCGCCAGCAGGCAGAAGGTCAGGCTCACTGCCCACAGTACCAGGATGTTTGTTGCGGCACTGATTAGGCTCACCACGCCAAAATAGCCGGCGCACAGCGGAATGGTCAGCACCTGCGCGCCCAGCGACACAGCCGCACCGGCCGCCAATTTTCGCAGAAACGCGTATTTCTTACCTTTTTTGCCGCTCAGTCTGGCAGTCAGCCTTTCCAGAAGCCATGGCGTGAACAGGAAAATTCCGGCCACACTGGCTGCCGACAGCTGGAAGCTGACGGAACTGATACAATACGGATTGGCTGCAAGCATGACAAGCACCGCAGAAGCCAATGCGCTGGGGCCGTCGTATTCTTTGTCTGCAAGCTGCGCCGTAAGCATCAAGCCAGACATGATACAGGCCCGGGTAACCGACGGCGTAAACCCCGCGACGGCAGTGAACAGACACAGCAGCGGGATGCCAAGCAATGCGGTAAGATACCGTTTCCGAAAGGTGAGCGCACTGATAACTGCAAAAAGAACCGAAATATGCAGACCAGACACTGCGGCCACATGGCGGATGCCGCTGAGCTTCAATTCTGTTTCCGTTTGGTAAGTCAATTGGGCGGTATCCCCCAGAAGCAGCGCCCTTGCAAAGGATGCGCAGTCCTCCGGCAGATATGTGTCAAGGGTTTCCTGGATAAACCGCCGTAAGACAGCGGGCGTATCCCGGAAAGACCGCTGCCCCACGGTGACCGCAACGGTGTCCGCCTGATAAGCCAAAAGAAAGATGCCTTTTCCCTGATAATAGGATGATGGCTCCTGCCCCGCGTCAAATGTCACCTGAATGCGAAAACTGCCGGAAAGCAAATCTCCCGGTTCCGTTTCTTCCGCATCCCGCAGATAGGCGGTGACCCGATAGGAGCGGTCTGCCAATCGGATCGTGCCATCAACCACGCTTCCATATTCCGTTTCACGACTGTAATCCGATGCCCGGACAGTATATACCGCCGTTTCTCCGTCCAGCGGCGCAATCGGAGCCAAATACCAGTTTCTGTACAAGTGAAACCATCCAAAGCCCAGCGCACATCCCAGCAAAGCCACCAGACACCGCCGGACCGCTCCCGGTTTTCGCTCTGCCAACGCACTCAAAAGCAGAATTCCTCCGGCGCCCAGCATTCGCAGAGGCCAGCTTCCGCAATAGACGCTCAGGCCACAGGCAGCGGCAAATCCCATTGCCGTATATAAAATCCACCGCATACCCACATCCCCATTCGTGAAAAAGGGCGCAGCACCCGGCTGCGCCCTATAGAATTACTGAATCTTGGAGGCAACGTAGTCGTCAACCAACGCCAGCGCATTGTCAACCTTGGTGATGTCCTTGCCGCCGCCCATAGCGGAATCCGGCTTGCCGCCGCCGCTGCCACCGCAGCAGCTGCACACCTGCTTTACCAGCTCACCGGCCTTCATGCCGCCGGCAACGGCATCCTTGCCGCAGACCGCCAGGAAGGTGGGCTTATCTCCGTTGCAGGTGGCAAGCACCGCCACCACATTGGGTGCCTTGTCACGAAGCATATCGCCCATCTGACGCAGCTTAGCGGCATCCGCATTGGGAAGCATTGCCGTCAAAACCCGGAAGCCGCCCATGTTCCGGGAGCCAAAGAGGAACCGCTCCACCTCGCCGGAGGTTTCCCGGGCCTGGAACTGCTCAATAGAACGCTTCAGCTCTCTGATCTCTTCCATATGGCTCTGGATCTTGGAGGCTACCTCAGCAGGCTTGGTCTTCAGCTTCGCCGCCGCTTCAAAGAGCATCTGCTGATTCTTCTCCATCTTCCGCAGGCAGGCCTTGCCGGTGATGGCCTCGATCCGGCGGACACCGGAAGCAACGCTGCACTCACTTTCCAGCTCGAAGGGGCCGACCTTGGCGGTGTTATCCAGATGGGTGCCGCCGCACAGCTCGATGGAGTAGCCGCCCATGTTGACAACACGAACGGTATCGCCGTACTTCTCACTGAACAGCGCCGTGGCGCCGGAAGCCTTGGCCTCCTCAATGGGCATTTCCCGGATGTCCACGGAATAGCCTTCCAGCACGGCGTTCTGCACAATGGAGTTGACCTTTGTCAGCTCCTCAGCAGTCAGAGCAGCGTAATGGGTAAAGTCGAAGCGCAGACGGTCAGGCTCCACATAGGAACCAGCCTGATGGACGTGATCACCCAGCACGGTCTGCAAAGCCTTTTGGAGTAGGTGGGTGGCGGAGTGGGCACGCATAATGGCCTTGCGGCGCTCCACATCGATGGAAGCGCAGACCTCGTCATCCACCTTGATGGAGCCGGTGACCATCTTGCCGTAGTGAAGGTACTTACCGCCCTTGTCCTTCTGGACATTGGTGACCTGGAAGCGGCTGTTGCCCACAAGGATCACGCCCTGATCGGCTACCTGACCGCCCATTTCCGCATAGAAGGGAGTCTTGTCCAGCACAATGATGCCTTCCTCGCCGCCGGCAATGGTGCCGGAGACTTCTTCACCGACGCAGACAGCCAGCACCTTGGCTGAGCAATTGTTCTCGGTGTAACCAACGAAGGTGGTGGGCGTGTTGTCCAGGCCCAGATCGATACCGGCCCAAGCCAGATCGCCCAGGGCCTTCCGAGCCTCCCGGGCACGAACCTTCTGCTCCTCCCGCAGACGGTTGAATTCGTCCATGTCAATGGTCATATCCTCGTCGGCAACCATTTCAATGGTCAGGTCGATGGGGAAGCCATAGGTGTCCGCCAGCAGGAAAGCATCGGCACCGGAGAACTGAGTCTCGCCCTTGGCCTTGTGCTCCGCCAGCTTGGCGGCGAAGATGCTCATGCCGCCATCGATGGTACGGCAGAAGTTCTCCTCCTCGATCTTCACGATCCGGGTGATATACTCGGCCCGCTCCCGCAGATAGGTGTAGTGCCCCTCATTCTCCTGAATGACCGTCTCCACGACCTTGTACAGGAAGGGCGTGTTCACACCCAGGAGCTTACCGTGACGGGCAGCCCGCCGCAGCAGACGGCGCAGAACATAGCCTCTGCCCTCGTTGCTGGGCAGGACACCGTCGGCGATCATAAATGTGGAAGCGCGGATATGGTCGGTGATGACCCGCAGAGACACGTCCATCTTGACGCTCTGACCGTAGGTGGCGCCGGTCAGTTCCGTCACCTTGTTGGTGATGTTCATGACGGTATCCACATCGAACAGAGAGTCCACGTCCTGACAGACAACGGCCAGACGCTCCAGACCCATGCCGGTATCGATGTTCTTCTGGGCAAGCTCGGTGTAGTTGCCCTGACCGTCGTTGTTGAACTGGGAGAAAACGTTGTTCCAGACTTCCATGTAGCGGTCGCAGTCACAGCCCACGGTGCAGTCAGGCTTGCCGCAGCCGTACTTCTCGCCCCGGTCGTAGTAGATTTCAGAGCAGGGGCCGCAGGGACCGGAGCCGTGTTCCCAGAAATTGTCAGACTTGCCGAAACGGAAAATCTTCTCAGCCGGCACACCCACTTCCTTATTCCAGATCTCAAAGGCTTCATCGTCGTTTTCGTAAATGGAGGGATACAGACGGTTCTCGTCCAGGCCAACCACCTTGGTCAGGAACTCCCAGCTCCAGTTGATGGCCTCGTGCTTGAAGTAGTCGCCGAAGGAGAAGTTGCCCAGCATCTCAAAATAGGTGCCGTGACGGGCAGTCTTACCGATATTCTCAATATCGCCGGTACGGATGCACTTCTGGCAGGTGCAGACCCGGTGACGGGGCGGCTCCACCTCGCCGGTGAAGTATGGCTTCATGGGCGCCATGCCGGAATTGATGAGCAGCAGGGACGCGTCATTTTGGGGGATCAGGGAAAAGCTGGGCAGGCGCAGATGGCCCTTGCTCTCAAAGAAGGACAGGAACATCTCACGCAGTTCGTTTACGCCGTAAGGCTTGGGATTCATGGTTACAACCTCCAAAGAAAATGAAATTCATGAAATACAACGTTTTTTGGTGCAAAGAAAATGTCGCCCCCAGACAATAGGGGCGACAGAAAAATCGCGGTACCACCCTAATTCGTCCCTAACGGGACATCTTAGACGCCCTGTAACGGGAGCACCCGTCCCGGTCATCCCGGGCAACGCAGGAAGTGGCCTGCGGCAGAACGATCAAGGGCTTTCACCGATCCCCTCTCGCTTCTGATCCATTCCATCCGCTTAGTTTCCGCAATGTCTTTGCATATCTTTGATATTCTATCACATTCTGCGGAAATGTCAACGACTTTCCTTCCGGACTTCCAGAATTTTTTGCGTGGGATCATAAGGCAGCGGTGTATCCGTTTCCGGGTCGAAGACCCGAATGCACTGCTTTGCGGCGCTGGGAAGCTTTGGAAGCCGCTTTCCGGGCAACACAACCAGCTCCATCTCCAGACCGTACTGTCCCTTGTTCAGACGGCAGTCCAGTACGCTGTCCCAACTTTGCAGGGTCTGCCCCAGTGCCAGAAGATCCGCGTCTGCCTCGGTTCTTCCCGGCTGGATGTCCGTCAGAAACGGATGGATGCTGCCGCAGACACAGCGGCCAGTGTTCAGGCGGGCATTCTCCCCCGTATAATAACGCAGTTCCGGTGCACAGACGGGAGACAGAACCACTTCTCCCGCCTCACCCTCAGGCAGTGGTGCTCCATCCCCGTCCACGATCTCCACATGATATTCCGCTTCCCGCAGATGGATCCCTCGCAGGCTTGGACATGGACAGGAAAACCCAGCCACCACCCCGGTAGTGCCCATTGCGAAGCAGCCCCAGCTGGTGCAGTCAAACTCCCTGCGAATCCCATCGATCATCCATTCCTCGCAGGGATAACCAGCGGTCACCACATTTCGCACAAACAGCGGTATCGAATAGAAACTCCGAAGCTTTGCCAATCCCAGCACGATCAGAGGCGTACTGATAATGGTGTTTGCCCGGGAGGAAAAGGCCAGCCGCAGCAGGCTTTTCCAGCGGTGATCCGCACCCCAGACCACCGGAATTGCCTCGCACCGGAGCACCGCCTGCTCCATAACGCGGCTCAGGCTTCCAACACCCTGCTGCGGGAAACAGATCAGAACCGTATCCATTTTTTTCACAAATACCGACAGGCACTCGGCCAGATACGCTGCGGCTGCTTCCTGCGCCTGAGGCAGCGCCGCCATATCCCGGAGTATTTCAAAAACCAACGCAATCACATCCAACTCTCTGTATCGATTTTATTATACACAGAAGTTGACCATAATTGCAAGCATTTTTTGTTTTTTGCACAAATTTTTTAAAAATCATTTTCTGCTTATAGTGAATATCACTATATCTTACTCTCCAGCCAGGAAAGCATCTGCTGTCTGCCCTCCTCTGACATGGGGAATGTCTCTTCCCCCTCCATCTGACTTTTTTCGTAGCAGTACAAGCCGTGCCAGTATTCCACATGAATGCTGCTCTGCGCAAAATCCACTTCTTTGGGAGTGGCCATCACCACATTTGGCACCGCCCGGAAGCGGAACAGGCCGCAGGAGCCGGTGAAGATATTGTTCATGGCGAAGGTGTGCAGAGTGGGCAGGAAAATCTCAGCCATCCCGTCCCTCCGTCAGCGCTTCCATCTCGTCCAGCAGCTGGTCGAACAGCTCCAGCGCCTGGGTCACAGGCTCCGGGCCGGTCATATCCACGCCTGCTCCCTTCAGCAGATCAATGGGGCTTCTGGAGCATCCGCCGGACAGGAAATTCAGATAATCCCGAACAGCCGGTTCCCCTTCATTCAGAATTCTTCTCGACAGAGCAATGGCAGCGGCGTAGCCGGTGGCGTACTGGAATACATAGTAATTGTAGTAGAAATGGGGAATTCTTGCCCATTCCATGGCGATGCGGTCATCCACCACCATATCCGGGCCATAATATTCTTCGTTCAGACGTCTGTACTCCTGAGATAGCACATCGGCGGTGAGGGTCTGTCCTTCGGCGGTCATGGCACCGATGTTCCGCTCGAACTCAGCAAACATAGTCTGGCGGTAGATGGTGCCCTTGAACTGGTCCAGGAAGTGATTGATGAGGTAGGCCCGCTCTTTCTTATCCGTGGTGTTTTTCAGAAGGTGCTCCATGAGCAGGGCCTCATTGCAGGTGGAGGCAACCTCTGCCACAAAAATCACGTAATCCGCATCGATGGGGTTCTGGTGCTTGTTGGACAGGTAGGAATGCAGGGCGTGGCCCATCTCATGGGCAAGGGTGAACTGGCTGTCCAGCGTACCGGTGTAGTTCAGCAGCACATAGGGGTGTACCTTAGCCCCTGCGGAATAGGCGCCGCTGCGTTTTCCCTGATTCTGGTAGACGTCGATCCAGCGGTTATTAAGCCCCTCCTTGAGAATTGCCCGGTAGTCCTCCCCCAGCGGGGCAAGGGCATCGTAAACCGTCTGCTTCGCCTGCTCATAGGGGATGTGCTTATCCACACCGTGCAGCAGTGGGGTATAAATGTCATAGAAGTGCAGCTCGTCTACACCCAGCAGCTTCTTGCGCAGACGGACATAGCGGTGCATACTGGGAAGCTTCGCGTGGACCGCTTCGATCAGGTTATCGTAGACGGACACCGGCACGTTGGTGCTGTCCAGAGAGGCTTCCAGAGCGGAACCATATTTTCTGGCATCGGCATAGAATTTCAGCTGCTTATTCTGGCCGTTCAGGATGGCCGCCGCGGTATTTTTAAAAGCGGCAAAGCCGTCATAGAGATTTTCGTAGGCGCTTTTCCGCAGAATACGGTCAGAACTTTCCTCCATCTGGACAAAGGTGCCCTGGGTCAGCGGGTGGGCACTCCCCTGCGCGTCCACGGCATCCCGGAAAGTCAGGTCGGCATCTGCCAGCGCTCCGTAGACCGTATCCGGGGTCTGGGCCATCTCTCCGGCGGCTGCCAGAAGCTTTTCCTCGGCGGCGGACAGGGTATGGGGCTTTCTGCGGCGCAGGTCGGTCAGATAGCGGCGGTAGCGTTCCAGCTCGGGGCATTCAGCATAGAAGCCGTTCAGGGTTTCCTCGGAAACCGCCATCAGTTCCGGGGTATCAAAGCTGCAGGCAGCACTCAATTCCACCATGGCGCTCATAAACCGTCCCTGCATGGCCTGCGCGGCAGCGTTCCGGGTGTCCTCGTCAGCCCGGCGCATACAGTAATTGCCCAGACGGTCTGCCTTGACATTCAGCTTTTCCGATGCGTCCAGATAGTCGTACAGCGCCTTTGCGCTGCTGCCCAGCTTCCCCGCAAAGGATACAAGATACTCCCGATCCCGCGCAAGTGTCTCCAGTTCTTTTTCCCAGTCGGCATCTGTCGGATACAGATCTTCCAGCGCCCACTTATCCCCCATGGGGATTTCCTCACGGGCAGGAATTGCTTTCAATTTTTCCATAGCTGTCCCTCCATAATAATCTTTGCCGTATTATACCACATCTGCAAAAAAAAGCAACGCCGCTTGCATTTTTCACCAATTTATGCTAGAGTATGCGGCGGTGATGAAATTATGAAGAAGCAAATCAAAGGCAGCCTGTATCTGCTGCTGGCAACGACCATCTGGGGCTTCGCCTTCATCGCGCAGAGCGTGGGCATGGACAGGATCGGCCCCTTTACCTTTCAGGCTGTCCGCTGCGCTTTGGCGGTGCTGTTCCTGATTCCCTGCTCCTTCCTGATGGAGCTTCGGTCATGCAGCGTCCGGGAATCCGCCGAAAAATGGAAAAATCCCACTCTTTGGAAGGTGGGCATCATCTGCGGCTGCGCCCTGTTTGTGGCGGCAAGCTTACAGCAGGTGGGGCTTGTATACACCGATGCCGGAAAGGCGGGCTTTCTGACCGCCATGTACATTGTGTGGGTGCCGGTGCTGGGAATGTTCCTGGGACAGAAGCCCCCATTCACCATCGTATTCAGCGTAGGAATGGCGGTGGTCGGCCTGTATCTGCTCAGCTGCATGGGCGTGACCCAAGTCAACAAAGGCGACCTGCTGCTCTGCGGCTGCGCTCTGGCTTTCGCCGTGCAGATCACCTGCATTGACCGGCTCGCCGGAAACTTAGACGGTCTGCGGCTGAACTGCGTACAGGCGCTGGTGGTCACAGTGCTGTCCATTCCCTTTATGCTCCTGACGGAAACCGTCAGCTGGGGAGACGTCCTCGCCTGCTGGAAGCCCTTGTGCTTCGCGGGCATCCTGTCCATGGGCGTGGCCTACACCATGCAGGTCAACGGTCAGAAGTCTCTGGAACCCACCACGGCCTCCCTGATTATGAGTCTGGAGTCGGTGTTCGCCGTACTGGGCGGCTGGTGGCTGCTGGGGGAAACCATGACCCTGTGGGAGACAACCGGCTGTGTGCTGGTATTTGCCGCCGTGATTCTGTCTCAGCTTCCTGCAAGTCTTTTCCGAAAAAAGGCATAAAAATCGCTCTTTCGCGCAAAACGCCCCGGACATGGATGTCCGGGGCGTTCAGTCTCAAAGGGCGCACATACAGGTCATCCCGTAAAGAAGTGTGTCTTTCGCTGAGCCTATGAACTGGAAATTATCAATGTGTTCCATTCGTATTTTTGAGATATCCAATCCATTCTTCTAAAGAGTCCATACTAAAATTTTGAAGTGCCCTTTTATAGCAATTAAAAGCTTCAGGATGTGTTTCCTCCATCCATTTTAATGCCTTTTTGGGGCCAAGATAGGGATGCTGCATGATATCGCAAAAAATCTCCAAACTATCAATCAGTACCCAATGCCAGCGGAACATTCCTTCACAATCACATCGTTTTGCTCGCTCAAACATCTTAACACACCATACAATATTCGACTGAATCTCGTTTTTTGTTTTGATTGGACGGTTTCGTACATATGCTTGAACATTCGCTTGCAGCGTTTTTCCTATCCCATTGCTGTCTGCAATGATGTTTCCGTCAAAAATTTGAACAAAGTCCTCACACGCATAATCCTTTTCGAAATACGTGGAAGGATACACAAATACGTCTAATTGAATGCCGTCCACAAAGGATGTATCGTGGAATTGTTCATGGTCAAATGAAATGACCAAAGCATCAAAATCACTATTCAGATTATTTGTTCCATCCGCATATGAACCATAAAGGATAAGCGAGAGCGGATGATACTTTTCCTGAATATAATTGATAATGGCTTCCAATAAACGCACCTCCCAATTCTAATATGTGAGTTTGCTTGGTTCCGCATTATCATATGCGGAGAAGAATGCAAGAACAGCTACAGCAGCGCAAACTACTGTAGCCGTCAACTGTCTTTTGGACGCCGCTCCCTCGGGAGCGGTTTTTTTGATACTGGCTACATCTCCTGACGGCCCTCTAAAGCACGTGATAGGGTCACTTCGTCGGCGTATTCCAGCTGGCTGCCCACCGGGACGCCGTAGGCAAGCCGGGTCACCTTGACCTCCATGGGCCGCAGAAGCCGGGAAATGTACATGGCTGTGGCTTCGCCCTCCGTGTCGGGGTTGGTTGCCATAATGACCTCCTTGACCTCACCGGACGCCACCCGTTGGAGCAGTTCCTTGATGCGGATGTCGTCCTGGGTAACATGGTTCAGCGGGGAGATCACACCGTGAAGTACATGGTAAACACCACGGAATTCTCGGGAACGCTCCATGGCGATCACGTCCTTGGGGTCAGCAACCACGCAGATCACGGACTTGTCCCGGGTATCGTCATCACAGATGGGGCACAGCTCCCGGTCGGTCAAATTCTGGCAGCAGGGGCAGGTGTGCACCTGCCTTTTGGCTTCCAGAATGGCATCGGCAAATTCCTCCGCGTCCTCCATAGGCAGACTCAGCACATGAAAAGCCAGCCGCTGGGCCGTCTTGCTGCCCACTCCGGGAAGCCGCGCAAACTGATCCGCCAGGTTTTGCAGCGCCGCAGGGAAAAACTGCATACAGCCTCCTTAGAACAGGCCGCCCAGGTTCAGGCCGCCAGTCAGACGGGACATATTGTTGGCAGCTTCGTTATCGGCGGCACGCATGGCCTCATTTACTGCGGCAATGACCATGTCCTGCAGCATTTCCACATCATCAGGGTCAACCGCTTCGGGGTTGATCTCCAAGCCCACCAGTTCATGCTTACCGTTGACGGTGGCGGACACCATGCCGCCGCCGGCCTTAGCAGTAAAGGTCTTGGCCTCCTGCTCTGCCTGCATCCGCAGCATTTCCTGCTGCATCTTCTGAGCCTGCTTCATCATCGCGGCCTGATTCATTCCGCCACCGGGCATACCCCGGAATCCACCTTTTGCCATAATTAACGCTCCTATCTGAAATTTATTCTTTAATTTTGATAATATCCGAATGCTCCCGTCCAAACTGCATGAGCCTGTCCAGGCGGGGATTGCCCTGGGGTTTGGCGGACAAATCCACCACACACGCAGTCACCGGCCTTCCCAGCATGGCGCCGGCCTTTCTGCCGACGACCTCCAAAATCTCCGGCTTATCCAGTGTTTTAGCCGTAAAATCGTTGGTGCATCGCAATTCCAGACGATCTCCCGCCAGTGCACCCTGCACAGGCGCGCCGGGGGTCCCCGCAAAAAAGCCGCTGACCGGCGGCTTCAATTCCTTGCGCACAGCGCCGCACAGCTCCAGCCAGAAGCCCGCAGGTGCATCGTCCTGCTGCGGTGCGGCTGAATCCTCACCCGGCTCCGGAGGGATGTCCGCGTCATCCGGGAATGGAGGTCTTTCTTCCTCCGTTTCCTCGACTGGCGCCGGATGGATCTGTTTCGCCGGAACAAATGCGCCGCTTCTCAGCTGTTCCTCCAACCGGGTCAGCCGGGCATTCACCGACTGAATATCCAGACTCAGCTCCGGCTGGCACAACTCCACAATACACAGCTCCGCGTCCATCCGGCGGCTGGCGCTGCGGGTAAAGGATGCCAGCGTGGTCTGGATGCGCTCCATAATGCGAACCAGTTCCCCGCTGCCGAGGGCTTTGGTCAGTGCCAGTGCCTCCTGATCCGACGCCACACCGGACAGCATAGTAATCCCGGTATTTCCGGCAGTTTTCAGCACCAGCAGATCCCGTGTCAGGCATGCCATCTCGTCCAGAAGGGCGCCCAAGTCCTTCCCTTCCGTATACAAACGGTTGAATAAGGTCAGCGCGCTTTTCGTATCATGGGCTGCGATATAGCCCATCAGTTCACCGCATTTCTGCTCGCCCGCAATGCCCAAGCAGGCATAGACACGTTCTGCGGTCAGTTCCCCGGTGGTTGCCGAAGCGCACTGATCCAGCAGGCTCAGGCCGTCACGCATACCACCGTCTGCCAACCGCGCCAGTACCCGTGCCGCACCATCGTCCAGATCAATATTCTCCTGATAGGCTACATATTGAAGCCTTGCTGCGATGTCCTCCTGACTGATGCGGCGGAAGGCGAACCGCTGACACCGGGACAGGATCGTCGCAGGCACCTTGTGCAGCTCCGTAGTTGCCAAAATGAACAATAGATGCTCCGGCGGCTCCTCAATGATTTTCAGCAAGGCATTGAAGGCGGAAATGGACAGCATGTGCACCTCGTCAATAATATACACACGCATTTTCACCTGAGATGGGGTATAAATTGCATCATCCCGCAAATCACGGACATTGTCAACGCCATTGTTGGAGGCGGCATCGATTTCCAATACATCCATGCAGGAGCCGGAGTCAATGGCACGGCAGGCCTCGCAGCAGTTGCAGGGGTTGCCGTTGTCCGGGTGCAGGCAGTTGACTGCCTTGGCCAGAATCTTCGCACAGCTGGTTTTACCGGTGCCCCGGGAGCCGGTGAACAGATAGGCGTGACTCATACGTCCGCTGATCAGCTGGGTTTTCAGGGTCTGTGTGACCGCCAGCTGACCCGACACATCGTCAAAGGTCTGAGGACGGTATTTGCGGTATAGAGCCTGATAAGCCGACACAAAATCACTCCTTTCCAAAACAAAACAGACCGGCTCATAACAAGATCGCACACCCACATTTGAACGCGCCGAATATCCGTGCTCTGCGCAGCCAGCTCAAAAACGGCAACCTTAGCGGCACACGGAAAGATCCGCTTAATGCTGCTTGGTTCCCCACCTGACATGGTTCACGGGATTCCGTTGCGCAAGACCGGTTTCTCAACACCGCTTACGCAGGACAGACAATATTCAAACGCGCCCGGGTGTGGGAATTCATCCCTGCTATAGCGGATTGCAGGCAGAGGGCACCGCTATCTCCCCGACTAGTGCGACCTTGTTATAAGCCGGTCAGCTTTAACATGGTAAACTTGATTCAGTTCAGCTTGGATTCAATAAAGTCGGCCAGTTCCTGGAAAGTCGTGATCTTCTGATCCTCCAGCTCCAGCTCCACACCCAGCTCCGATTCCAGATCCATGATCATCTCAACCACATCCAGAGAATCGATGCCAAGGCTCTCAAAGGTAGAGTCCGGAGTAATCTCGTCGGCATCAAGCTCCAGCTGCCGGGCCGCGTAGCTCTTGAGTTTCTCGAACATAGATAAGTCCCCCTTAGCAATGTCTGTAAAGCACTATTCGAGTGGTATTTTAGTATAGAAACCGTCATTTGTCAATGGTTGATTTCCTTTGACCGCCTCACTCCGCAGAAAAACGCACCACAATGGTTTTGCCGATCTGTTTTACGGAGTTTTTACCGGGCCACAGACCCATCTGCGCAAAGGCCTCGCTGGAAGTCACCTCCTCCATCGTTTTCTGATCGGCGACGGGGAAGCGAAAAGAAAAGTCCCGCGGAATGGGAGCCGTTTGCGAGAATTGGTAGATTGGTGGCTCCACATCATGGGTGCGGTAGTATTCCAAGGTAAAATCCAGATACTGGTCAAGAACCAATACAATGAGATCCCGGTCCGACAAAAGAGAATAATTCACCATTTTCAGCGGTCCCAGAGTGCCCAAACCGGATGGGTCCATGGTTTCCTCCTCGGCAATCGTCCAGTTTCCGCCGACGGAACCTACAAACGCCACATTCTCCGCCGTACCGTCATCCTCCAGATGAATTCTGACGGAAAGCTCCGCCGCCGTGGCAAGAGACTGCTCGTGGCATCGGTTCAAATAGGCATAGCAAACATTCGCCGTGACGGAATTGTTCAGAATCACCCCAATCAAAAGGAGCATCACCAAGTTTTTACAGATTTCCTTTCCCCAGCGCTCACACAGGACGCCAAGCAGAATATACAGGATAACCACTGCCTGAAGCATCCGCGTGTAGTATTCCACGCCGGGAGAAATGAAGTAGCAAAGGTAACAGCCAAAGGGCAGGGACAGAACGCACAGCAGAAACAGAACAGCTTCCACAGAGTGCTTCCATAGTTTACCGGCATGAAATGCCGCCCCGCAAGCAACCACAAAGGCAGCAGCAAGCAGAATCCCCATCCCACTGTACGCAGAGAATCCGTATCGAAGCGGATTTCGTTCCAGAAAGAACCAGATAAAGGAGGTGACGCACTGTTTCGCCGCAGTCAGCAGTGTACCGGCGCTGAACGTTCCCATGGAATTGATTCCTTCGTAGCTGGCGGGCGCAATGCCGGACAGCTTCATAATCAGCTGCCAGATGCTAAAATACAGGGCCAATCCAGCAGTGAAAACTCCCGCCTGACAGGCGATCCACTTCCAGTATGCCCCGGTTTTCTGACGGTTTTCCAGTAATTCAAACATAAAATAGCAAACCGCCAAAACAAAAGTATAGGATACATAGGCCTGATAGATGGCACAGGTCAGGCAGATGCAGACCGCGGCCGCAATGCACTTTTTCCAACGGATTCCCCCAGACAGTTTGGTGAGATACACGGCAATCGTGCCCAGCAGCATGGCAAGCATATAGCCATCCGCCGTAAATTCAAAGAACATGGTTTCCGTGACGGCAGGAAAGGAAACCAGCAGGGCGCTGCTCAACACGATGAGACAGGGATTCTTCATTTCAAAGATTTCCGTGAGGAAAACCGCTGTCAGCGCCATGAGAAAAACCGAAAGGACACCTATGATCCATGGCACATCAAAGCAGGAGCTCAGCGCGCAGGCTGGTGCCAGAAACCACCGTCCGGAGGCCACCATGTTTTGGGTGCTCCAGAAATTGAACAGGCCGTCATGATTGGGAAAATAATTGGTGAATTTGTAGGTGTGGACCAAAAAGCCTAAAATAACCGCGGAAAGGAAGGCAATTTTCCACTCTTTTTTCACCTTTTCCCGGTACAGTCTCGTGATATTTTCGCCCATCATTCTTCCTCGCCAGTTCCCGCCGCCATTGCCGCGGCGTGTGCCGTTGCCCAGGCAATCTGTAAATTGAAGCCGCCGGTATAAGCATCGCAGTCGATGATCTCTCCCGCAAAGTACAGTCCCCTTATCCGCTTAGACTCCATGGTTTTGGGGTCGATCTCTGAAACCTTGATGCCGCCGGAGGTGATGATGGCCTCCGCCACCGGGCGCTTGCCGGTGATGTCCACCGGGAAAGCCTTTAAAAGCTGTACCAGTTCCCGGCGTTTCTGCTTGGTCAGAGAATTGGCCTGCATGGCGGGATCGATTTTCAGTCTGCGCAGGATCACGGGAATCATGCTCCTGGGCAGCAGATCCGTCAGTGCGTTCTCCATGGCCCGATTCTGATACATCTGCATATCCCGTAAAACCCGCTCATCCAGCTTGTTTTCCTCCAGCGCGGGCTTCAGGTCAATGAGAAGGCGGCAGCCCTCCCCTTTCAGGTGGCAGCTGGCGGACAGAACCGTGGGGCCGGACACACCGAAATGGGTGAACAGCAACTCTCCAAAGTCCTGATACAGGAGCTTTCCTTTGGCGTTCACCAGCTTAACCGACACATTTCGCAGGCTCAGTCCCTGCATATCAGGACAATCCGGTCCGGATGTTTCCAGAGGAACAAGGCTTCCCTCCTGAGGCACAACAGTGTGTCCCAGCTCCTCGGCCATGGCATAGCCGTCACCGGTGGAACCGGTGGCAGGATAAGAAACGCCGCCGGTAGCCAAGATCACCCAATCAGCCGCGTAATTTCCGGCGGTGCCGGCGACACCGGTCACCTTTCCGTTTTCCGTCAGAATATGCCGCACCCGCTCGGTTTTGACAACGACGTTCCAGCGGCGCAGCTCTCTTACAAGGCAGTCCAGAATGGTCTGGGATTTATCTGTCGCGGGAAATACCCGGTTTCCCCGTTCTGTTTTCAATTCACAGCCGCTTTTTCGGAAGAACGTCATGATCTCCGACGGCGGAAAGGCATTCATGGCGCTATAGAGGAAGCGGCCGTTGTGGGGCGTATTTTGCAGGACTTCCTGAGCAGAGCAGTCATTTGTAACATTGCAGCGTCCCTTTCCGGTAATCAGCAGCTTCTTGCCCAGCCGCTCGTTCCGCTCCAGCAGCAGAACCCGCTTTCCCCGGCTGGCGGCGGTGATGGCGGCAAACATTCCAGCCGGGCCGCCGCCGATGACGATTCCGTCGTATTTCATCGCTTCTCTACCTGCTTCTCGTATACATCGTATTCATCCCAGATCCTCTCCAAATTCTCAAAGGTCCGGGCCAGCTCCCTTTCCTTCTTGGATGCAATGGCCACGATCAGAGCGTTGATGACGCTTAAGGGTGCCACCAGAGAATCCACCAGGGATACCATGTCGCTCTTGGCAATGAGCACGTGGTCGCTGTTGCTGCCCAGAGGCGACAGGCGGTTATCCGTAATGCCGATCACCGTGGCCCCGGCGCTGCGGCAGTACTGGGCGCCCTTGGTGGCCGTGGAGGAATAGCGAGGGAAGGAAAAGGCGATCACCACGTCCTCGGAATTCACGCCCACGATCTTTTCAAACATTTCCACCGTGCCAAAACCGGACACAATATGGACATTATTGAACATATAGTTCAGATAATACCCCAAAAAGTTTGCCAGCGGTTCTACCGACCGGACGCCGAGGATATACACCCGCTTGGCCTTGATGATTGCGTTGACGGCAGCGTTGAATTCCTCACGATCCAGAATCTCGCTGGTTTTGCGCAGCTTTTCCATATCGGAATGGAGCACCATGGAGACAATGTCCTGATCGCCCAGCCGATTGTTGGCAACCTCAATGCGCTGTACGGAAGTCAGACGGTTCAGCACCATCTCCTGCATGGCCTTCTGCATACTGGGGTAGCCGTCAAAGCCCAAATCTACGGCAAAGCGCACCACCGTAGATTCCGATACGCCCACAGTCTTGCCCAGCCGGTTGGCGGTCATAAAGGCGGCCTTATCATAAGACTCCGTAATGTAGCGGGCAATTCGCCGCTGACCCTTGGAAAAGGTCGGATCCTTCTCCTGCAATATCGTTAAAATGTCGTAACTCATATATTTCTCCCAAGGCGGCAGATTCTTGTTTCGCCGCAAGTACCATAGTAGCAAAAGACGCCGCGTTTTGCAAGAGCAAAAGCGGCATCATGCAATATTTATTCCAGTTCTGCAATTTCCTCTGCCCTCAGAAAACGCCATTTTCCGCTGGGCAGGTCCCCCAGGCATAGGCTTCCCTCCTGGATACGGCGCAGACGGGTGCAGCGCATTCCCGACGCCTCACACATTCTGCGGATTTGGCGGTTGCGGCCCTCGTGAATGGTCACCCGGAATTTGGCCTTTTCCCCGTTGACACTGAGCAGCGCCACCTTCGGAGGGCGAATTCGGTAACCGTCCAGCACGATGGTGCGGGACAGTTTTTCCTCCCCTCCAGGCTGATACCCGGACACCCAGACCTCATAGGTCTTTTCCACTTCCTTTTTGGGGTGGGTCAGCGCATTGGCAAAAGCGCCGTCGTTGGTAAACAGCAGCAGGCCCTCGGAATCCATGTCCAGTCTGCCCACGGGATAGACGCGCACGCCGCAGTCCGCTACCAGCTGGGCGGCGTTGGGCCTTCCCTTTTCGTCAGACAGAGTCGTCACATAGCCCCGGGGTTTATTCAAAAGGATGTACACGGGCCGCTGTTCCATCGGCAGCAGCTGTCCGTTTACGCATATTCTGTCAATTTCCGGGTCGGCGCTGTCGCCAAGGGACGCGGTGACGTCATTTACCGTCACAAGCCCGTTCTGAATCAATTCTTCAGATCTGCGCCGGGACGCTACGCCCCGGGCAGACAGGATTTTTTGCAGTCGTTCCCGCATACAGCCTCCATCTAATGACTCAAAAGTCTCTGCCAGAAACCTTTCTGTTCCTCATTTTTCTGCTCAACCGTGGCACCGCAGACCACAGGCACCTTTCCGATGGCGCTGCCATTGATCAGCACATAGGCAAAGCCCGCGTCCGCGCCCTCCACCGCTGGAGCGTAAACAAAGCCAGGCCCCGGCAGCACCAGCATTGGGCATTCCTCCTGGGCCAAAGCGTAGGAAAAGTCCTCCGCCGCCAGCACCTGAATCCGCCCGCTGTCACCGCCCAGCACCTCCAGCGTGCCCACGCACTGTCCCGCCTGAACGATCTGGCGAACCTGATAGCGGGAAAAGCCCTTGTTTAACAGCTGACAGTGGTCATTCCAGTCATCCGGGGCGTCGATGGTCACGCCGATAATTCTTCTTCCCTGCCGGGCGGCGCTGGACACCAGAATGCGGCCCGCTGCTTTGGTAAAGCCGGTTTTGACCCCATCGGCCCCCTCCAGCTTCCACAGCAGCTTATTGTGGTTTGTCAGATACCGATCCCCGATTTTGACAGTTTTTGCGGAAACTGTCTTGCAGAAAATGGGGTTTTTCATGGCGTAAGCCGCCAGAACAGCCAAATCCCGGGCGGTAGAATAATGTCCGGGACTGTCCAGACCGTTTGGGTTTTCAAAATGGGTTCCCGTCAGGCCCAGGTTTCTGGCCTTGTCGTTCATCAGCTCCGCAAAGCCCTCCACCGTGCCTCCGCAGTAAATCGCCAGCGCCACCGCGGCGTCGTTTCCGGAGGACAACATCAAACCATACAGCAGCTCCTGAAGGGTCAGCACCTCTCCCTCCTTCAGGTACATGGAGGAGCCTTCAATGCCCACCGCTTCTTTGGGGATCCGCATTCTGTCCAAAACGTTGCACTGCTCGCAGACGATCAGCGCCGTCATAATTTTGGTGGTGCTGGCGATCAGGCTGCGCTCGTCGGCGCTCCGGGAAAACAGCACCCGTCCGCTGACGGCGTCCAGCACATAGGCCCGGCGTGCGGACACTGCTTCCGCTTTCATAGGAATCAGCAGAGCGACGGCCAGCAATGCAGCCGCCGCTCCGGCGAACAATTGTTTCATGTATCTCACCCGGTGCTAGTCTGCCCGGATGAATAAGGGGTTATTCTCCTGTTTTTTTCGCTTTCTTGCTGTCCAGCAGAGCATTCAGCTTTTCCAGCGTATCCGGCATCATCTCCACGATACGGTCTGCTGTGGAATTGGCAGGCACCGGCACAGGCATCATCCGCACATTGCCGTCCTTCACGATCAGAAAGCACAGGGGTGTCACTTTGACCCCGCCGCCAGCACCGCCGCCAAAGGGGTTTTCACCGCCCTTGCCGCTCACAAAGTCAGACCCGCCGCCGCCAAAGCCGACGCTGACCTTACTCACAGGAATCAAAGTCACACCGTCCGGGGTATGAATCGGTTCTCCAACCACAGAACTGACATCCACCATCTCGCGAATTTTCTGGATGGTGCTTTCCAGCATATTGGGAAGTTTTTCACTCATTTATCGCCACCGCCTTTTCTTTTCATGGATAAAAATTCAATCAATACACGAATACCATAGTAAATCGCAAGCACCAGAAGTCTGCCCAGTCTAATGGTAATATCCAGATGGGCAGCCACCCGGGTTTCTGATGCCGTAAAGTCACATTCCACCTGAATGTCCCGCTTTTTGATCACAAACAGCCGTTCCAGCTGGGGAATCAGGTTTCCCACCGCAGCCCAGGTTCGGCCGTAATTGACTGCCAGATCACAAGGATCGTCACAGGCAAGGATCAGGCGCAGATACAGGTTGTCCAGCCGAAGCTTCCGCCGGAGATCCCCTAAGAATTCTAGCCCCAGCTGGATCAGCGGCAGGAATCGGGTAAGACTTCCGCCTTTCTCCTGCTGTTCCGGCTGAGCATCCGGCTGCTGCTGCTCTTCCGGCACCGAGGTTTTTGGTTGTTCCAGCTTATGTTCCTTATCCGGCTTTTTCTCCCGCGGCTTCCGGTTTTCCAGCTTTTTCCTTCTTGGAAAAACTGTGATTTTTATCGGTCCGACGATCACCTTCAAGAAAAAGCCCGCTTCATTGTATCGGATGCGGATTCCCAAGGGAAGTATGGCCAACACCAGCAGGACAGCCGCGGCAATCCAAAATCCCATCAGCTTTCCTCCCCTGCTCCCTGTTCCTGGGGCAGTTCGATGGGTTCGCCGAAGGCAATTTTTTCGATGGGAGGCAGTTCCTCCAGAGAAGAAAGTCCGAAGGTCCGCAGAAAATCCGGAGTTGTCCGGTACTGAATCGGCCGTCCCGGTACGTTCAAACGTCCGGCCTCCTCGATGAGCTTTTTATTCAGCAGCGCGGCCACGGAATAGGCGCTGTCCACACCCCGGATCTGCTCCACCATGGCCTTCGTGGCCGGCTGGTAGTAGGCGATGATCGTCAGAGTTTCCAGCTGAGAGGAGGACAGCTTGGGCGGCTTTCGGGTTTCCAATGCCTTTGTGACATAATCCGCCATTTCCCCCGAGGAAACCATCTGATAGCCATCTTCCAGTTTGAGAATGCGGATGCCCCGCCGCTGAAAGGCATATTCATCCGCCAAAGCGTCTGCCGCTTTCCCAATCTCGGCAGGATCCGCCTCCAGCGCGAAGGAAAGCCGCTGCAGTTCGATCCGTTCACCGGAAGCAAACAAAATCGCCTCGATTGCTCTTTGCAGCTGCTCAAATTCCATTGGCGATCAGCTCCTTCTTTTCTTCCTCGTCCAGCAGACGGACATTGGGATTGTCTCCGTTTACATCATCCTCCAGGGTTACGGAATTGGTCTTGCACAGATCCAGCACCGCAAGGAAGGTGGCAACGATTTCGGATCGGCTCTTATTGCCGCGAAACAGATTTTTAAGGCGTTCCACGCCACGGAGCACCAGCTGCCGCAGCACCTCACCGGTTTTTCGGCCGATGGGATACGGCTCCTTGCCGACGATTCCCTTAAAGTTTGCTGTAGGCGGCGGCAGCTGCCGGGCATTCCGTTCAGCGATCGTGTCCAGTGCCCGGAGCAAATCGATGACATCGTGCTGATAACGGTAGCCCTTTTCCCGCTTCAGCGGTTCCGGCTGCTTGGTGAACAGGCACCGACCGATTTCATTTCTGGGTTCCAGTTCCGTCACCGCGGCACGAATCTGCTCCATGGCCTCTTTCCGCCTGCGTTCAATCAGGGACTGGCGCAGCAGATCCAGCTCACTTTCCGCTTCCGCCTGTTCCGCTGCGGACAGAAGCATTTTGGTTTTAATCAGCATCAGGTGGGAAGCCATGGTAATAAACTCGCTGGCGATTTCCATATCCAGCCGCTTCATTTCATCCAGATAGGCCAAATACTGCTCCAAAATGGCAGTGATCGATACGTCCTGTATTTCGATCTTATTCTTGCTCAGCAATTCAAAAATAACATCCAGCGGGCCTTCAAAATCCTCCATCGTCTCGGTCTTGGTATGGACAATGCCCTCCAGACGGTATTGCGGTTCACCCATAGCAGTTTCCTTTTTCCATTTCCACAGTGATTTGAAGATGATTATACCATTCTTTTTCCTTTCACGCAAGCATTAAGAAAAAAATTGCCCTTCCCTTCAGAAAATATTGCATTTTTCGACCGTCTGTGGTAAGATAGGCTAAAGAGAAAATCCAGGAGGGATGAAATATGGCAAGACGGAGTCGTAATCGCTATCGTGAGATGGAAAGTATGATGACAAAGATTATTCTTGCTGACGTTTTGGTGTTTGTGCTGTATCTGGTATCTGCCGGGTTGAGCTGGAATGTTTTCAAGGTCATTACCGCGATTATCGCCATCTTTGGTTCTCTTTTATGCGTTGGCTGGCTGTATCTGACCGGAGAGATCACCCGCAGAAGGAGCCTGTGGATGGTGACTGCCTTTATCTGCATTGTGATCTGTGTGGCAGTATCCCTTCTGCTGGGTTATCCCTGCCCCGCGCCTACCGCCTGATGGAAAGCATCGTCAAAACGGCAGCATCGCTGCCGTTTTTTCCTTTTGTGCCCTCCTTTTTTTCGTCTGGAAGCGGCATGGGCTTCCCTGGCGCAGGGCACAGGGAACTCCTGCCAGACAAAAAGGGGCAGCTTCCGCTGCCCCGCAGTTCATGTCGGATTCTGCGCCGCGATATTGCTGCGGGAAAATACAATTCGTCCCGCCCCATCCGCAGTCTCGCAGAGAAATTCTCCCTTTGGCTCCCCTGCCGGATACAACTCCCGAAGCTGACTGTCACCGTCCGTACTTACGGTAAACAAAAGGACATGGTCTTTACAAAACAGATACGCACCACTGAAATCATCCTCTGAATCGTGGTTATCCTCCGGGCAGGAGATCACGCCCTCCCGAAACCGGTAAAGCCTCCCATCCTCCACGCAGTACCAATCCCCGGTGTAATCTGCCGGGTCTACGGCAGTCCGTGTCAGCAGGCATCCCGCCGCAATCAATATGCACAGTACAAGTCCCAACGCTATCCAACGCTTCATGGAGTCCCTCCGGTTTCCAGTTCGTAAGGCTATTATACACGCCCCGCCTTAAAACTGCAATCCCTCGGAGGAAAAAATTATGTAAACTTATTTTGCTATTTTCGACAAATCCGATCACGGATAAAGCCCGGTCATTGACCGGGCTTTTGGTATATTGCGCTAAATTTAGTTTTTCAGGCTCTGCAGCGGTGCGGGAATCCGTCCGCCCCGGGCAACAAACAATTCACTTCCCTTGTCGTGCACAGGCATCACAGGCGCGCTGCCCAGCAGACC
Source organism: Clostridiales bacterium (assembly GCA_022775085.1). Taxonomy (GTDB): domain Bacteria; phylum Bacillota; class Clostridia; order Oscillospirales; family Oscillospiraceae; genus Faecousia. The sequence goes on along the minus strand of JALFJQ010000064.1, from coordinate 76,621 downwards.
GCCCATTTCCACCCGGTCGCCCACCACCTTACCGGGGGCGGGAATGATCCGAACGGCGGTGGTCTTTGAGTTCACCATGCCAATGGCCGCTTCGTCCGCGATGATGGCGGAGATGGTGGCAGCGGAGGTATCTCCGGGCACCGCGATCATGTCGAGGCCCACAGAGCAGACGCAGGTCATGGCTTCCAGCTTGTCCAGCACCAGCGTGCCGGACTCGGCGGCGGCGATCATGCCCTCGTCCTCAGAAACAGGGATAAACGCGCCGGAAAGGCCGCCAACGTGGTTAGATGCCATGACACCGCCCTTTTTCACCGCGTCATTCAGCAGGGCAAGAGCCGCCGTGGTGCCATGGGTGCCGCAGACCTCGAGGCCCATTTCTTCCAGAATCCGGGCCACACTGTCACCCACAGCAGGGGTGGGCGCCAGACTCAGGTCAACAATGCCGAAGGGCACGCCCAAACGCTTGGAAGCCTCTCTGCCCACCAGCTGGCCCATGCGGGTGACCTGGAAGGCCGTCTTTTTGATGGTTTCCGCAACCACATCGAAGGGCTGGCCCTTCACGCCCTGAAGGGCATGGTACACAACGCCTGGGCCGGACACGCCAACGTTCAGCACGCACTCCGGCTCGCCTACTCCGTGGAAAGCTCCGGCCATGAAGGGGTTATCCTCCACCGCGTTGGCAAACACCACCAGCTTGGCGCAGCCCAGGCCGTCATTATCCGCGGTCAATTCGGCGGTTTTCTTCACGATCCGGCCCATTTCCGCCACGGCGTCCATATTGATGCCCGCCCGGGTGGAGCCTACGTTGACACTGGCGCAAACCCGTTCGGTGACCTTCATGGCCTCTGGAATGGAGCGGATCAGCTTCCAGTCACTGTCGGTGCAGCCCTTCTGCACCAGTGCAGAGAAGCCGCCGATGAAGTTGACGCCGCAGGTTTTCGCGGCAGCATCCAGCGTCCGGGCAATTTCCACATAGGAGTCCGCCTGGCAGGCGGCGGCGACCAGAGAGATGGGGGTCACAGAGATACGCTTGTTCACGATGGGAATTCCGAACTCCTTCTCGATCTCCTCGCCCACCTTTACAAGGTCACGGGCACGCTCCGTAATTTTCTGATAGATTTTCGCGCAGCAAACGTTTAAATCCACATCGCAGCAATCCAAAAGGCTAATGCCCATGGTGATGGTGCGGATGTCCAGATGGCGCTTCTGGATCATATCCTGCGTCGCCAGAATTTCATTGTAATTCAGCATGGACTCACCTCAGATTCGGTGCATGGCTTCAAAGATGTCCTCCCGCTGGACGCGGATGGACAAGCCCATTTCCCTGCCCAGCTCGTCCATTTTTGTGACCAGCTCAGCCACAGGCACGTTGCACGTGGACACCTCCACCACCATCATCATGGTGAAGTAGCCCTGCATGACGGTCTGGTTGATGTCCAGAACATTGACATCAAATCCGGCAAGGGCGGTGCAGACATTGGCGATGATGCCAACCCGGTCCTTGCCCACAACGGTAACAACTGCTTTCATTGTCCCTACCTCTCCTTACACTTCATAATCCGCGGCAACGCGGCTGTCCAGCAAATGGAAGAAATGGGTCTTGGCCTCCTGATGCAGGGGGTGGGTGGCATAGGCGGTCAGGGTCTCTTTGCTCTCAAATTCAGAATACAGGGCGTAGTCCATGCCGTTATAGGCCTGACGGATTTCCATTTTCAGAAGGCCGGGGATTTTGCCCACCAGCGGCTCCAGAACGGAAGCAACAATCTTAACCGCTTCCGCCTTATCGACGCCTTCCTTGAAGGTATACAAAACAATGTGCTTAACCATCTATTTTTTCTCCTGTCTTTTTTTCTTATTTTGCCTCCAACTCATGACTGTATTGAACAGAGCAGCCACAAGCCATAAAGCCGCGATAACAAAGTCAAACCGATTTTCGTCCCGGAAACCGTAGAACGTCCATAAGGCAGTGCAAAGAAGTTCCATGACAATCAGAAACGTATACATTTCGCTCACATCCTTCGTATGTATAACGCAAAATGTCACTGTAAAAAAACCGGGGCTACCCGCGCAGCCCCGGTTAAATTATGCATCCTTACTCAGCGTCCTCAGCGCCGTCCTCCAGCAGAGCGCGGATGGACAGGGAGATGCGCTTGTTCTCGGCATCCACATCAGTGATCTTGACCTTCACATCCTGACCCTCGGACAGTACATCCTCGGGCTTGCCGATGCGGCGGTCAGCGATCTGGGAAATGTGGATTAGGCCGTCCACACCGGGCAGGATCTCAGCGAAGGCACCGAAGGTCATAAGCTTGACAACCTTGGCGTCCACCACATCGCCCACGGAGTAGTTGGTCATGAACTGGTTCCAAGGATTCATCTCAGCGGTCTTGTAGCCCAGAGAAATCTTGTGCTTCTCGGAGTCGAAGGAGATGACGTACACATCGATCTCGTCGCCGACCTTCACAACATCAGCGGGAGTCTTGATGCGGTTCCAGCTCAGCTCGGAGACGTGAACCATGCCGTCCACACCGCCGATGTCCACGAAAGCGCCATAGGAAGTCAGGGACTTCACAACGCCGTGGTACTTCTTGCCGACCTCGATTTCGCTCCAGATCTTCTCCTGGGCAGCCTTGCGGGCCTCGGAGGAAACGGCACGGATGGAGCCGATAACGCGGCGGCGGGCACGGTTGACCTCGGTGATCTTCATCTGCACGGTCTTGCCCACCATGCCGGTCATGTCACCGCCCTTGGCGATGCCGGACTGGGAAGCGGGAATAAAGACGCGGATGCCCTTCACATTGGCAACCAGACCACCCTTGTTCTCCTCGGTGATGGTGCCTTCCACGGTGGTCTTGTCCTCCACCCAGGCAGCCATATCGTCCCAGACCTTCAGGCCGTCCAGCTTCTTCTTGGACAGCTGCACAGTGCCCTCCTGATCGTTGACGCGGACAACGAACACTTCGATCTCGTCGCCGACCTTCAGAACGTCCTCGGGCTTCACAGAAGGATCGGTGCTGACTTCGTCATAAGGGATGTAGCCGGCGTGCTTGGTGCCCAGATCCACCTGAACCTCGGTGTTACCGATACCGGTAACGGTGCCAACGACCTTATCTCCTGTATTTAAAGTCTTGATGGACTGCTCGAGAAGCTCGGCAAAGTTCTCCTCCTGCACAGCCTCAACATTGGTAATTTCGCTCATAGTCTTGTTGACCTCCTTTATAATCCACGCCGGAGTCGACGCACCGGCAGTGATTCCAACATCAGTAGCACCGGAAAAGTCCTCGGCTTTCAGCTCGGCGGCGTTGTCCACCAGAAAGACTTTATCGCAGTGTTCTCGGCAAATCATAGCGAGACGGCCTGTGTTGGAACTGCTGGGGTCTCCGACAACGACCATTGCGTGGCATACTTCACTCAATTCTGCTGCTTCGCTTTGCCTATACTCAGTTGCTCTACATATTGTATCAAAAATTTTCAAGTTAGTAAACTGTTTTTTTGCAATTTCACAGCACGTTTTCCACAAAGATTCCGTGCTTGTTGTCTGTGAAACTATGCAAATTGCCGAATTCTTCAAGGCATCATCGGATTCTGCCCATTTTTTCAGGTCCTCCGGGCCGGCAAATACCCGGCAGTCAGAGCACCATCCGGCGATGCCCTCCACCTCGGGATGGGTGGGCGTGCCGATGATGATGGGCAGTCTCCCCTCTTCCTCAGCCCGGCTGACGATGGTATGAATGCGTTTAACGAAGGGGCAGGTGGCGTCGATTACTTCCACATTCTGCGCTTCCAGCCGCTCATACACCGCACGGCTGACGCCATGGGAGCGGATAATCACCGTCTCCCCCGGCAGCGCCTCCTCCGGGGCATTGATAACCCGGATGCCCATTTTTTCAAATTTATCCACCACATGGCGGTTGTGGATAATGGGGCCGAGGGTAGCCACCTGTTTCCCGGCCTGAGCAGCCTGCTCCACCAGCTCCACCGCCCGACTGACGCCGAAACAGAATCCAGCGCTTTTCGCAACCCGGACGCTCATTGGGCCACCTTCTTCGCGATGGTTTCCTTCATGGCGGCGATGACCTGGTCGATGCCCATGTCGGAGGTATCCAGCTTGACGGAGTCCCGGGTCATTTTCAGGGGTGCCACCTCCCGGTGGGTGTCCTGGAAGTCGCGCTGCTGAATTTCCTTCAAAATCTTCTCATAATCCGCCTTCTGCCCCTTTTCCAGCAGTTCTTTGGTACGGCGGCGGGCACGAACCTCCGGAGACGCTGTAAGGAAGAACTTTACCGTAGCCTTGGGCAACACCACGGAACCGATGTCCCGGCCGTCCATGATGACGTTGTGCTGCTCTGCCACTTCCCGCTGCATATCGAGAAGCATATCCCGGACAATGGCGTGGGCAGAAATAATACTGGCCTTCTGGGAGATCTCCTGGGTGCGGATGTCGTTCGTCACGTCCATACCGTTCATAATCATGTGCTGGACACCCTCGGCATCATATTCAATGCGGATGGTCAACTCGTCGATGTAACGGGTGATGCCGTCAATATCCTTTGGAGAAACGCCCCACAGGTCAAAAAAGTAGGCCACGGTGCGGTAGATCGCACCGGTATCCACATAATGATAGCCCATTTCAGCCGCCAGACGGCGGGCGATGGTGCTCTTGCCCGCGCCGGCAGGGCCGTCGATGGCGATAGAAATTTTCTTTGCCATAAAAATCCTTCCTTTTTATCCGTTTCTCAGCTTTGCGAGAGCCTTGGCCTCCCGGGCCAGCACGTCCTGTGCGGTCATGCCCAGCAGTCTGCCGGCTTCCTCCGGACTGGCTGGCTTGCCGCCTTCCAGACCGAAGCGCAGCGTAAGAAGTTTTGCGTCACTCTCGTCCAAATTAGACAGCAGATCACCGATGCGCTGGCGCATCTGAAACAGGGCCGTATCCTGCACTGCCTGCTCCGCCTCCGGGTCTTCCTCCTCTTCCTCGGGGCGCACAGCCTTGTCCAGCATCCGGGCATTGTCCATCATTTTTCGGACGCTTTGGATCTCCTCCACGCTCATATGCAGCTCTTCCGCGATTTCCTCAATGGTGGGGTTGCGGCCCAGTTCGGAGAGCAGGCGCTCGTCCACCTGCCGGTAATCCTCCATGGCCCGGCGCATTTTCTGGCCGATGCCGCTGGCGTGAGCCTGCAAAATCACGGCACGGGCAAGATAGAAGTGTATCCAGCGGTCCCGGTGGGCGGCGTAATCTCCGTCCCGGTAGCAGCCGATGGCCTGCCACAGTCCGAGGCTTCCCTCCTGAATCAAATCCATCAGGAGGACACCGTAGCCCACGTATTCCTGTGCCAATTCGATGACCCGGCGCAGGCCCAGATTGGTCATCGCTTCCGCGGAACCGCCGCTCTGTGCCAGAATCTGCTCATCACCGCAGGCGGGGATCGCTGTCACTTCTTCCAGGTACAGCCGCAGCGGGTCGTTTGGCTCCAAAGCCTTGGGGTCCAGACCTTCCCGCACCAGCTGGACTTCCTGTTTCAGCCGCACCGCCGTGTCCCCACTTCCGCCGTCTTTCGGCAGATCGGAAATATCCAGCCTGACACAGGCGGTTTCCAGATCCTGAAGGGCATTCTCCAGCGTCTGGCCGTCCTCCCCTTCCAGAATGGTCAGAATCTGGGCAGCGGATACGGTATCTCCCTGATTCAGCGACATCCGAAAGGTATCCCAGGGATCCGGTTCAAAGGAAAAATCCAGATTATTCATTCAAAAAATCCTCCAATCCGAGGCTTTCTCCCTCTTTTTGCAGTTTATCCATGGCCTGACGTTCGATCTGCCGCACCCGCTCCTTGGAGATGCCCAGCTTTTTTCCAATTTCCTCCAGAGAGTAGCATACACCATCCTCCATGCCAAAGTGGAGACGCAGGATTTTCTGCTGACGCTCATTCAGCCGGGACAGCAGACTCTGCATGGTTTTTTCCAGCTCCTGCCGCACCAGCTCCTGATAGGGCTGGGGAGACAGGGAATCTTCCACCAGTGCGCCCAGTACACCGTCGTCATCCTCGCCGGTGGGTACATCCAGCGAGCACACGTCCGGCGCAAGGCGGATCAGTTCTTTGACCTTCTCCTCCGGCAGTCCCACACGTCTCGCGATCTGTTCGGTAGTGGGTTCCTCGCCGCTCTCCTGGGTCAGGGCATTCTTCGCCGCCTGCACCGCCCGCATTTTTTCTGCGGTATGCAGGGGCACCCGGATGGGACAGCCGTGGTTGATAAGGCACCGGGTCACGCCCTGCCGTATCCACTTGGTAGCGTAGGTAGAGAACCGGTAGTCCAGCGTATAGTCGAATTTCCGGGCCGCCGCCAGCAGGCCGATGCTGCCCTCCTGAATTAAATCCATCAGGGCCACGCCCCGTCCGGCGTACTCCCGGGCGATGCTGACCACCAGCCGCAGGTTGGAACCCACCATCTGTCGGATGGCATCCTCGTCTCCCTCGGCGCAGCGGCGGGCCAGCTCCTTTTCCTCCTCGGCAGTCAGTCGGGGGTAGGTGCGGATCTCCCGCAGAAATTGGCGCATATCGTCCTCACCGGCACTGATTGGCAGGTCTGTATCTTTGTCCAAAAGCTCTGTCATGGCTTTGTTCCTTTGCTCTTTTGCATTTTTTCACGATAAAGCATAATATCGTCCATGGTTTTTGTCTGGGATTTCTGGTATTCCTCTCGAATGGTACGAGCGCAGTCTGCAAGGCCCTGATGGTTCACGGGTCCTTGCAATCGCTGGCTGATTCCGGCAAGGTGTGACATTTCCTCCGGGGTAAAGTCCGTTAGGCCGGACAGAGAGACTTCCAGTCCCTGCCGGTAGCGTTCGGAAAGCTGGGAAAATGCTTTTCCCAGAGCTTCCGCCGAAAACATCTCCGGTTTTAGCTCCGGTATTTCTGCTAACAATGCTGGTTCCGTAAGGATTTGGCTGAGCACCATTTCCTCAGCCATTGCGGATTTCACATTATCGTATCGGAGAGAGCGTTCTTTAGGTTGGATGCTTCGGACAGGCTGTACTGCTTCACGTTCCCATTTTCTATCTTCATGCTTAATCTTTCGCTCACGGGCTCTGCGGATTTCCAATTCCATGGCATCCGCATTAATACCTGCTGTTTCTGCCACTCGGTTACCATAGACCTCGCGCCGAACAGAACTGCCAATTTTGCTGAGCAGATCGGCAGACTCCTGCAAATATTTTACCTTCTGATCATCGTCCCGCAGGTCGTATTTTTTCCGAATGGCGTTTAATTGGTATTCCACCCGGTTGGAGGATTCCTCCAGAAGGAGCTTAAAGCGGTCAGCGCCGAATTTTTTCAGGTATTCATCCGGGTCTTTGGCGTCCCGCATTTGCAGCACCTTTACCTGCAAACCGGCCTTTTCCAGAATGGGGATGGCCCGCTTGGTGGCGTTCTGGCCCGCCTCGTCGCCGTCGTAGATCAGCACCACCTGCTCCGTGTAGCGGGAGAGCAGATTGGCTCCATCCTCGGTCAGGGCGGTGCCTAGGGATGCTACGGCGCAGTCAAAGCCAAACTGGTGCAGGGCGATGGCGTCCATGTAGCCCTCCACCAATATTAAGTAGCCCAGCTTGCTCTTTTTCGCAAGATTCAGGGCAAACAGGTTCTTCCGCTTGTTAAAAATCAGGGTTTCCGGGGAATTTAAGTATTTTGCGGCAGATTTATCCTGATTGTTCATAATACGTCCGCCGAAACCGATGACGTTGCCCCGCACGTCGATAATAGGAAACATCAGCCGATCTCGGAAGCGGTCAAAGAGATTGCCGTTTTTCCGGGAGACGGTAACAAGGCCGGAATCCCGCAGCTCCTGATCGGTATAACCTTTCTTTCGGAGCCAGTCCACCAGCGCCGTCCAGCTGTCTGGGGCGTAACCAATGCCGAATTTTGTCAGAATGGACTTGGGCATTCCCCGCCCGGCGGCATATTGCAGAGCGTTCGCACCGATGGGTGCGTAGAGCTGGCTGTGATAGAACCTGGCCGCTTCCTTGTGCAGCGCCCACAGCCGCTCCTGCTGGCGGTAGCGGGACTGGTACTGCTCGTCCTCCGGCACCTCAAGCCCAGCCCGTTTGGCAAGGGCACGAACGGCATCGGGATAGCTCAGGCCCTCGATCTCCATCTCAAAATTGATGACATTTCCGCCCTTGTGACAGCCGAAGCAATAGTAGATGCCCTTGTCGGGAGCTACGGAGAAGGAGGCGGTCTTCTCCCCGTGGAAGGGGCACAGGCCGAACAGATTGGAGCCGGAACGCTTCAGATTCACATACTGCCCCACCACATCTTCAATTGGATTCCGGGCGGTCAGCTCGTCCAAAAATGCCGGTGGAAACGCCATATTCCCCCTCCTCTCTGTTTTCGGAGCACATATTATAGCACATTATCCCCGGACGTTCCAGCCCATGGGAATGAAAATTTCGGTATATTTGTCCACGGCGTAATTGTCCGTCATACCGGCGATGTAGTCGCAGACCGTGCGCTCCATGCCGTCGAAGGACAGCTGGGGCTGAAAATCCTCCGGCAGGGCTTCGGGGTGAGCGATGTAGTATTCAAAGAGCCTTGCCAGCATGGCTTTGGCCTTACTCTCCTCCCCCTTTGCCACAGGATTGCGGTAGACCCGCTCAAACATGAAGGCGCGAAGGTCTTTCAGCGCTTTCTCCACCTGTGGGGTCAGGCAAATGGAGCCAGCTTCCCGGGAGGTACGGATGATGTCCGTCACCAAGGTGTTAATGCGGCTGCTGTGCGTGTAGCCTAAAATGTCCGTAATGTCCCGCGGCAAGTCTTCATTTGTGAGAATTCCGGCACGGACAGCGTCATCGATGTCGTGATTGACGTAGGCGATCTGATCGCTGCGGCGAACGATCTGTCCCTCCAAAGTTTCCGGCCAGGTTTCCCCGGTGTGTCCGACAATGCCCATGCGGACTTCATAAGTCAGATTCAGTCCCATGCCATCTTTTTCCAGTACGTCCACCACCCGCAGGCTCTGCTCGTTGTGGCGAAAGGGCTTTCCCATACATTGGGACAAGGCCGCTTCTCCAGCGTGGCCAAAGGGGGTATGACCCAGATCGTGGCCCATGGCAATGGCTTCCGACAGGTCTTCGTTCAGGCCCAGCGCCCGGGTGATGGTGCCCGCGATGCGGGAGACCTCAAGGGTGTGGGTCATACGTGTACGGTAGTGGTCGCCTTCGGGCTGCAGGAACACCTGGGTCTTGTGCATCAGGCGGCGGAAGGCCTTGCTGTGGACGATGCGGTCAATGTCCCGCTGATAGCAGGTGCGCACGTCCTCCTCCCGAGGCTCCTCATACCGGGGCCGGCCCCGGCTTTCGTCGGCAAAGGCAGCCAGAGGATTCAGCCGCTTATGCTCCAACCGTTCCAGTTCCTCTTTTACCGTCATAGTAACACCCCCACACATAATTGAAGAGTTCTTCTTATGCCGAACAGAATCCCTTTTCGCACTCTGATAACGAAGCTTTCCAATTAGGAGGACGGATTGCCACGTCGGGCTTTGCCCTCCTCGCAATGACATGATTTTTCATCATCACAGCGGAATTTCAATTTCCCGATCAGTCCCGGTCGAGGGACCCAAAGGATGTTCGTCAACCGCTCAGCGTTCGTGACGCATTGTCAGCGGCCACTGGCCGCAAAGGCCCGGTATTCCTGACCGACCTCCATGCCCTCCACGGTCCCGGAGGTCATATCCGTCAGCCTGTCAAGAAAATTTTGTGCCTGGGCTTCGGGGAACAGCAGTTCCAGCTCCACCTCCGCCCCAAAATCGGTGCCGCGGATGATGCCGCCGAAGGCCTCCGCTTCCAGCTTTACCCGCTCGTAAAAATTGTAGGGGCAGGGCACGTACAGCACCGTCCACACCCGCTTCATGGATTTGCCCGCCGCGTCTACGGCAATTTTCGCACCCTTGGTATAAGCCCGTACCAGTCCCCCGGCCCCCAGCAGAATGCCGCCGAAGTACCGGGTGACCACGCACACCACATTATATAATCCCTCCCGCTGCAAAACCTGCAGCATGGGCATACCCGCCGTGCCGCCGGGTTCCCCATCGTCAGAAAACCGCACGGCACCGTCCCGGATGATATAGGCCCAGCAGTTGTGGGTGGCGTCATAGTGCTGCTTTTTCATCTCCTGAATCCGGGCAAGGGCCTCCTCTTCGGTTTCCACAGGCCAGATTCTGCCGATAAAGCGGGACTTTTTTTCGATGAACTCCGCTTTCCCGAACCGGGTGGGGACAAGGTACTCGTCCACGCCTTCAGCACTCCTTCACAACGTACTCACGGAGCCGTCCCAAAAGGATGGCATCCAGAACCGCTTCGACTTCAATGCCTTCTCCGGTGTACTCCACACTCTTCACCTGCGCGTTGTCATGGAGGGTCTCCACCATGCCGCCCTTGGAATAAGGGAAGCGGAGAATCACGTGGTGCCGGGAATGGCCCAGTGCTTCCTCAATGGCCTTCAAAAGGCCGTCCATGTTCTTGCCCTTCTTTGCGGAAATGGAAACGCAGTCCTTGCCCATGGGAATATCTTCGGAATAGACAAGGTCAGCCTTGTTATAGCACCGCAGAACGGGCGTATCCGGCTTTGCCAGCTGGGCGATCAGCCTGTCCACCACCGCCGCGTGCTCTTCCAGATTGGGGTCGGACACATCGATTACGTGCAGCAGCAGGTCGGCGTATTCCAGCTCTTCCAGAGTTGCGTGGAAAGCGTTTACCAGATGGTGAGGAAGCTTGGCGATGAAGCCAACGGTGTCAGACAGAATCACATCCAGATTGTCAGAAACCGTCAGCTGCCGGGAGGTGGTATCCAGGGTGTCAAACAGCCGGTTGTTGGCGGGGATACCGGCGCCCGTCAGCTTGTTCAAAAGGGTGGACTTACCCGCGTTTGTATAGCCCACGATGGCGACCACGGGAATGGCGTTCTTCATCCGCCGCTCCCGCTGGACGGCGCGAACCTTGCGAACCTGTTCCAGCTCGTCCTCCAGCCGGGCAATCCGTTCCCGGATGTGACGGCGGTCAGTTTCCAGCTTGGTTTCGCCGGGTCCTCGGGTGCCGATGCCGCCCCCCTGTCGGGAAAGGCTCACGCCCATGCCGGACAGCCGGGGCAAAAGATACTTGTACTGAGCCAGCTCCACCTGCAGACGGCCCTCTTTCGTCTTGGCCCGCTGGGCAAAGATGTCCAGAATCAGGGCACTTCTGTCCAGCACCGTCACGCCGATGATCTCTTCCAGGGCGCGAATATTGCCGGGAGACAGCTCGTTGTCGAAAATCACCATGGTGGACGCGGTGGCCTCCACCAGCATTCGTACCTCCTGCGCCTTGCCCTCGCCGATAAAGCTGTGGGAGTCCGGGGTATGGCGGTTTTGCAGTACCTTGCCGGTACAAAAGCCGCCGGCAGTCTCCAGCAGATCTTCCAATTCTTCCAGGGATTCCGCGGTAGCAGTTTGCTCCGCCGTGAAGCAGTCGGCGTTCAGGCCCACCAACACTGCCCGCTCCTGTACTTTTTCGTCAAAATTCGATTCCATAGTACCTCCAAAGATACATTATTTTTTAGTATACCACACAAAGCACCGGGCGGACAACTCTTTTTCGCAGAGAAAACAAAAAATCCGCACCACGATAAGTCCGTAGTGCGGAATTTTCTGCTCTTACTTCAGGCCAAAACGCTTGTTGAAGCGATCAACACGTCCACCGGTGTCAACCAGCTTCTGCTTGCCGGTATAGAAAGGGTGGCACTTGGAGCAGATCTCAACACGAATGTCCTTCTTGGTAGAACCAGTGGTAAAGACATTGCCGCAGGCACAGCGGATGGTGGTCTGTTCGTACTTGGGATGGATACCTTCCTTCATTTCGTTCACCTCTTTCGTATCAGTTAAAGGGCATAGATGCCCTCAGCAATCTTCAATCGCCCGGATATAATATCACAAATGCGCAAAGAATGCAAGCATTATTTTCAGTTTTTTGAAAAAAGTTGTCAGGGAGCCTCTGAATAATGAGGTGAGCGCTGGCATCAGAAGATTTTGGCACAGGGGAAAGTTTGGAAAACAGAGGAATACTTTGTGTATTTCCTGTTTTTCAAACTGCACGACTGGGACAAAAGATTCGCTGTTCAGCCGAAATCGAATGGTTTAGAGGTTGCTTAGAATGCCCAGTTGCCGGCCCGGAACACAGGCACCACCCGGCCGTCTTCGCAGATGGCGTCGATATTCATACTGTCGCAGCCGATCATAAAATCCTCGTGGTTCATGGAATCGTTGACACCCAGAGCACGGCACTCCTCCAGCGTCCGATTCTGGAAGTCAGAGATGGTGTCCACAAAGCCGAAGCCCAGAGCCAGATGGCAGGCGGCGTTTTCATCGAACAGCGTATTGTAGAACAGCAGGCCGCTTTCGGCGATGGGGCTTTTCTGCGGGACCAGCGCGCACTCGCCGAGGTATGCCGCACCCTCATCCATGGAAATCATGGTGTTCAGCAACTCCTCCCCTTTCTCCGCCTTGGCTTCCACGGCTTTGCCGTTTTCAAAGCGGATGGAGAAGTTCTCAATAAGCTGACCCTCATAGCTCAGGGGCTTGGTCGCATAGACGATACCCTCAGCACAGCCCCTTTTCGGGGAGATGAAGCACTCCTCGGAGGGGATGTTGGGATTGAAGGAGATCCCCTGCAAACTGGTGTCTCTGCCGCCGCGCCAGTGAGCCTCGGGAATCATACCCACGGTCAGGTCGGTACCGTTTTCGGCGGTATAGTGCAGACTCTGAATGTGCAGGCTGTTGAGATAATCACAGCGGGCCTTCAGGTCGGCATTGTGGGCTTCCCAGGCGGCGATAGGATCGTCGGTGACACGGGAGGTAAAGAGGATGGCCTCCCACAGCTTCTCCACGGCCGTACTGGCGCGCATTCCGGGGAACACCTTTTTGGCCCACGCTTCTCCGGGCACGGCGGCAATGCACCACTGGTCCCGGTTCTCCCGGCGGTCACGGTAGGGCTTGATGATGGGGTAGCGCATCTGGCGGGCCTTGGCTGCCTTCTCCATATTCACGCCCTTCAGGCCGTCGGGATCGTCGGATTCCAAATAAATACGACAGGGCAAGGCCTCACAGAAGTGCTCCTGACGGGCCTTCTCCCATTCTTCCACGGTGCCCAGGGTTTTCAGGTTTTGATAACGGACAGCCAGCTTTTCCAGTGGCTGATAGGACCACTCCACGATGACCTTTTTCGCCTTGGCTTTGTAGGCTTCCTCCACCACCATCTGAACAAACTCCGGCTGGTCCAGCCCGGCATGGATCATGACCTCCTGCCCCTTCTGGACATTGACGCCGCAGCGGACGATCAGCTTGGCGTATTCCCGCAAAACAGTCTTTTTCATTGTTATTACTCCTTTGTTTTATGCTTTCATTATGGCAGCAGATTGTAAGGCTTCACCGCATAATTCGGCAAGGAAGCTCAGCGAGAGATTTTGCACCAGTTCCGCCGAGATTCGCAGACGCAATATCCGGTGTTGCCTTAAGGAAAGATCGTAGGACATCCCCGCCGTATTTTCAATGCTGCTTCCATGTACTGCGGGTGAACAGAACCAGAATAGGGAAAATCTCCAGTCTGCCCGCCATCATATCCAAAATCAAAACCAGTTTGGACAAAACACTGTAGCCGGCATAGTTACAGGTGGGACCGACCGCTTCCAGGCCGGGGCCGATGTTATTGAAGCAGGCCAGCACCGCGCTGAAATTCGTGCCCACGGAGAAGCCGTCCAGGGAGATGACCAGAAAGCTCAGAAGCAGAATGATCATATACGCGGACAGGTAGGCATTGGCTCCGTCCAGTACCTTCTCATCCATCACCTGATCGTTAATACGGATGGACTGGACCCGGCGGTGGTGAAGCACCTGATGGATATTGCGCCGCAGAATCTTGAACAGCAGCAGTGCGCGGGCGCATTTCAGACCGCCGCCGGTAGAACCGGCACAGGCGCCGATGACCATAAGCAGCAACAGCAAGGTCTGGGAAAAGGCGGGCCACTGTCCAAAATCCGCAGTGGCAAAACCCGTAGTCGTCATAATGGAGGAAACCTGGAACGCCGCGTGACGGATGGTCTCGCCGATCGTGGAATAGAACCCCCGCAGATTCAGGGTGATGAGCAGAATGCTGCCCAGCATGATTCCCACGTACAGACGCAGCTCCTCATCCTTGAATACGCTTTTGAAATTGCCCAGCATCAAAAGATAGTAGCAGCTGAAGTTCACGCCAAACAGTGCCATAAACACCGTAGTCACATTCTGAATATAGGGAGAATAGCTGGCAAGGGAGTCATTCTTGATGCCGAAGCCGCCGGTACCGGCGGTACCGAAGGCGGTACAGACCGCTTCCAGCAGGGGCATCTTTCCAATGACCAGGAAAATAATATTGAGAACGGTCAGAATCAGGTACAGCAGATACAGAATCACCGCGGTTTTCCGCATTTTGGGCACCAGTTTCCCAACGTTGGGGCCCGGGCTTTCTGCCCGGAGAAGATGCATGGTGAAGCCCTGCCCCTTGCCGCCGCTCGGCGCGAAGGCCAGCAAAAACACCAGCACGCCCATGCCGCCCAGCCAGTGGCTGAAGCTGCGCCAGTACAGGATCCCCCAGGAAAGGGACTCCACCTCCGGCAGGATGGACGCGCCCGTGGTGGTAAAACCGGACACGATCTCAAAAAAAGCGTCGATGAATTTGGGGATTTCTCCGGAAAAATAAAAAGGCAGGCAGCTCAGCAGGCTCAGCACGATCCAGCTGACACCCACGCAGACCAATCCCTCCCGGGCATAAAACGCGCTTGGGGCGCTGCGGCAGGTCAGCTGCAGCAGTCCGATCACCACAGCAAAGATACCCAACGTGAGCAAAAAGCCGTATACGGCCCGGTCCTCCCGGTAGTACAGGCTGAGCATCAGCGCCGGCAACATAAACACCGCGCCGATGGTCAGGATCTGGGCGACAAAACGCCCCATCATTTTATAATTCATGGCAAACCCTTCACGCGAAAATATCGTTCAGCTGGCGCAGCGTCCCCTGCCCGCTGGTGACCACCACAATGGTGTCTCCCCGCGTGAAGGAGGAATCACCGCTGGGGATCTCCGTACGGAATCCGTGGGTGATACTGACCAGCAGTACATTGTCCTTGAGCCTGAGCTCCTTCAGCGGCGTGTCACAGTGCTTCGTCGTTTCATCGACCTGAAATTCCACGGCTTCCGCCTGTCCGTGGGCGATCATGTGCACACTTACCGCCGCGCCGGTCTGGTTCTGCATCGCCCGCACATACCGTGCGATGTTGTTGCAGCACAGCTCCTTGGGACAGACCACACTTCCCAAAGCCAGAGCATCAATGATGGCATGATTCTCCATACGGCCCAGCTTTGTGATTACCTGAGGCACTCCTCGGCTCTGGGCGTACAGAGAGATGATCATATTCAGCTCGTCAATGCCGGTGAGGCTCACCAGCGCATCCACCTTGGACAAGCCTTCGCTTTCCAGCAGCAGATGATCCGTGCTGTCGCCGTGGATCACGGTGACACCCGGAAGCAGAGCGGAAAGCTCCTGACAGCGGGCATAGTTCTTCTCAATCAGCTGGACGGCGATCCCGTGCCGGTCCAGCATGGCTGCCAGATAGAAGCTGACCCGTCCACCGCCGCAGAGCATGACCCGACGGACCCGGCGTGTGATAATGCCAAGGCTGCGCAGCAGTGTCGTCAGATTCTGGGCGGGAGCCGTTACAAAGATACGGTCCCCTTCCCGCAGGACGAAGTTTCCTTTTGGCGCGATGGCCGTCCCGTTTCGCAGAACGGCGCATACCAGCACCCGGCAATTTGCGACGCTGTTCATATCGCTCAGCGCAACATTGCACAGCTTGCTGGAAGCATCAACCCGCAGTTCCACGATCTCCGTGCGGCCCTTGGCAAAGGTGTCCCGCTTCAGAAAGCCGGGATACTGCAGCAGATGGGCGATTTCCTGTGCCGCCTGGTTCTCCGGATTGATGGTCATGGACAGGCCAAATACATCCTTCATGGTATAGATCTGCTCGGTGTATTCCGGATCCCGGATTCTGGCAATGGTGTGCAGCTTCGGATTCAGGCAGTGCGCCGTGGTACAGCACAGCAGATTGATGGCATCCGCGTCCGTTGCCGCGATCAGCAGTTCCGCGTCCTGTACCCCAGCCTGCCGGAGGATGCGCATGGACGCGCAGTTTCCGGAGATTGCCATCACATCATATTGTTCCAGTGATTCCTCCAATACTTGGGCATCGGTATCGATCAATGTGATGTCGTGGCCTTCGGCAGACAGCAGCCGCGTCAGCGTGGCTCCCACTTTTCCGTTGCCGGCAATGATGATATTCATAGCAACCCCCGAATTCAAGCTTTTCCATATTTTTTCTATTGTATCATTGAATGATGCAGAAAACAACCATTTCTTCAAGAAATCCCGCAAGCCGAGAAAAGCCCGCCGCGTCAAACGCGGCGGGCTTTTCCATTTGGAAAGAAGAGAGGTAGAAAAGAGGGTCTGTACGAATGAAAGGCAGGCGGCTCACGGCTTCCGCCGCCCTTCATGATGATAGAATAAACCGCGTTTATTGCGGAAATATAAACGATGCCAAAACAAATTGTGTACAGTTTTTTAAGGAATCCTTACCGTTTTATCAATTCTGTCATAATTCCTTGACTTATTGTCAAAAACTGTGTATTCTGGGTGTCAGAGAAGTGCCCATGAAAGCAGGAGGTATTTTGCGTGAATGATTATGAACTTGCCCTGGGGCTGAAAGAAGAAACCATCGCCCACCGCCGCTATTTCCACCAAAACGCCGAAGTTGGGCTGGAAATGCCAAAAGCCGTTGACTATGTGATGCAGGAACTGACGAAAGCCGGGCTGCAGCCCCAAAAGTGCGGACACGGCGTCACCGCCCAGATCGGCTCCGGCGGAAAAACCCTGCTGCTGCGGGCGGATATGGACGCCCTGCCCATGCCGGAACTCAGTGGGGAGCCCTTCGCCTGCCCCACCGGCACAGAGGCCCACACCTGCGGCCACGACTTCCATGCCGCCATGCTGCTGACCGCCGCGAAAATGCTCAAGCTGCAGGAAGGTGCGCTGAAAGGCACCGTCCGTTTCATGTTCCAGCCCGCCGAGGAGACCTTTGAGGGCAGCCGGGATATGATTGCCAACGGCATTCTGGAGGGTGTGGACGCTGCCATCGCCTTCCACGTCTCTCCCGGGAAAATGCCTGTGGGCATGGTAATGTACAACAGCACCGGCACCACCATGTTCTCCGTAGACGGCTTCCGTATCACCATCCACGGTCAGGGCGGCCACGGTGCTTACCCCCACACCGCCGTGGATCCAATCAACATCGGCGTTCACATTCATTTGGCATTGCAGGAGCTGATCGCCCGGGAAGCCGACCCCACCCATGCCTGCGTGCTGACCATCGGCCAGTTCAGTGCCGGATCTGCCCCCAACATCATTCCTGACGAGGCGGTGTTGCAGGGCACTCTGCGGACCAACAACCGGGAGTCCCGGGACAAGCTGGTGCGCCGCATCAAAGAGGTATCCGAAAAGACCGCCGCTGTCTATGGCGGCACGGTGTCTATTGAGTGGATCTCTCAGGTGCCGCCCCTGATCTGCGACCATGACCTTGTGGAATCCATCATCGGCTACATGAAGGAGCTGCCGGTGCCGAACCTCACCTTTTATCCCGGCATCACCGCCAGTGCTTCCGAGGATTTCTCCATCGTGGCGGAGAAGGTGCCCAGTTCCTTTATCTACCTGTCCTCCGGGTATCCGGACGAGCGGGGAGACTATCCCGCCCACAATCCCAAGGCCATGTTCAACGAGGACGTGTGCCCCAACGGCGCCGCCTTCCTGACCCACTGCGCCAAGCGGTGGCTGGAGGACCACGCTTAAGTTAAATTCATCTATACGAAAGGCACCGCAGGGCTTCCCCCGCGGTGCCTTTTTATTAAATTCGATCCGTCTTTTCCGCTTCCTTTTGCTGTTCCAAACACGCTTTCAAAATCTTTCTCTGCTTTTTGAATTCATGTGCCAGGGGCAGCAGGCCTGAGAAAATCAACAGCAGTGCAAGGCCTGTCAGGCCCAGCGCGATAGGTGCCGCGTTGGCACGGATCACCGCCACAGCCAGCAGGACTCCGGCGGCAATGCGCATAAAAATCGCTTTCAGCAGGGTGCGGATGGTCTTGCGGCAGCGCTCCTCCCGGTCATAGGGATCCATGTCCGAAAGTCTGTCCAAAATGAAATCTTCAGCCATCAGCGTGCCACAAAGCCGACCTTTTTGTAGACCTTCCGCAGGGTCTTTTCCGCCACAAAGCTGGCCTTTTCCGCACCGCTGCGGTAGACGCTTTCCAGATACGCCTTATCCTTCATCAGGCGGGTGGCCTCCTCCCGGATGGGCCGCAAGTGCTCGATGACCGCGTCGCCCACGACGGGCTTGAACTTTCCGTAACCGCAGCCAGCAAATTCCTCCTCGATCTGTGCGTAGGTTTTCCCGGTGACGGCGGCGTAGATACTCATCAGGTTTGCAACGCCGGGCTTGTTCTCCGGGTCAAAGCGGACGCAGTTCTCCGTGTCGGAGTCGGTGATGGCCCGCTTAAATTTACGCTGGATGTCCTCAGGCTTTTCCATCAGGAACACACAGCCATCGGGAATGGACTTGGACATTTTGGTATCCGGGGCGTTCAGGCTCATGATCCGGGCGCCGGTCTCCGGGATGTAGGGTTCGGGGATCTTGAACACGTCGCCGTAGATGCCGTTGAAGCGCTTGGCAATGTCCCGGGTCAGCTCGCAGTGCTGCTTCTGGTCGTGTCCCACGGGCACCAGATCGGGCTGGTAAAGCAGAATGTCCGCCGCCATGAGGGACGGATAAGTGAACAGGCCGCCGTTGACATTTTCCGCATGCTTGGCTGCCTTGTCCTTGAACTGGGTCATCCGGGACAGCTCACCGAACATGGTATAGCAGTTTAAGACCCAACCCAGCTCCGCGTGCTGATGGACGTGGCTCTGGATGAACAGGGTATTCTTCTCCGGGTCAAGGCCGCAGGCGATATACTCGGCCAGCTGCTCCAGCGTCCGGCGGCGCAGGTCTGCCGGGTTCTGGCGAACCGTTATGGTGTGCAGGTCAGCCATGAAGTAGAAGCACTCATAAGTGTCTGAACGGGCACCCCAGTTGCGGATGGCTCCCAAGTAGTTTCCCAGGTGCAGGTCGCCGGAGGGCTGAATGCCGGACAGCATCCGCTTTTTCGGGGCAGCGGTATCGGTAATGACTTCACTCATTGTCTTCACATTCCTTTATGTTTAGAATTATTTGTTATCTTACCACAAAGCATCCTGTTGTGCAAGGGGCTGATTTAGGAAATCAAAAGACACGACAGAATTGATTTTCCTGTCCGCCTGTGGTATAATACGGAAAACTTAATGGAAAAAGAGGTATCTGACTATGGATTATCAGGCACTGGCCGCGCTTCTGTTCCCCGACGTGACAGAAACCCCGGAGTCTCTGGAAGAAAAATACCCGCCCCGGCAGCTGCCCGAAGGGGCTGTCGTCACCCGGATGGCCCCCTCCCCTACCGGCTTTGTCCATCTGGGCAATCTGGTGCAGGGCCTGACCGCGGAGCGGATGGCCCATCAGAGCGGCGGCGTGCTGTTCCTGCGGGTGGAGGACACGGACGCAAAGCGGGAGGTTCCCGGCGCGGTGGAGGTACTCATCAATACCCTGAAGCACTACGGCATCCACTTTGACGAGGGCGCTACCATGGACGGTGACAACGGCGTTTACGGCCCCTACCGTCAGCGTCAGCGGGCAGATATTTACCACGTCTACGCAAAAAAATTGGTTGCCCAGGGAATGGCCTATCCCTGCTTCTGCACGGAGGAGGAGCTGGCCGTCATGCGGGAGCAGCAGGAGGCTAACAAGGAGACCACCGGCTATTACGGCAAATACGCCCTCTGGCGTGACCGCTCCCTGGAAGATATTCAGGCCCAGCTGGACGCCGGGAATCCCTGGGTGCTGCGGTTCCGCTCCACCGGCTCCATCGAAAACCAGTTCAAGTTCGACGATTTGGTGAAGGGAAAGCTGACCATTACCGAAAACGACATTGACCATGTTCTTCTCAAATCCGACGGCATCCCCACCTACCACTTCGCTCACGCGGTGGACGACCACCTGATGCGCACCACCCACGTGGTCCGGGGCGACGAGTGGTTGCCCACTCTGCCCTTCCACATTCAGCTGTTCAAGGCTCTGGGCTTTAAGCTGCCGAAATATGTCCACATTGGACCGCTGATGAAGATGGACGGCACCTCCAAGCGCAAGCTCAGCAAGCGCAAGGATCCGGAGTTGGCCCTGACCTACTACAAAGCCGAGGGCTTCCCGGTGGAGGCGGTCTATGAGTATATCATGACCCTGCTGAATTCCAACTTTGAGGACTGGCGGCGGCTCAACCCCGACGCTCCCGCGGACACCTTCAAGTTCAGCCCCAAGAAGCTGAATCCCGCCGGTTCCCTGTTTGACTACGCCAAGCTGACGGACGTGTCCAAAAACGTCATCTCCCGGATGGATGCGGAGAAAGTCTACACCCTGCTCACGGAGTGGGCAAAGGAATTTGACCCGGACTTTGGCGCAAAGCTCGCCGCCGACCCGGAATACGCCAAGAAGATCCTCGCCATCGGCCGGGGCGGCAAGAAACCCCGGAAGGACCTGGCAGTCTGGAAGGACGCCAAACCGTATATGGGCTTCTTCTATGACGAGTATCTGCAAAAGGCAGAATTTGACACCAAGTTTGATAAGGCTGTCATTGTGGATGTACTGAACCGGTTCCTTGACAGCTACGACCCCGCCGATGATTCCGGCACCTGGTTCGACAAGGTCAAGGGCATCACCACGGACATCGGCTTCACCACCGATATGAAGGCTTACAAGGCTGACCCCTCCGCCTTCCCCGGCACGGTGACGGATGTCTCCACCATGATCCGTCTGGCGGTCACCGGACAGACCAACTCTCCCGATCTGTATACCGTCATGCAGATTCTGGGACAGGAGCGGACGACGCAGCGGATTCGCAATGCCATTGATTCCCTGAATTAAACAGTTTACCCGGCGCTTCCCATAGGATCGCCGGGTATTTTTTCACGTTGCCCTGTTGCCGCCGGGGAGGCCAAAACTGACGGCGATGGCATCATCCACCTGCGCCATCTGCTGCTCGTCCAGATGGCCCATATGCTCCCGCAGGCGGCGCTTGTCGATGGTACGGATCTGCTCCAGCAGAATAATAGAATCCTTACTCAGCCCCACGCTGCCCCCCGCGATGTTGATATGGGTAGGCAGCTTTGCCTTGCCGGTCTGGCTGGTGATGGCGGCGGCGATCACCGTGGGAGAATGGCGGTTGCCCGTATCGTTCTGGACGATCAGCACCGGGCGTGTGCCGCCCTGCTCGCTGCCCACTACCGGGGACAGGTCCGCATAGAAAATATCGCCCCGTTTAACGGATGATTCGGTCATATTTTTCACGCTCCGTGCAAAATCTACTGCGCTACCGGAAAGCTCCATATGTAACGCGGTAACTCTATTGTCCCACGTCACCATGGATTTTATACTTTACCTGCGTGCAAAATATCCTATGCACGGTTTCCACGGAATGCTACGAAATCTGCACATTTTCCAGCTTCATCGACAGGATTCGTTTCCCCCCATAGCAGATGTCCGCCCTTTGGGGTATATTCACGGAATCCAGCCACACGTCCAGATTCAGTGCGTCATCCTCGTAGCTGTCGTTGACGCTGACCCGAAGCTGATCACCTTCCATGCCCGCACTGGTAAGATAGCCGCCCCGAAGGGCCTTCATAAGCACCCAGGGGGCGCCGACCGGAGACAGCTGCTCATCCGCCAGCAGTCCAAAATACAGCGCCGTATCGTCAAAGGTCAGCGCGCCGCCCTGACTGGAAGCTTTCCCGGTGATGCCCGCGATGGATTCCGGTGCAGTCACGCGGAAGGAAAGGTCTCCCCGGGAATCCACCGTACAGTTCATGCGGAAAACGTGGAGGACATCCCCATAGTCCGCAGTGATCTCCGCGTCAAAGGAGCAGGAATTTGCCTGAAGGAGCTTTGATCGGAGCACCAGCGCCCGTTCCATTTCCTTCGGTGTTTGGGAGCAGCCCGTCAGCAGTACAACAGCCAGCAGCAGCGGCAGAACCTTTTTCAATCCGATCCCATCCTATTTCAGTAGTCGCGAAAGAGCGTTCAGCATATCCGTCGGCAGCATGGCATACTGTCCCAGCTCCGCGGCGCACAGATCGCCAGCCGCCCCGTGAAGCCACGCTCCACAGGCCGCGGCCTTCAAAGGCGCCATGCCCTGCCCCAGCAGACCAGTGAGAATTCCCGCCAGCACGTCGCCGCTGCCGCCCACCGCCATACCCGGATTGCCTGTCCGGTTGACATACCCGGTCTGCCCGTCGGTAACGCAGGTGCGATGGCCTTTCAGCAGCAGGATACAGCCATATTCTGCCGCGAAAGCGGCGGCGCTGGTCATGCGGTCATTTCCGAGAACACCGCCAACACGGAGGAATTCCCCGTCATGGGGTGTCAGGATAGTGGGATGCTGTCTTCCGCGCAGTACATCCATATGCCCGGAAAGCACGTTTATGCCATCGGCATCCAGAATGACTGGACAGGCCGCGTTTTCCATAACCGCCCGTACCACTGCCAGCGTCCCTTCGGAAACACCCATCCCGCAGCCAAGAAGCACCGCGTCCATGGCAGGCAGCCGTTTCCGGATTTCCGGAATCGCTTCTTCGCTCAGCTTACCATCTTTCTCCGGCAGAGGGAATACCACCGGTTCGTTGAGCTTCACCGCCTCAATGGCGTAGATGCTCTCCGGGACCCCCAGATAGACCAGTCCCGCCCCGGCCCGCAGGGCACCCATGGCGGCCAGGTACGCCGCCCCGGTAAAGCCCCGGCTGCCGCAGAAAAGCAATACTTTCCCGAAGGTTCCTTTATGCCCATAAGGATTCCGATCGGGCAGCGCGCTCAGGACACCCAGCCTGTCCAATTCAAAAATATTCACTGTCCTCACCTCACAGATAGATTAACCATATCACACCTGCCCACCTTCGTCAAGAACGGGGAAAACAGAAAAAACACTTGCAATTTTTATTGCATTGTGCTACGATAACCTACGATATGAAAAAGCGAAGATCGGGCTGCCGAATATCGGAAGTGTCCACCTCAGCGAGAGCGGAATGGTGTGAGCCGCTCGGACATGATATTGCAGGAATCTCTGAATCAATCAGATAGAGGTTCTCAAGGCTTTCTCCCGGGAGCTGCCCCCTGAACCGATAGTAGGGCGGGCCGCGTGACTGCGTTATGGGTCTTGGATGTGTCCGCATCCGAAAAGCGCGCCTTTTGGCGAATTGCGGGTGGTACCGCGGAAGCTAGCCTTTCGTCCCGAATGTTGGGAGGAAAGGTTTATTTTTTTGTATATCCCTTTTCAGGAGGAAGAAACATGAAAAATCAGTTGGAGCAAATCCGAATGAACGCGCTGGAAGCGCTGGAAGCCGCTTCTACCCCTGCCGCTCTGGAGGAGCTGCGGGTGAAGCTGCTGGGCAAGAAGGGCGAACTGACCGCCGTTCTGAAGCAGATGGGCAAGCTGTCCGCTGAGGAGCGTCCCGTCATGGGCCAGCTGGCTAACACCGTCCGGGCACAGATCGAGGAAAAGCTGGAAAGCCGCAAGGCGGAAATCCACGCAGCCGCCTTGGAAGCCAAGCTGGCCGCCGAAGCAATCGACGTGACCATTCCCGGCGAGGCAGTCACCATCGGTCACCAGCACCCCATGAATCAGGTATTGCAGCAGATCAAGGACATCTTCGTGGGCCTTGGCTACCAGGTGGTGGACGGCCCCGAAGTGGAGCTGGCAAGCTACAACTTCACCCGGCTGAACATCGAGGAGGGCCACCCCTCCCGGGACCGCAGTGATACCTTCTACTTTACCGATGACGACAGCGTTCTTCTGCGCACTCAGACCAGCCCCATGCAGATCCGGTTCATGGAAACACACAAGCCTCCCTTCTGTATGCTGGCTCCCGGCCGGGTGTTCCGGAAGGACGAGGCCGACGCTACCCACTCCCCCATGTTCCATCAGATCGAGGGTCTGGTGGTGGACGAGCACATCACTATGGGCGACCTGAAGGGCGCGCTGATTACCATGATGCAGAAGATCTACGGTGAGGAATCCGTCATGCGGTTCCGTCCCCACCACTTCCCCTTCACCGAGCCCAGCTGTGAAATGGATATGCAGTGCCACAAGTGCCACGGAACCGGCGAGATCGACGGTCAGGTGTGCTCCACCTGCCATGGCGAGGGCTGGATCGAGCTGCTGGGCGCGGGCATGGTGCACCCCAAGGTTCTGGAAAACTGCGGCATCGACCCGGAGAAGTACTCCGGCTTCGCCTTCGGCATGGGGCTGGAGCGGATGGCCATGGGCCGCATGAAGATCAATGATCTGCGCCTGATCTTCGACAACGACATTCGGTTCCTGAACCAGTTCTAAGGAGGAAAGCAATATGAAACTCAACCGAAAATGGCTCAATGAAGAATTCGTTGACCTTTCCAATGTGTCCGATAAGGAATTTGTTGAAACCCTGACCGTGTTCGGTCAGAAGGTGGAAACCTATGAGCGGATGGACGCTGAAATCAAGAATGTGGTGGTCGGCAAGGTCCTGTCCATGGTGCGCCACCCCAACTCCGATCATATGTGGATCTGCCAGGTGGATGTGGGACAGGCCGAGCCTGTTCAGATCGTCACCGGTGCCCAGAATGTCCATGAAGGCGATCTGGTGCCCGCCGCTCTGCACAACTCCTGGCTCCCCGGCGGCGTACACATCACCAAGGGCAAGCTGCGCGGGGAAGTCTCCAACGGTATGCTCTGCTCCTTTGCCGAGCTGGGCCTGACCCAGAACGACCTGCCCGGGGCCTACGCCGACGGCATCTGGATTCTGAACGACGAGGACTGCACGGTTGGTCAGGACATCAATCTGGTCATCGGCAACGACGATACCATCGTGGATTTTGAGATCACCAACAACCGTCCCGACTGCTACTCCATCATAGGCCTTGCCCGGGAAGCTGCCGCCGCCTTCGGCAAGACCATGAACCACCACGAGCCTGTGGTGAAGGGCAGCGACGCCGGTTCCATCTTCGATCATCTGGATGTGGAGGTGCTCGCCGCCAATCTGTGCAACCGCTACTCCTCCCGGATGGTGGCCAACGTGAAGATTGGCCCCTCCCCCAAGTGGCTGCGCCAGCGGCTCCGTGCCAATGGCGTGCGCCCCATCAACAACATCGTTGACATCACCAATTACGTCATGCTGGAATACGGTCAGCCCATGCACGCCTTTGATTACCGCTATGTTTCCTCCGGCAAGATCGTTGTCCGGGAGGCGGAGGAGGGTGAGACCCTGACCACTCTGGACGGCACTGTACGCCCTCTGAAGGCCGGTATGCTGGTCATCGCCGACGACACGAAGCCCATCGGCCTGGCGGGCATCATGGGCGGTGAAAACTCCGAAATCGTGGATGACACCACCATGGTGGTCTTTGAATCCGCCAACTTCAACGGCACCTCCATCCGTCAGACCGCACTGGCACTGGGTATGCGTACCGAGGCCTCCGGCAAATTCGAAAAGAGCCTTGACCCCATGATGACCATTCCCGCCGTGCAGCGGGCCTGCGAGCTGGTGGAAATGCTCCAGTGCGGCGACGTGCTGGACGGCACCATCGATGTCATCAATTACGTTCCCCAGCCCAAGACCCTGCCTTTGGAAGTGGACAAAATCAACCGTCTGTTGGGCACGGAAATCTCCAAAGAGGAAATGGTTCGCTACCTGAATCTGCTGGAAATTCCCGTGGAGGACGACACCATTTTGGTTCCCTCCTTCCGCCCCGACCTGAACCTGATGGCGGACATTGCCGAGGAGGTGGGCCGCGCTTACGGCTATAACGAAATTCCCACTACCGCCTTCAAGAACTCCACCCAGGGCGGCTATACCGAGGAAATGAAGCTGGAAGCCAAAGCCGGTACCCTGTGCCGCAGCATGGGCTACAATGAGATCATCACCTACTCCTTCACCTCCCCCGCCGCCTTTGATCAGATCCGCCTGCCCTCCGACAGTCCTCTGCGAAACGCTCTGCGGATTCAGAATCCTCTGGGCGAGGACACCTCCATCATGCGCACCATTGCCCTGCCCTCCATGATGGAAATTCTGTCCCGGAACAATGCTTACCACAATAAGTCCGTAAAGCTCTATGAAATCGCCAAGATCTATCTGCCCACCGCCGGTCAGGCTCTGCCCGAGGAGCCGAAGATGCTGGTACTGGGAACCTACGGCGCAAACGAGACCTTCTTCACCCTGAAGGGAGAGCTGGAAGGCATCTTCGCCGGACTGCGTCTGAAAAAGGCCAGCTATCACGCGGTGAAGGATAACCCCAGCTATCATCCCGGTCGGTGCGCGGCTGTGGTCATCGACGGCATGGAAGTGGGCGTCATGGGTCAGGTTCATCCGCTGGCTGCAAAGAATTACGGCATTGATGCAGATGTGTACTGCGCAGAGATCAGCTTCACCAAGCTGCTTTCCTGCCGTCTGCCTGACGCTACCTACTGTCCCCTGCCCAAGTATCCCGCCGTCACCCGTGACCTGGCGCTGATCTGCGACGAGGCAGTTACCGTTGCCCAGGCCGAGGAAGTCATCACTGCCGCCGCCGGAAAACTGCTGCGGGATGTGAAGCTGTTTGACATCTACCGCGGCGTGGGTGTGCCCATGGGCAAGAAGAGCATGGCCTTCTCTCTGGAACTGCGGGCCGACGACCGTACCCTGACGGATGCCGATTCTGAGGGTGTTGTGACCAAGGTCCTGAACAGCCTCAAGGAAAAGCTGAACGCTTCCCTGCGGTAAAGCGAAAATTCACAGATTATTCGAATTCTGGGACTTTACAGCTGTCTTTGATTGCTGTATAATGATTCCATTCTTTTTGAAGGAGGCTGATTACCATGGCCGATAAGGATACGCAGAAATTTACAGTACCAAATGACGATCGCGATAATATGCGCCGGATTCTTCGGAGTGTGTATGAGGCCCTGACAGAAAAAGGCTATAACCCCATCAATCAGATCGTCGGCTACCTGCTGACCGAAGATCCCACCTATATTACCAATTACAACAACGCCCGGAGCATGATCTGCAAGATCGACCGGGACGAGCTGATGCAGGTGCTGGTTCGCGAGTACCTGTTCGAGCAGGAATGACCCAAAGCCAAGAGGCTTTTGCATAGGCAAAGGCCTCTTGTTTTGTACCTTGAAAATCTCATACTTTTCCTCCATTCCGTAAAATCGCAATAATTTCGCCGCATAATGTTACGTAAACCAGGTGTTATCGCGGCATTTTTCCCATTCAGCTTGACATTTATGTAACAATATGTTACAATATGATTACATTTTTAGAGGAGGTACGTTTCATGGCTGATAAAAATGAAGTTCTCATGTACAAGGGACGTCCGCTGATGCGTAAGGACAACCTTGTTTATTATGGTTCTATGGCTGACAGTCACATCGTCATGCTCCAGGTTTTGGAGACGAAAAAGGTTGGAGACCTGGACGTTGCTACCCGGGTTTCCGTTCAGCTGCAGCTTACCGACCCCGCCGCCAGAAGCCGGGACCGCATTGTGAAAAAGAGCGAAAAAGACGGGTTCTACACCGCGCTGGACGTTGGCTGCGTCTGGCTGGAACGGGCGCTTGCCGGTAAATAATCTCCCGCGTTCCCCGCTCCATGTCTGGAGCACGTTACCCTGTACGGAGGCAAAGTATGAAGATCATTCGCAACCTACTCACCCTAACGCTGGCCCTGGTGCTGGTGGCAGGCTGTATTCCCCTTTCCGCGTCCGCTGACAGCAATATTATGCACGGCATCGGATTTGTAAACGCCACCTCTTTAAGACTTCGCAGCAGCGCCGCGACTACGGCATCCACGCTGGATACCGCCGTTCGCGGCGAATGCGTTGTGGTCATTGCCAAAGAAGGAAACTGGTATAAAGTCAGCTATAACCTTCAGGAAGGCTATATGTACGCGGACTATCTGTCCGTCAGTACAAAAGAAAATGCCGAGCTGGGCTATGGCAAGATACTCGGCTCCGGTGTGAATCTGCGCAGCGGCCCTTCCACCAGCTCCCCTGTCTGTGTGGTATCCCAAAATGGAGATCAGTGTTACATCATCGGCATTAACGAAGGCTGGTATAAGGTTCTTTATCAGGACAAGGTCTGCTACATACGAAGCGATTTTGTAGAGCTGACGCAGATCCCTTACGAAAATCCGGATTCTCCCAATTCCCCCAAATACTACCGTGCAGGCAAATCCATCGGAACCGTCAGCGCCGCCAGCGCTGTACCGGTCAGCGTCACCGGCAGTCAGATTCTGGAAGAAGCACAGAAGTATCTCGGCTGTCCCTACCGGGCAGGCGGCGCTTCCCCCAGCGGCTTCGACTGCTCCGGGTTTGTTTACTATGTGCTCAAGCAGTTGGGTCTGTCCCCTTACCGTACGCCCGTCGAGCAGTACAAAATGGGAACCTCCGTGGAAAAGTCCGCATTGCAGGTGGGCGATCTGGTTTTCTTTGGTTCCGGCAGCATCACCCATGCGGGTATCTACGCCGGCGGCGGACAGTTCATCCACGCCCCGAATTCCCGTTCCACCGTTTCTTACTCCGATCTTACCAGCGGCTACTGGGCACAGAACTATTACGGTGCCTGCCGGGTCGCCCAATAAAGAAAAACAAAAATGTCATTGTAGCCTCAGTGTACGCACTGGTTTGCAATGACATTTCTTTTTTACCTCTGCATCCACAGCAGACGTTGGGTGGTGCCCTCTTCGTATTTCCAGATGCCGCTTTTATGAAAGCCATGGCGCTCATAAAAAGCGATGGCACGGGGATTGCTTTCCAGCACCCATAAATTCTTGACGGAAAAACGTTCCACCGCAAAGTCCAGAAGTGTTCCTCCGATGCCCTGTCCGGCGAAAAAGGAGTCCACGTACAGCTGAACCACTTCCTGCCCCCGAACGCGGATCATTCCCTTCACAAAATCCTCCTCATAGACCCAGATCTCCCTCAACTCCCCGGGATTTTGCTGCAATTCACCAGCAACCGTCATGACCTGTAGTTCTCCAAAGGAATACCGGTCATTGTGAAAAATCCTGCGGTAATTCACCCGCTTGGTAAAAACCAGAATTTCCGCAATCCGGGAAATATCCCCGGTCTCCGCCTGTCTGATCATTTTCTATTTCTCCCATTCCAGATAATCGTACGCAATTCTCGGGGAGCAATCCGCAATATAGATGATTCCGCGGCGCTGAAAGCCCAGCTTTTTGACCGCGCCCTGCATCACATGGTTATCCTCGTGGGTATCGATCCGCAGATGACCGATGATTCCTTCCGCGTAGGTCACCGCCGTTTTCAGAATCCCACCGGAACCATCTCCCGCAATGCGATGGATGGTACCGTATGGCGTATCCGAGCGCCAAGCGCCGCCGTCGATTCGTTGGTAGGTTGGGTCTTCTCCTACCCAGAAGAAGAAAACACCGTGGATCCCCTCCCCATCTGTGATGACGAACAGCTTTTCCTCCGCAATGTCCTTCCTGAGCTGCGCCGTGGGCGGGTTGGTTTTGCCCCACTGATTTGGATTTCCGTTTTTTGCCATAAACATTCGGGCATAGGCGTAGATTTCCTCAATTCTCTCCAAGTCCGACGGTTTCGCCGGACGAACGGTATATTTCATGCGCTTTCCCCCTTCTTTCCGATTATACATCATCTGCATGGTTTTCGCAACCAAAGCACATACTATGGAAAACAATTTAAGGAAGGTGCTGTCATGGCAAGTCAGAAACGGGGCCGGCAGAGCTTTGTATTGGCCCAGCCGCCGGTGATCACGACCTGGGCCAACGTCGCCGGCAAAAAAGAAGTGGAGGGGCCTCTTGCCCATACCTTCGA
Organism: Clostridiales bacterium; assembly: GCA_022775085.1. Taxonomy (GTDB): domain Bacteria; phylum Bacillota; class Clostridia; order Oscillospirales; family Oscillospiraceae; genus Faecousia. Next base: position 46,547 of record JALFJQ010000064.1, on the reverse strand, counting down.
TATTAAGTGCCGGGATACCTACTTCGGTCAGAAAACCTGGGAGCAGGCCGAGAAGCAAATGCAGCAGCTGGCTCTGCGAAAGCTGGCGGAAAAGGCCGGACTGACCATGGCGGATTTTGACGTTGTGTTCTCCGGCGACCTGCTGAACCAGTGCATCGGCTCCTCCTTCACACTGCGCAATACCGGTGTGCCCCATCTGGGTCTGTACGGTGCCTGCTCTACCATGGCAGAAAGTCTGCTTTTGGCAGCTATGGCGGTGGGCGGCGGCTTTGCGGATACTGTTGTTGCCATGACCTCCTCCCATTTTGCCTCCTCAGAACGGCAGTACCGCTTCCCGCTGGGCTACGGCGGTCAGCGAACGCCTACCTCTCAGTGGACCGTCACCGGCTCCGGAGCCGCGCTGGTGCGCAGTCAGGGAAAGGGGCCGAAAATCACCGCCTGCACCATCGGAACTGTCACAGATCTCGGAATCAAAGACGCCAATAACATGGGAGCTGCCATGGCGCCGGCGGCGCTGGCGACCATCAAGGCCCATTTTGCCGACCTGAATACTGGGCCCGAGGACTTTGACCGGATCGTCACCGGAGATTTGGGGCAGGTGGGCATGGAGATGCTTCTGGAATTGGCGCGTCTGGACGGCCTGTCCCTTGGCGGAAAGCTCATGGACTGCGGCACCACCGTGTTTGACAATACCGTACAGGATGTGCATTCCGGCGGCTCCGGCTGCGGATGCAGTGCCGTCACCCTTTGCGGGTATCTGCTGGATCAGCTGAACAGCGGAAAGCTGAAAAAAATCCTGTTCTGCGGAACCGGGGCACTGCTGTCCCCCACCTCCACCCAGCAGGGGCTTCCCATTCCCGGTGTGTGTCACGCGGTCAGCATTACAGGAGGGCGTTAATATGGACTATGTAAAAGCGTTTCTGGTGGGCGGCGGACTGTGCCTCATCGGGCAAATTCTGATTGACAAAACCAAGCTGACGCCCGCCCGAATCCTGGTGAGCTATGTGGTGGCCGGTGTGATTCTTGGGGCAGTCGGACTGTACCCGAAGCTCATTGAATTTGCCGGGGCTGGCGCATCTGTTCCTTTGACAGGCTTTGGAAGTCTGCTGGCCAAGGGAGTAAAGGAGGCGGTAACGGAGGATGGTTTTCTTGGAGTCTTCACCGGCGGTCTGAAAGCAGCTTCCGGCGGCATCACCGCCGCCATCGTGGCGGGTCTCACAGCAAGCTTTCTGTTTAAGGCACGGGATAAATCGTGAAAAAAAGGTTATCCTAGGTAGGCGGCTATGCCGCCAGATCGTTTTGGGAGGAATAAAGCATGAATAACCAGAATAAGAATCAGAACAACAGCCAGAATCAGAACAGCAGCCAGAACAACAACCAGAATCAGAACCAGAATAACAGCCAGAACAATCAGAACCAGAACAGAAACAGCCGCTAAAGACAATGTGGGCCACCGACTTCGGTGACCCACATTTTTATGGCATCACCGCATAATGGGGCAAAAGCTCCGTTGCGCGGTATTGCCTTATATTTCCACAAATCTGTCCAAAGCAAAGAAGTACAGCATTTTTTTCTTGACAGGCATTTCATAGATCCGGCTCAGTGCGTCGGCATAGGTCTGCACCTGTAAGCTGTAGCGGCTGGCGACGGTATGGATGGTTTCCTCGGTGACTCTGTCCGTTTTGAAGTCGATGACAGTGATCCCCTCCGGTTCCAGCAGTGCGCAGTCCACAACGCCCTGCAGGAGCACCTGCTCTCCCTCCAGGCCCTCACCGTAATGGCTACCGTCATCCAGAATGGAAAACTTAAATTCCCGCAGGCAGGGCGCTCCCCGGCGGAGTTTGTCGCCGATGTCTGTCCGGAAAAAACGGGCGAGCTTTTCCCGGCTGACCAGTTTTCCCTGTTCTTTCGTCAGAAAGCCCTCGTCTGTCAGACGCTCTATTTCCTTCGATACCGCCTGGAGGTCGCCGCAGTTTTCGTATTTCAGATACTGTAGGGCTGCGTGCATAGCGCTTCCGTAGCTTTTTCCCTCTGGCTGTGCAATCAGGAATTCAGGCTTTCGCCAGATGCGTTCCTGTTTCCGGGGCGGTTCCGCGTTTTCTGCCGCCTCCGCATCCTTGACGCGGCCCTTCCGTCCGGTGGCTGTCTGCTTTGACGGCGTGCGGGTGGCAGGAAGATGAGAATACTGAAATGCCAGTGCGTCACGCAGCTGCGCTTCCGTTTCCGGCGGCAGTTCCGGCCGGACTTCCCCAACAGTCGAAGCTGCCCGAAGCTCAATCTGCGGCCCGGGGGTCTCGATGCGCCAAGGGTAGGTACTGAGTGTCGTTTCCTCCGGCCGCCCGCCCAAGGCGTGAAGCGCCCCGGCCTCCCGACGGCCCACCGCTGCCAGAAGGACCCAGTCACCCATGCAGGTCGCTTCCCTTCCCAGCAGATCCCCGCCGTCAAAGTCCCGGCGCAGGGCGATGTCCCGCAGATCCGCGGCAAGGGTCTGAGAGGCGTAGGTCATTACCAGCCGGTCCTTTGCCCGGGTCATGGCGACATACAGCACCCGCATTTCCTCAGAGACACTCTCCGCCGCCATTTTCACCGCTATTGCCCGCTTGGCAAGGGACGGATAGCGGATACGGCTGTCCGTGTCCACGCAGGAAAGTCCCAAGCCCAGTGTCCGGTCGCAGAGAATCTGCGCGCGCAGATCCTCCTGATTAAACCGCCGGGACAGGTTGCAGAGGAATACCACCGGAAACTCCAGACCTTTGGATTTATGGATGCTCATGATGTTGACGCAGTCCGTCCCGGCTGCCCCCGCCGTCACCAGTCCCCGCTCTTCCATTCTGTCCAGATGCTCCAGGAACTGGGAAAGCTCCCGCAAAGTTCCCTTCTCAAAATCGCAGGCATACTGATAAAAGGTCTGAATATTCGCGGCTTTTGCCTCTCCGTCGGGCATCGCTCCAAAGATGCTGTCCAGCCGGGTCAGCAGCAGGCACTTCTCCATCAGTCCGGTCAGCGTGCTTCGTTTTGCTTCCGTGCGGAGGATTCCCAACAGCGTCAGGAATTTCTCCGCCTTCGGATGTTCGCTGGAAGCCAGCGCGTCATAGAAAGCGCCCTGTTTCTGCTTTGCCCGGATCCGGGCCAGATCCTCCGCCGTAAAGCCAAACACGGGACTGGCCAGCACGCTGATAAGCGGAATATCCTGCCGGGGATTCATAACTGTCTGCAAAAGGCTGCGGAAAGTGCCGATCTCCCCGGTCTGCAGAAGATCCGTCCCGCCGCCGGTGGAACAGCGGATCCCCTGCTGTTCCAGCGCACGCTGAAAATAGCTGCCGGCGCTGCCAGGAGACCGCAGCAGGATGACAATATCTCCGGGTTTTACCGGGCGCAGAGCATCTCCGTCCCGCACCTGTGTTCCGGAATCCAGCATCTGACGAATTCGTCCGGCCACAAAGGCCGCCTCCTCCGCGTAGGTGTCGGTCACGGTTTCCAGTGCGTACAGCTCCGTGCCGGGGTCCGGCAGCGGAATGTGGGGCACGCCCTCCCGGAGAGCCTCCGCTTCCGTATAATAAAGCCCGCCCACCTTCGGCGTCATGCAGCTGGAAAATACGTGGTTGACGCTCTCGATGACCTCCCCGCCGGAACGGAAGTTGTGACTGAGCAGTACCTTTCTTCCCTTCCCCGGTTCCGCCTGTTCCGCCGATGCGTAAGCCGCGTATTTTTCAAGAAATATCCCGGGGTCTGCCAGCCGGAACTGATAGATGGACTGCTTGACGTCGCCCACCAGGAAACAATTCTTCTTTTCCAAGCTCAGTGCGGAGAAGATCGCATCCTGCACACCGTTGGAATCCTGATACTCGTCCACCAGAATTTCCCGGTATCTTCCTCCGATTTCCGCCGCGGCGGCCGTGGGATTTGTCCGGGATTTGCCAAGCAGAAGGTCAAGGGTATGGTGCTCCAAGTCGCTGAAATCCAGAATCCGGCGGCTGCGTTTGGAAGCACGGTAGTCCCGGTCAAACTGCTCCACCAGCCTGGCAAGTCCCCGGGCGCCGGCGGCAGATTGGGCCAAATCCATTAGCACCTGCTCTGAATCCTCCGCGAAATTTTTCAGCTTTCTGTCCAGACCGGCCTTGCAGGCTTTCCGGGCGGCTTTCACCCGGTCCGCCAAATCCAAGTCGACATTTTTCTTGGGGAATACCAGCCTGCCGTAGTCAATGTCACGCTTCGATACGATTCCATCCCACGTTTCTTCTTCCCGCAGGGCCTGAAGCTGATACAGGGTGTCGCTCAGGTTGATGGCGGCCTTCTCCATTCCATCACTGGCGGACAGTGCGTCCGCGCAGGACGCAATCACCTGAATCTGGCAGTCCAGATACTCATGGAGGTCGTCGATCAGGAACTTACCCCAAATGGTTTCCGAGGCATCGGTCACATTCTCCGCGTCCAGCAGGGTCAGGCAGGTATCCAGCCACTGCTTGGGATTTAAGTGGCATCGGGCACTGTCGTAGACCTTTTCTATGATCTGGGGCACCAGCCGGTCATCCCGTCCCAGCCCCTGGGTGTCCACAAAAGCCCGGAAATCCGAGTCCGCTTCCCCTTCATAGGCTCTGTCCAGCAAATCGGAAAGCACCTGCTCCCGAATTTCCCGGCACTCGTTTTCATCCGCCACCCGAAAGTCTGCCGGAATATCCAGCCGATAGGCGTATTCCCGGAGAATATCCCCGCAAAAGCCATGGACGGTGGATATTTTTGCCAGAAACAGCCGCTGCATCTGTTTTTGCAGGTGCTTATTTCCCGGTTCCTCCGCAATGCGCTGGCTCAGCTTCGCGGCAATTTTTCCCCGAAGCTCCGATGCCGCTGCCTTGGTATAAGTAATGATCAGAAAGTCGTCCAGGTTGGCGGGGGCTTTCTCATCCGTAAGATAGGTCATCAGCCGGTCCACCAGCACCTTGGTTTTGCCGGAGCCGGCGGCGGCGGAGACCAGCAGCTTTCCGCCCCGATTATGTACCGCCAGTTCCTGCTGGGGTGTCAGCTTATCTGCCATGGACGTTTCCCTCCTTTTCCACTTCCTCCCAGAACCGCTGGGCGGTCATTGCCTTGTAGCTGCGCCGCCCGGTGACCTCCGCTTCGTGGCAGATGGAGCCGTAGGGGCAGAAGGCACAGGCGCTGTGGCTGGTGCCCCGGGTATACGGGTTTGGTTCCACATTGCCGGAGGCGATGTCCTCCACCATATTGGACAGGACACGGAATACAAACCCTTTCAGTTTTTTCAGCTGCTCCCGGTCCGCCAGATCGCCGGAGATGGTGCCGTCTTTTTTTCGGGTATAGCACATACGGGCGGGGTTCTCTCCCGGCTCCATGGCCTGCAAAACAGCTTCATCATTCAGGAGCAGTCCCTTTCGTTTCCACTGGGCGGCACGCTCCTTTTGTGCCGCTTCCGCATCCGGTTTTCCCTCTGCGCTCAGGTAAGGCGCCCTGGCAGGGAAATACTGCACGCCCGCCGGGATTGGGTTCTGCCCCAGCAGTTCCCCGCCGTTCTCCCCCAAAGCAAAGAGGTACAATAGCATTTGCAGCCCCACGCCGTTATAGACGTCGCAATAGTCAAAGTCTTTTTTTCCGGTTTTGTAGTCCACCACACGGAAATAACGGGAAGCGCCGGAATCCCATACGTCCACCCGGTCTACAAAGCCCCGGAGCACCGCGTTCATGGCGTGGTTCGGGATCGCGATGGGCGGGAGTGCCTCTCCGCTGCCAAACCCCACCTCAAATTCCACCGGCTCAAAACCGGAATCCTTCAATTCCTGCCACAGCTCCTGCACCACCATGTCCAGTTCCTGCACATTGCGCTGGAACAGGTAGGTCACACGCTGGCTGTCCAGCTGGCTGAACCGCTCTTCGGCATACTCCCGGCTGAACCTATGGGCAATATCCATGGTCTGCTCCAGAGTAACCTTGTGGAAGCCGCCCATGTCACGGATGCAGCGGGCCGTGTTTTCCAGCACTGCGTGAACGTAGGTTCCGAACTCCGCCGGGTCAATGGCCGCTTCCTTCCGTTCCTTTGCCCGCAGGCCGTATTTGAGGAAATAGGATAATCTGCACTCCGCCTGCCGGTCGATCTGGGAAGCCGACAGGTTCAATGTACTTCCATAGAGCGCCTGAACGGATGATTTCTGAACGACACCCAGACAGTAGTCTCTTCTCCCGGCTGCATCCTCATACTCCGGCAGTACACCCAGTTTTTCCGCCGCACCGCTTCCGTTCCACCGGGCAAGGTACGCCCCCGCTTCCCGGGGATCCGCCGACGCATAGCCCTGGGGTGTCCGAGCCTGTTCCTCACCGCCTGCCAGCTGTGACAGCCGACGGAACAGGAAAGAGGGCTGATCTCCGGAACAGATGACCGTAATCGTGTCCTCCGCGCCGCAGAATACGCCGTAGATTTCCGCGAATTCCGCCTGAATTCCCTCCATGGCGCCGCCGGTCAGCGGGACGCCCAGTTCCCGGAGCGTCACCCGCTCCTGATCCGTCAGCACACCGGCGGAGCCGCTGTAGCCGGGAAGCTTTCCTTCCTCCGCGCCCAGTACGATCAGGTGCTTCTGCCGATGGCACCGCATGGCACTGACGGTGCCCATCTGCACCGCGTCCAGTACAGGCGGGATGGTGCCCACATCGTACTGGCTCAGCAAAAGTCGGAACAGTCTTGAAAAATGCTCCGGCTCCCAGGCCGTATCCCCAAGCACCGCGTACATCTGTTCCAAAGCAGACAGCAGGATCTCCCACAACTGGTTCAGAATCTGTGCCTCTCTGGGAGCGCCGGTCTCATCCAGTTCCCGGGCCATCCGGTCCAGCTGAGACTGAAGCCGGATGTCCTCCAGAAAGGCCGTCAGTGAAAGAACCTGTTCACGCAGATTTCTGGCATCCCGAAAGCCGTTTTGCAGGCGCTGCAGGGGCGCAGTCACCTGATACCGCACCTCGTTCAGCCACGCAAGCTTCTGTCTGGCAGTATCGTCCCACTGTCCGCTGAGGCCCTCCGGATGCCCGGTCCAGCTCTGCGTCCACTGATTGCCCCGGATTGCCCAGATCACTGCGTAGTTTTCCAGCTGATCACAGGTATCGGAATCCACCGGTGACAGGGCCGAGCGCAGATAGCGGAGAGTCTCTTTCTGATCAAAGCCGCCGATGGCGGCATCCAAACCCGTCAAAACCGTGTTGATCACGCTGTTTTGCAGAATCTCCTCCGTACCGGAACGGTAGAGCGGGATATGGAACCGGTGGAACACCAGATCCATCAGCGGTTGGTAAGTGGCTGCGTCGGTGCAGACCACCGTAATGTCCCGGTAGCGGCTGCCCTGAGCAGCCAGCGCACGGACCCTCTGGGCCGCGTACATACACTCCTGCCAGGGAGACTGTGCCCGTACCGTATGCAGGATACCCGATAATTCGCCGTGACGGATACTGCCCTGAAACAGCCCTTCCCGCACAGGATTCAGGGGCAGCTCGTAAGGCTGAACGACTTCGATTTGGATGTCCGCCCCCGCCCGGTTTGCCAGCCGGTACAGCTCTCCCGCGGTATCCCCCGCCTTTTCAAAGGCCAGCAGGCCGGATTTCAGGCTGTCGCAGTTCATGCTGATGGTGACCTCCGGAGATGCCTGCATCAGATAGTCAAGGATCGCCAGATTCTGCCGGGTAAAGTCCGGAAAGCCGTCTATGTAGAACACGTGCTCCTGAGCATAGCTTCCATCCTCCAGCTGTTCCAGCAGCCAGGTCATCTGGTCACGGGGGTCCCGTTTTCCCCGCTGGCACAGGCCGTCGTATCCATCCATCAGCAGGGAAAGCTCCTCCAGCTTTTGGGCAAGGCTTCCCTCCGTCTGGCGGGAAGCGTCCATCAGATCCTGCGCAGTTATGCAGCAGCGCTTGAATTCATCCACCGCGTCAATGAGCCCCGCCAGGAATTCCGGCTTGGTCTCCACGGCGGCATACGCCTTCAGCCGGCTGGCGAGCTGTCTGGCGGCTGCCGCCATGGCGACCACCCGTCCGCCGCTGTCCAGGCACTCCACGGCCGCGCTTCCCATGGTATCCGCCACCCGTCTTGCCAGTCTGGTAAAGGACAGCACCTCCGCGTACCGGCTGGTAGTATCTCCGGCAGAAGCACACAGTCTGCGCTCCGTCTCATGGCTGACCAGCTCCGGAACGATCAGAACTCTGTTCCCCTTTCGATCCCGGACATCCCGGGCAATCCGGTTTAATATTTCGTCAGAATTGGCCGTCCAGTCCCGGCCCAGCAGCAAATGTACCATCGTCCCGCCTTCTCTCTGTATTTTTTCGCATTATACCACAGAATCTGTCCAAAATATAGGGTGTCATTTTTCGCGGAAGCACAAATTTTCCACCTTTCCCAGCAGATCCAGCAGGTAGAACCGCAGTTCGTAGCTTTCCTCACCGGACAGCGTCTGTGTCAGCGTCTGATCCATTCCGGCAGTTTGGGCCGCCGCTTCAAATTCCTCCGATGTGGCGTTCATGCACAGGGACGGAAAGGCTACGCACCACCAGTTGTGCCCTTCTCCCTCCCCGATTACCACCCGCAGGGACTCATAAACCCCGGCAGGCAGGGTAAAGGTGTCATATTTCCGAATGTCAAAGGTTTCTTTGCACAATGTGACTACCGCCCGGCTGTCAACGCCGGCGGCTTCCAGCGTGTCGTTGGCTATCCGCTCGATTTTTGTCAGATTCTCCCGCAGATACGCTTTTGCCGCCTGCGCGTCCCCAATATCCGCCATGCCCTCGGTGAGGCTTGCCACAATGGCATCCCGAACCTGGAGCTTGATACTCTGGTCTGCTTCACTGTCGGAATTGGCAACCACGTGCAGACGGATCAGCTTCTGATCCAGATACTGCCGGTCCCGCAGCAATCCCCAGGTCCAGACCGATACCGTGAGCAGCAGGCAGACGCCGAGACACGTCGCTTTCTTTCCCATAAAAAACACCGTCCATACTGAAATACCTCCAGTATGGACGGAAAATGCCGGAATTATACGGGTTTGGCAATAAAAACCTGAGGATAGTTTTCCTTCAGCATATTGCACGCCACCGCGGCGTATTCAAAATTCTCCAGAATGGCGAATACTGCGGAGCCGGAACCGGTCATCTGCTGGGCCAGGGCGCCGTAGCTGTGGAAAATGGATTTGATGTAGTTCAGTTCCAGATGGTCGGAGGTCACCACCGGGTCAAAGACATTGCAGACATTCTCCGCCACCTTGCCCAGGTCGCCTGCCAGCAGCGCCGACTCCATGGCCTGATTATTCGGCCGGTCCGCAATGGCCACCGTGTCGATCTTCTGGTACAGCTCCGGGGTAGACACGGAGAAGTCCGGCTTGCAGACCACAAACACGCAGTCCGGTATATCCGGCAGCTTCCGCAGCCGCTCTCCTCTGCCCTCCACCATGGCAGTCCCGCACAGCACGCAGAAGGGCACATCGCTGCCAATCTGCGCGCCCAGCTCCGCCAGAGCCAGCACCGACAGCGGCTCGTCATAATGCCGGTTCAGCGCCCGCAGCACCGCCGCGGCATCGGCGCTTCCGCCGCCAAGACCGGCACCGGATGGAATGCGCTTGTTGATGCGGATCTCCAGACCATCGGGGTCTTTTTTCAGGGTGTCGCAGAACACCTTCGCGGCCTTCCAGGCAAGATTGTTTTCATCTGTCGGGATATTTTCCGCAGTGCACAGCAGCTTCCAGGGTTTTCCTGTACCCACATCGATCTCGATGTCGTCCCGGATGGAAATGGTCTGCATTACGCTCTGCAGATCATGGTAGCCGTCCTCCCGCTTGCCCAGCACATCCAGCGTCAGATTCAGTTTGGCAAAGGCAGCTTCGTAAAGTGTCGTCATAGGCGCAACCTTCCTTTATATATTTGACCCTATTATAGCGGAACAGCCGAAAGATTTCAATCCATATCCTGATAAAATTACAGATTCTGCGCAACATATCCCTATCCGCATGAGAAAGGGAGGTTATTTCATGGATACCATCGCGCTGATCCTGTCCATTATCGGCTGTCTCAACTGGGGGCTGATCGGTATTTTTCAGTTTGATCTTGTGGCGTGGCTGTTTGGTGGGGCGGGGTCCCTGTTCAGCCGGCTGGTGTATACCATCGTCGGACTGGCGGGACTGTGGTGCATCTCCTTCCTGTTCCGCAGGAACAGCATTGTGGAAGGCGAATAACAAACGGCAGCTCCCGTTGCAGGAGCTGCCATAACTTTTAAGGCAACACCGCACAATGGAAGCTGCGGGCTTCGGCGGATCTACTTGCCCCATTATGCGGTGTTGCCTTAACTGTTAACTGCACCGAACGATACACTGAACCTTCTGATCGCCGTAGGTGGCAGTGATGGCCGTGGTGCCGGCCTTGATTGCCTTGACGACACCGTTTTCGTCCACCGACGCAATATACGGATGCTCAGAGCTCCACTGAACCTCATTCTGCTCCAGATCGCAGTCCAGCAGCAGTTTATACTCATAGTACACACCCAGACGAATGTCCGTCTTTTTCAGCTTGAGCGTCACATTTTTCAGGTTGGTCTGCGCGGGTGCGGATGTTTCCGTAACTTCCGCGGCTTCCGTGGCCTCTGCCGCGCCGGCAACCTCCGCATTGGTGTCGGCGGCAGTCTCCTCCGGGCCGGTCTCACCGACTGCCACAGTCTCAATCGCTTCCGTAGTGGGCACCGTGGTTTCGGCAACGTACTTCACCGTCACCGGGCACTCCATAACGCTGACACCGCAGCGGATGGTGATCACCGTCTCTCCTTCCGATACCGCGGTGATTCTTCCGTCCTCGGTCACCGTGGCAACGGTCTCGTCACCGGAGGTAAACAGGATCTTGTCCGTCGTGTTCTCCGGGTTCGCCTTTACATGCAACAGGAACATCTGCCCTTCCTCATTCAGCTCCACGGTCTTTCCGCTGATGATGTACAGCTCCTGACAGGGGATGCTCAGCTCCGTAGTCTCCGCCGAGGCCGCTTCCGTCAGTTCCGTTGTCTGTGCGGGAAGCACGTCCTCCCCACCCATATTCGGCAGGAAATACCGGACAAAAATAAAGCCGGCAGCCATTAAAAGCAAAGCGATCAGAATCGTCAGCAGAACCACAGCCAGCGTATTCTGCCTGGGTTCTTCCTCCTCTTCTTCCTCTTCCTCATCGTAATCCGTTTCCGCGTACATGACCGCTTCCTCATCGGAATCGGCATTCACTTCATCAAAATCAAAAATCTCCCTGCGCTTCTGCGGATGTTCTCTGCCCTCCGCTCCCCCGTCAGGATCGCGTTCCAGAAGATCGTCTTCCGCCAGGCTGCCCGCGTTTTCCCTGGAACAGCCACAAATCGGGCAGCAATCTGCGGTATCCGGATAGGAAGTCCCACAAATATCACAAATAATCTTACTCATTCTGATGCCTCCAGTTATCGAACGACTATACGTCAATACTGTTTGACATTATACCACGTATTTCTGGGAATTACAACAACAAAAGTATTGCTTTTTTCCGTCTTTTCCATTATTATATCGGGTAAGAGGAGGCGATAGCATTGTCTGAACCCAATTTGATCTCCCCTTTGCTGGACGGTTTCACTATAGGGCAGCCCATCAGTGATCACGATGGCGTAAGCTGCAGTCCGGCCATCAAGGAAGACACAGATAAAAAGTACATCATCAAAATCATCACCATTCCCGCCACGCAGACCCAGATGGACGCGCTTCTGCTGGCAGGTGCGTATAAAGATCCGGCTGATGCCATGGAATACTACCGCACGCTGGGGGAAGATGTGCTCAAGGAGGCAGAGTTCCTGAAGCAGCTGTCCCGACAGGAGGGCTTTCTTTCCTACGAGAGCTGGCAAATGGTTCCCATCACCCGCAAACGGCTGGGCTATCAGGTCTACCTGGTGGGAAGCTACAAGCGGTCTCTGGAAAAGCACCTGCGGCGCAGCCCGGTGACCCAGCTGGAAGCCATGAACCTTGGCCTGGATCTCTGTGCGGCGCTGACTGCCTGCCGTCAGGCCGGCTCCCTGTATGTGGCGCTGAAGCCCGCGAACATCTTTGTTTCCGACAAAAAGCAGTACCGGATCGGTGATCTTGGCTTCATTTCTCTGGATGCCCTGAGCTACACGGCGCTGCCGAAAAAGGACCAGAGTCCCTACACACCGCCGGAGCTGTTTGACCCCATGGCCGCTCTGAACCTGACGGCGGATACCTATGCCGTTGGCATGATCCTGTATCAGCTCTATAATGACGGTCAGCTTCCGTTCCGGGGGAAAGCCCCTGAGGAGGCACTCCCCTCACCGGTGAACGCCGATTATGAGCTGGCGGAAATCATTATGAAGGCGATCCATCCGGATCCCAAGCAGAGATGGGAAAATCCCGCCGCTTTGGAAAAGGCGCTGGCTTCCTATATGCAGCGCAACGCGGTCAACGACGTACCCATTACGCAGGTCGCGCCCCCGGTCTTTACGGATGCACCCATTACCGAAAACGGCGCAGAGTCTGCATCCGAGGACGAAGCGGCTCCCGCAGAGGATTCCGCGCAGCTGGATACAGCCGCCGCCGATGAAGCTGTCCCGACAGAGCCCGCGGCGGAAGAGATTCCGGCATCCGGGGCGGAACCAGCTGAACCGCAGGAAGTCCCCGGCGCCGAAACCCCGGGCACCGATCAGGCGGATATTCCTGACGACATGCCCGGAAAGGGCGACGTCCCTGCCGAACCGGATGTCATCGCTTCCAAACCGGACACGCCTGCGGACGAGGTGGATTCCAGTCTGCCTGAATCGTCCCCCGATCGATTCGAACCCGATCCGGAGCTTAACCAGCCTGAAACGCCGGCCTGGAAAGGAACCCAGGATGATTTTTCCGGAGTCCTCGCCAAAGCGGATGATCTGATCGAGCACGATACCCCCAAGGGTGTTGTACTGCCGGAGATCCCCGACGCGCCGGATCCCTTCGCCTTCGTAAAAGAGGATTCCGGTGAGATCGACGACTCCGATATTCCCCTCGACCCGGTGATGGAGGACGAGGAGCCTCCCGCTTCCAGGAAGAAGAAAAAAGGTCAGAAAAAGTACGCCGATTCCAAATACAAGCGCAGAACCAAGCGGCTGATCGCCACCCTGACATTCCTGCTGGCCCTGTGTCTGGCCGGTCTTGCCGGGTTCTGGTACTACCAGAATATCTATCTGCAGGCCATCAACCGCATCCTGATCAGCGGAACAAAAGATCAGCTGACAGTCGTCGTTGATACCGAAGCAGAGGAATCCCTGCTGCGTGTCACCTGCTCCGACAACTACGGAAACAGCCAAAGCCAGCCTCTCACCGGCGGCACAGCCGTTTTTACTGATCTTCAGCCGAGCACACTGTATTCCATTCAACTGGAAATCGACGGCATCCACAAACTGGTGGGTAAGACCTCCGATATTTTTACAACGGATGCCGCCACCAATGTTCTCTCCTTTAACTCTGTGGCTGGCGACGAGGATGGTTCTGTGGTCCTCAGCTTTACCGTGGAGGGTGAGGAACCGGAACAGTGGACGCTGCGTTATTCCGCGGAAAATGAAGAGCCTCTGGAGGAGACCTTCGAGGGGCACTCCGTTTCCATCTCCGGTCTGAGCGTCGGAAAGCTGTACACCTTTACGCTGGACGCTGGCAGCGAACTGACACTGGGCGGTGAAAAAACACTTCAGTTCGTGGCAACACGGCTGATCGTAGCGGATAATCTGACGGTATCCTCTTCCAGTGACAGCGAGATCACCGTTCATTGGGATACCCCCGGTGATGTCCTGGTGGACAGCTGGTCCGTGCGCTGCTACAGCGACAGCGGCTACGACGAGCAGAAAACCGTCACCGAAACCGAGGCCGTCTTTATCGGCATTGACCCGTCGGCAAGCTACACGGTGGAGGTGGTTGCCTCCGGTATGACCCAGCCCGCCCGAACCAGCATCACCGCCAACCCCATCCGGATCTCCCAGCTGTCTGTGGATGACGCGCAACCCCGGTCTTTGACGGTGAGTTGGGATTACGCCGGCAACGCCCCTGAGGGCGGCTGGCTGCTCATCTACACCGTTGACGGCAGCGGCAGAAGTGTTGTAAAGTGCGACCAGCCTCAGGCTGTGATCTCTCCGAAGATCCCCGGCGGCAAGTACGCAATGACCCTTCAGTCTGCAGACGGAACCACTGTACTGGGCGGCGTGCACAGCTATACCTGTCCGGAAGCGGAGGCGTTCAATCAATTTGAGTTCTCTGCGGAAAATACGGAAGCAAGACTGCTGCGGACACCAAATCAGTCAAAGTGGTACTGTGAAAACGTGGCGGAGGAAGCATATACAGACGCCTTTGTCTCCGGTGAAAGCATTTCCGTCGCCATTCGCAGCAGTAAGAGCTTCTACCTGCCCGGCAATGAAGTGGAGATCCTGTACGTTATCCGGGACGCTTACGGCAATGTGCTGCCGGACTATGTGTCCACCGAAACGGCGTTCTGGAAGAACCTCTGGGCAGGCGGTGATGCCAGATGCGGCGAGCTGACTGTCCCCAAAGTACCTCAGGGAGCCGGAAGCTATGAGCTGCGTGTTTACATTGAGGGCATGGAAATGGCAAAGCTTCCCTTTACCATACAGTAATTTCCAATATATGGCGCAAAGCCGTCCCAAAATCCGGGACGGCTTCGTTATTTAACACAAACAGCCAGCGTCACAGAAGGAAAACGTTATGACTTTCAATGAAATTCTGAAATATTAACATTTTCTCCGATAAATATGCTATAATTGCCTCAGACTATAATTTAAGAGGTAATTCCATGCGCGGAAAAAGTCATCTTCGTCTTGCGCAGTATCTGGTTGAGCACTATCTGCCGGACGCGCCAAAATCCTGCCAGATCGCCTTTCGGATCGGCTGCATTGAGCCGGACCGGAATCCGGCTACATATCTGAAAGGCTCCATCCGCTGCCAGTGGCTGCGAGGACACAATTATAAAAACGCACGCCGGTTCATGCGTTCCATTTCTGCCCGTCTGGAGCGGAAGGAAAAGCTGAATCTGTTCGACTATTACACCCTGGGAAAGCTGATCCACTATACCACGGATGCCTTCACCTATGCCCACAACGATACCTTTCCTGTTCAGCTCAAAGAGCACAAGGCTTATGAGGACGCGCTTCAGGAGCACTTCCTGCAATTCATGGACCGGGACCCTCAGGTAGAGATTCCCTTCGCCCGCACCATCATGGAGGCCATTTCCAGCTACCACGCGGAGTATGAGCGGGCGGAATCCAACATACACAACGACTCCCGGTTCGCACTGAACGCCTGCTGCTGCGTTCTGGCCATTTTGTGCCTGAAGCCGGTTTTCTGAGTCCGGAGGTGTCCATGTATCGCGTTTTCGCCATGTGCCTGGAAGCGGGGATCGCGGCTGTCATTCTCATCCCCCTGTTCTGGCTGCTGAATCGGTGCTGCTTCCGCAATTCTCGCCGGGCGCTGTGTTATCTGGTAATGGCATTGTATCTCGCCGCCGTGGACGCGGTGGTGGGGCTGCCGAGCCTGCTTTATATCCGTTTTGACCGGAACATCAATCTGGTGCCCTTCGCGTATATGTTCTCCGATTACCGCAACAGTCTGCTCAATGTCCTTCTGTTCGTGCCTCTTGGCTTTTTTCTTCCGGTCCTGTGGAAGCGGTTTCGCTCCTTTCTTTGGACGGCACTGTTCGGACTTGGCTTTTCGTTGAGTATTGAGCTGCTGCAGCTATTCACCTTCCGGGCCACGGACATCAACGATCTGATGACCAACACAGCAGGAACGATTCTCGGCTGGTGCCTCGGGCGGCTGGTACTGAAACTGTTTCCCTCTATCCGGCCGAGCTGGAAAACGAAGGAGCTGGCAGTGGTGTTTGGCGCTGCCTTTGGGGTCATGTTTCTGGCACAGCCCTTTTTGGCTGAGATTATCTGGAAGCTGGTCCAGCAATAAAATTGAGCGGCATCCGCGATGGATGCCGCTTTTCCTGACCCTCCGTAAAAGTGGGGCCATAGATTTGTCAAATTCTGAAGAATCTTATCATTTTTCTCTTGCACAATTCCATGTGCTGTGGTATAATGTCCGCAGCAAAGGGACTTGGAGGTACTATCCATGATTACGGATCGTACAGGCAGCGCTTACTTTTATTGCTACTATTACTTTTTTCGTCTGAAAAAGTAATAGCGATTTGTGCTGCAAAGATTTCCCAGGCTGAATCAAGAATTTGAGCGCCGCACGAATTGCCCGTGCGGCGCTTATTTTTTAGGAGATGTGTTAATTATGATCGCAATTCTGAAACCCGGAACGACCCCCGCGCAGACGCAGCATCTGGTAAGCTGGCTGAAAACCATGAATCTGGACGTCCATATTTCTCAGGGCGCGGAGGTCACCGTCCTGGGCCTCATCGGCGATACCAGCCGGGTGGATATGGACCTGCTGAAAAGTCTGGAAATGGTGGAGACCGTCAAGCGGGTCTCGGAACCCTTCAAGCAGGCGAACCGAAAGTTCCACCCTCAGGACACCATTGTGGAGGCAGGCAGTGCCCGGATCGGCGGCGGCTACTTCGCCATGATCGCCGGGCCCTGCTCCGTGGAATCCGAGGAGCAGATCATTGAAGTGGCGCAGGCCGTCAAGGCCTCCGGCGCCACCATGCTCCGGGGCGGCGCCTTCAAGCCCCGCACATCTCCCTACGCATTCCAGGGTATGAAGGGCGAAGGTATCCAGCTGCTGCTGAAAGCCAAGAAGGCCACGGGTCTTCCCATTGTGACAGAGCTGATGAACATCTCCACTCTTGACCTGTTCGCGGACGTAGACGTGATTCAGGTGGGCGCCCGGAATATGCAGAATTTTGACCTTTTGAAGGAGCTGGGCAAGACAAATAAGCCCATTCTGCTGAAGCGCGGCCTTGCCAATACCATTCAGGAGCTGCTCATGAGCGCGGAGTACATCATGAGCGAGGGCAACGCGAATGTCATTCTCTGCGAGCGGGGCATCCGCACCTTTGAGACCGCTACCCGCAACACCCTGGACCTGTCCGCCGTGGCGGTGCTGCATAACCTGACCCATCTGCCCGTGGTTGTCGATCCCAGCCACGCCACCGGCAAGGCCGATCTGGTGGCCCCGATGGCCTACGCCGCAGCTGCCGCCGGTGCCGACGGCATTATGGTGGAAGTTCACAACAACCCTGCCTGCGCCCTGTGTGACGGTGCCCAGTCCCTGACCCCGCCCCAGTTCGACGAGCTGAACCGGAAGGTGCAGAAGATTCGTGAGGTTCTGGTATGAATGTAGGAATTCTTGGTCTTGGTCTGATCGGCGGTTCCTTGGCCAGAGCCTACGCGCTGGAGGGACACACAGTCTACGCGATTCAACGAAATGAGGCAATGCTGTCCTTTGCCATGCTGGCAGGAGCGGTGCATGGGAAGCTCAATGAGGAAACCATCCCCAAATGCGACCTGATTTTATTGGCCATTTATCCCGACGGCAGCGCCGCCTGGCTGGAAAAGAACGCCCATCTGATTTCAAAAGACGCATTGGTACTGGATTGCTGCGGCGTGAAGCGGGAGATCTGCGGGCGCTGCTTCCCTGTGGCAAAGCAATACGGTTTCACCTTTGTGGGCGGGCATCCCATGGCCGGCTCCCAGTTCTCCGGCTTCAAGTACAGCCGGGCTGACCTGTTCAGTGGCGCGCCTATGGTGCTGGTGCCCCCGGTGTTCGACGATATTGCCCTGCTCCAGCGGGTCAAGGACGCATTAAAGCCCTGCCATTTTGGTTTCTTCTCCGTGACGACTGCGGAGGAACACGACAAGATGATCGCCTTTACCTCCCAGATGCCCCACATTCTGAGCAACGCCTTCATCAAATCTCCCACCGCCCTCAGGCACAAGGGCTTTTCGGCGGGCAGCTACAAGGATCTGACCCGGGTCGCGTGGCTGAATCCCCAGATGTGGGCAGAGCTTTTCCTGGAAAACCGGGACAATGTGCTGTTTGAGCTGGACTACTACATTGAAAGCCTGAAGCAATACCAACAGGCCATCCGGGATAAGGATATGAACAAACTGGTGGAGCTTCTGGACGAGGGAAAAAAGCGAAAGGAAGAGGTGGACGGATGAATACTGTGACCGTCAACGCATCCAAAACCTACGACATTCTCATTGGCAGCGGGCTGCTGCCTCAGCTGGGCACTGAGGTGAAAAAGCTGGGAAAGGCCCGGAAAATCTGCGTGGTCAGCGAAACCACCGTGTTTCCCCTGTATGGGAAAGCGGTGACGGAAAGTCTGGAAAGCGCCGGATTTTCTGTAGTAAATTTCGTATTTCCCGCCGGGGAAGAAAGCAAAAACGGCTCTGTTTTTCTGGAGCTTCTGAATTTTCTGGCCCAAAGCGGCCTGACCCGCACAGATATGATCGTCGCATTGGGCGGTGGTGTCACCGGCGACCTGGCCGGGTTTGCGGCGGCGTCCTTCCTGCGGGGCATCCGGTTCGTGCAAGTACCCACCACCCTGCTGGCGGCGGTGGACTCCTCTGTTGGCGGCAAGACTGCCATCGACCTGCCCGCGGGAAAAAATCTGGCCGGGGCTTTCTGCCAGCCCAGCCTGGTACTGTGCGACACCGACACCCTGAATACCCTGCCCGCCGACATTTTCCGGGACGGCTGTGCCGAGGTCATCAAGTATGGAATTCTCTACGACCCCGTGCTGTTTGCCCATCTGGAAGAGAAGGGGCTGGATTTTGATCGGAAGGCCGTCATTACCCGCTGTGTGGAGCTCAAGCGGGACGTAGTCATGGAGGACGAATTCGACGCCGGGGCGCGGATGAAACTGAATCTGGGCCACACCATCGGCCACGGCGTGGAGGCAAAAAGCAACTTTACCCTGTCCCACGGCAAGTCCGTTGCCATCGGCATGGCCATTGTCAGCCGGGCCTGCGGCTGTCCCGATACGCCCCGGATTCTGTCGATTCTCCGGCAGTTCGGGCTTCCCATCACAACCGACGACACCGCCGAGGAAATTCTCTCCTACGCGCTGTCCGACAAAAAGCGCTCCGGTGATCTGGTGAAGCTGATCCTTCCCAATGCCATCGGCGACTGCGCCATCGTGCCGACCCCGGTGGACAAGCTGAAATCCTTTATTCAGGCAGGACTGTAAATTATGGATATTACCATTCAGCCCCGGACTTTACGGGGAGAAATTACTGTGATCCCCTCCAAATCCCAAGCCCACCGGCTGCTCATCTGCGCTGCCTTTGCGGATGCGCCCACGGTTCTGGTATGCCCGGAATCCAGCCGGGATATGGATGCCACCGCAGGATGCCTGAACGCGCTGGGGGCGGAGATTGCAAGAACGGAGAATGGCTATACGGTGCTCCCCGCGCGGGAGATTCCGAATCGGGCAGAACTTCAGGTTCATGACAGCGGCTCCACTCTGCGCTTTCTTCTGCCGGTTGCCGGTGCGCTGGGTGTGGACGCCACATTCAAAATGGAGGGCAGGCTGCCTCAGCGTCCCCTGTCTCCCATGTGGGAGGAAATGGAGCGGATGGGCTGCACCCTGAGCCGCCCCACCGCCGATACCATCCGCTGTACCGGAAAGCTGCGTCCGGGGCACTACCGCATTGACGGCAGCGTGTCCAGTCAGTATATCACCGGTCTCACCCTCGCCCTTTCTCTTTTGGGTGCGCCCAGCGAGCTGGAGATCACCGGACGGATCGAATCCAAACCCTACATTCAATTGACAAAAGATGCTATATCCCTGTTCGGCGCAGACCCAGACCGCCCCGGTACCCGGCAGTTCCATTCCCCGGGAACGCTGTCCGTGGAGGGCGATTGGAGCAACGGTGCCTTCTTCCTTGCTGCCAATACGCTGGGAAGTCAGCTGGATATTCACGGACTGGATCCGAACTCCTCTCAGGGAGATCGGGCCGCCGCTGAACTTCTGCCGAAACTTCTCAAAGGATCGCTGATTATCGAGGCAGGAGATATTCCCGATCTGGTGCCCATTCTGTCCGTGGCCGCTGCCTGCTGCCACGGTGCCGAATTTACCAATATTCGACGCCTGCGTCTGAAGGAATCCGACCGTGCGGCTTCCGTCATTGCCATGATTGAGGCTCTGGGCGGCAGGTCGGAAGCGGACGAAAACACCCTTCGTGTTTACGGCACTGGTTTGACCGGCGGCACCGTGGACAGCGTCAACGACCACCGCATCGCCATGTCCGCCGCCATTGCCGCCACTGTCTGCACAGAGCCGGTGACGATTCTCGGGGCGGAGTGTGTCCAAAAATCGTATCCCAAATTTTTTGAAGAATACCGCCGGTTAGGAGGAAACTATGAGCAGTACCTACGGTGAAAATTTGAAACTGACCATCTTCGGGCAGTCCCACGGCCTGGCCATCGGCATGACGCTGGACGGCATCCCGGCGGGGCTTCCCGTGGATTTTGAGGAATTGCAGACCTTTCTGAACCGCCGTGCGCCGGGACAGAACAACTGGTCCACACCTCGGAAGGAGGCTGACCGCCCGGAATTTTTGGCGGGCATTCTGGACGGCTACACCTGCGGTGCGCCCATCGCCGCGGTGATCCACAACACCAATACCCGTTCTGGAGACTACGCCAATCTGAAGGACTGTCCCCGTCCGGGCCACGCGGACTACACCGCTCAGATCAAATACGGTGGCTTCCAGGACGCTGCCGGCGGCGGGCACTTCTCCGGACGGCTGACGGCTCCCCTGTGTATTGCCGGCGGATTGTGCAAACAGTGGCTGGCGGAACGGGGTATTCGTATTGCCGCAAGAATTGCGGCGATTGCCGGTGTCGTTGATGACTTCGAGGTGGACACACGGAATCCTCAGCTTGACCTGATCGGTGCGGATTTTCCCGTATTCACCCCGGATGCCGGGGCGCGGATGCGGGATAAAATTGCCGAGGCGAGGTTGGAACGGGACAGCGTCGGCGGCATCATCGAATGCTATATCACCGGTCTGCCTGCCGGACTGGGAGAACCCATGTTCGGCGGCATGGAAAGCCGGATCGCCCAGATCGTCTACGGCGTACCCGCCGTAAAATCCGTGGAATTTGGTGTAGGACAGGAGGCCGCCAATCTGCGGGGAAGTCAATGCAACGATGCCTTTACTGTCGAAAACGGGCAGATTTCCACACTGACCAACAACGCAGGCGGCATCTTAGGCGGCATCACCAGCGGGATGCCCGTGATCTTCCGGGCTGCCCTCAAGCCTACACCGTCCATTTCCCGGCCCCAGCAGAGCGTTTCCCTGAGCAGGGTGCAGGAACAGGAGCTGGTGGTAAAAGGCCGTCATGACCCCTGTATCGTTCCCAGAGCGGTGCCCGTCATCGAAGCGGCTGCGGCTGTCGCGATATTCGACCTGATTTTGGGGAATACCCAGACAGACAGGAGGAAGTAACATCATGGACCTTTCAGAGATCCGTCAGCAGATCGACGGAATCGATCAGGAGCTTGTACGGCTGTTCTGCCAGCGGATGAATCTGTCGGCACAGGTCGCGGATTACAAAAAAGCCAACAATCTGCCGATTTTTGTCCCCGCCCGGGAGCGGGCTATCTTGCAGAAGGTGGCGGAATTGGCTGGCCCTGAAATGGAGAACTACACCCGGGTTCTGTACTCCATGCTCTTTGAGCTGAGCCGCAGCTACCAGAGCAAGCGCAACGGAGAAATGAGCGAACTGTACAAATCCATTTCCAAGGCCATCGAGGAAACGCCAAAGCTGTTCCCTCAAGCCCCCACCGTGGCCTGTCAGGGTGTGGAGGGAGCTTACTCCCAAATCGCCTGCGAAAAGATTTTCAAAAGCCCCTTCATCATGTACTTCAAGAACTTTGATGGGGTATTCAACGCCATTGAACAGGGAATGTGTCAGTACGGCATCCTGCCCATTGAAAATTCCACGGCCGGGTCCGTCACCAAGGTCTACGATCTGATGATCCGACACAATTTCTCCATCGTCCGCACCTTCCGTCTGAAGGTGGATCACAATCTCCTGGCAAATCCCGGGGCTTCTATCGCCGACATCAAGACCATCTACTCCCATGAACAGGCCATCAGTCAGTGCAGCGATTTTCTGCGCAGTCTGCCCGGTGTGAATGTGGTTGCCGTGGAAAACACAGCGCTTGCCTCGGAGATGGTGGCAAATTCCGGCCGGAAGGACGTTGCCGCCCTGTCCAGCCGCTCCTGCGCCGAACTGTATGGTCTTAGCTGTCTTGCTGCGTCGGTTCAGGACAAGGGAAATAACCGCACCCGGTTTATCTGCATCAGCAAGAATCTGGAAATCTATCCCGGTTCCGACAAAACCAGCATTATGATGGTCCTGCCTCACAAGCCCGGCGCCCTGTACAAGGTGCTGGCCCGGCTTTACACCCTTGGCATCAACGTGACCAAGCTGGAATCCCGGCCCATCCCCGACCGGGAATTTGAATTCATGTTCTATTTCGATCTGGATACATCCATTTACTCGGAGGAATATGTGCAGCTCATGTGCGAGCTGGATGAATTGTGCGAGGAGTTCAAGTATCTGGGCAGTTACACCGAGGTGATTTGATGAAATGCGGCTTATTGGGACGGAAGCTGGGGCACAGCTACTCCCCTCAGATCCACAGTCTGCTGGGTAAGTATTCCTACGACCTGTTTGAAAAAGAACCGGAGCAGCTGGCTGCTTTTCTGAAAGGCGGAGACTTTACCGGTATCAATGTGACCATTCCCTACAAAAAAGACGTGATTCCCTATCTGGACGCGCTGTCCCCCGCAGCACAGAAAATCGGCTCTGTGAATACCATCGTCCGCAGAGCCGACGGCAGCCTGTTCGGGCACAATTCGGATTATTTTGGCTTTGTCTCCCTGGTAAAACACAGCGGTATTCCCGTGGAAGGCAGGAAGGTTCTGGTACTCGGCAGTGGCGGCACCTCCAATATGGTCGTCACCGCCTTAAGGGATCTGAGTGCGGTGCCCATCGTTATCTCCCGTTCCGGGGAAAACAACTATGACAATCTGGAGCGTCACGCGGATGCGTCGGTCATTGTCAACACCACACCGGTTGGCATGTATCCGAATACCGGCATCTCCCCCATTGATCTGCGCCTGTTTCCCAAATTGGAGGGCGTGCTGGATGTGGTCTACAATCCGGCAAAAACCAAACTGCTGCTGGATGCCGAAGCCCTCGGCATTCCCAACGCCAATGGACTGTGGATGCTGGTTGCCCAGGCCAAGGAGGCCTCCGAATACTTTACCGGAAAGAAGCTGTCGGATGAAGTCATTGGAAAAATCCATAGAACGCTTTCACACCAGATGAAAAATCTGATTCTCATCGGTATGCCGGGCTGCGGAAAGAGCACCATCGGCGCGGCGCTGGCCCAGCGTCTGGGCAGGAAATTCGTGGATGCAGACGAAGAAGTTGTTAAATCAGCTGGCAAGTCGATTCCCGAGATTTTCGCGCAGGATGGAGAGGAAGCATTCCGTCAATGGGAGACAGCCGCACTGAACAGTCTGGGAAAACAGTCCGGTCTGGTGATCGCCACCGGCGGCGGCTGTGTGACCCAAAATCGCAATTTCGCGGCTCTTCATCAGAACGGATATATCATCTGGCTGGAGCGGGATCTTACCCTGCTGCCGACGGATGGACGCCCCCTTTCGCAGTCAAACCGTTTAGAGGAAATGTACAAGCTCAGAAAGCCCATGTACGAAGCTTTCGCGGACATCCGGGTGGAAAACGCCGGAAATCCGGAGCAGACCGTCAAGGAAATATTGTCACAGCTGGGGGAATTGTCATGAAAATTCTGGTTATCAACGGTCCGAATCTGAATATGCTGGGCATCCGGGAACCCGGGATTTACGGAAAGAACACCTTTTCCGATCTGCTGGCCCTGCTGGAAGAAACCGGAAAAGAGCTGGGCGTGGAAGTCGAACAGTATCAGTCCAATCACGAGGGCGATCTTGTGGACAAAATCCAGTGGGCCTATGGAAAAATCGACGGAATCGTCATCAATCCTGCCGCCTACACCCACACCTCCGTGGCCATACTGGACGCACTGAAGGCAGTCTCCATCCCAGCGGTGGAGGTTCACATTTCCGATGTGGATGCCCGGGAATCCTTCCGGCAGATCTCCTACGCCGGAATGGCCTGCGTAAAAACCATCAAGGGTCATGGCTTTCAGGGCTATCGGGAGGCCATGCAGTATCTTGTGGAACAATACGGATAAAATAACGGCTATCGCCTCATTTGAGACGATAGCCGTTCTGTTATTCTACGGACTTCAACGCTTCCGCCATATTGATCTTATCCAGCCGGAAGTAGAAAACAAAGTCTACAACCAGTGCGGACAGCAGCGTCAGACCAATAGACCAAACGTAAGAAATCGGTTCTGTCAGCACCGTAAACCAGACCATGTCGATCTTAATCTGGCTCATAACAAAGATCAGCAGCAGCTTGCCGAACACCAGGCCCAGAAGCGCGCCCACCACCGTCAGCGCAAGATTCTCCTTGAACACGTAGGCTGCGGTTTCCGAAGCGTTAAAGCCCAGAACCTTGATGGTGGCGATTTCCCGAATCCGCTCATTGATGTTGATGTTGGTCAGGTTGTACAGGACGGTCACCGCCAGCAGGCCCGCGCAGAATACGATGACCCAGACCACCATGTCCAGAGCTTCCATCATTCTGCCAACAGTGGCGGCCAGATCCTCACTGACCGTTACATTCATAACAAAACTCAGGTTGCTGACCGCTGCGCTCAGGGCGTGGACATCGGCACCATCCTTCATGCAGACAAAGGCCATCTGATATTCCGGTGCTTCGCCCAACTGACCTTCGATGGTCTCCGGCGAAACGATAGCGTAGTTATAAACGTGGTTGTCATAGACACCGGAAACGGTCAGCCGCAGCTCCTGCAGATCGCTGTCCCGCAGAACCACCTCGTCCCCCTCCCGGATGCCCAGATTCTCGGCAGCACCGGAAGAAAGAAGCACCTGATCCTTCCCCGGCAGCGGAAGCTGTTCTTTTTCCTTGTGAAAATCAATGAAATCAGTCAGCTCCTCACCGCCTGAAATCAGGTAGATCTCCTTTACCCGGTCATCATAATCAAGCTCTACGCTGCTCTGATGGTAGAACATCGTGTTGGCTGCGTCCTGCTCAACGGTTTTCCGGAACTTTTCCTCCTGCCGCTCAGAGGGTTCCTCCCGGAAATAGACGGAAATATCATACTTCGTCACATTTTCGAATTGGTAATCCACGATGTTGGAGATGGAATCCCGCAATCCGAAGCCCGTCAGCAACAGGGCGGTGCAGCCGCCGATTCCGATGAGCATCATGGCAAGGCGCTGCCTATAGCGGAAGATATTGCGGATCGTGACCTTGTTCAGGAAGCTGATTTTCTTCCAGAAGGGCAGCTTTTCCACAAAGATCTGTTTGCCCGCCTCCGGCGCCTTGGGCCGGATCAGTTCCGCCGGATTTTCTGCCAGCGTCTTGTGGCAGCACCACCAGGTGACATAGAGCATCACTGACGTGTAGATTATCAGCACCGCAATAGACAGAGGCCAGTTGAAGGTCAGAACCACGTTGGGCTGGATACTCAGCATAATGCAGTAGGCCTTCCAAAGGATCTGGGGAAAAATGGTGCTGCCTGCCGCGATGCCCAGTGCACAGCCCAGTACCGCGCCGCTGCCAGAATAGACCAGATATTTTTTCATGATCTCCCGGTCGGTATAACCCAAGGCTTTCAGAGTGCCGATTTGGGTACGTTCCTCATCGATCATCCGGGTCATGGTGGTGATGCACACCAGCGCCGCAATCAGAATGAAGAATACCGGAAATACCCGGGAAACACCTGCCACAATATCCGAGGAGCTGTCCAGATTGCTATAGCCCACGTTGCTGTTCCGATCCAGAATGGTTAGATCCGGCGTATCCATGGAGTCAATTTCATCCCGGGCATCCAGCAGCTCTTCCTCCGCGTCCTTCAGTTCCGCTTCGGCGTCTGCCAGTTCCTTTTCGGCGTCCTGTTTTGCCTGCTTGTAGTCCTCCCAGCCATCCTCCAGTTCCTTTTTTCCCTGTTTCCACTCACCCCAGCCAATGTTAATTTTCTTTTCCGCGTTGTTCAGCTTGGTCTCATTGGCCCACATTTCCTGCTCGCCCTTGTCGAGCTGCGCTTTCGCCTCCGCAAGCTGCTTCTCGGCGGCGGCCTTCTGGCTTTCCAGCGCGGCATAGCCGGCCTGAACTGCCGCCATGGCATCCGCGATTTGAAGGACCTGTTGGGCCTGCGTATAGGCACCGCTGCCCGCGCTCAGCTCCGTGTTCAAAGCCTCGTTTTGCAGCCTCAGCGCGTTGATCTGTTCCTCGATGCCCGCCTTTTCCTCTTCCGGCGCTGCTTCCAGACTGGCCGTAAGGGCTTCAATTCTGCTTTCATTCTCCGAGATCATACCGGGCAGGGATTCATATCTGGCGGCAAATTCCGTCGCAGACGCGATTTGATCCTTCACCTGCTCATAAGAACCTGAAATCGCCGCGTACTGCGCATCCAACTCCTGCCTTGCGGCGGTGAACTGTGCCTCCGCTTCCGCTTTCTTCTGAGCCAGTTTCTTCCGCCCATCTTCAATCTGACTCCGGGCCTCTTCGATTTTTTCCCGGCCTTCTTCGATCTCCTTCGCACCGTCGATCAGCTTTTTTCTGTTCTTTTCCAGTTCTTTCTCGCCGTCCTTCAGTTTCTGCTCCGCATCGGCAAGCTCTTTTTCCGCGTCTGCCTTCGCGTCCTCATACTCCTGAACGCCGTCCAGGTACTCCTGGTATCCATCGTTGTATTCTTCTTCCGCTTCATCCTTCACATCCGAGAAGCGCTCCTGACACAGCTGCTCAGCCTGGGGCTTTAAGCGATCCGATTCCGCGTCCAGAAAATCGTTGTATTCTTCCGAATAGATCCGGTGTGCACCATCCAGCCGCACATGGATCTCCGTATAATTGTCATTATCCAGCGCCGCTTTCGGAACATAGAAATAATCGGCAAGAGAGCCGCTGCCCACCGAAGTGGTGCCGCGGTTCATATCCATGTACAGCGGCGAGGATATGTACCCCACAATGGTGAAGGTTTTCTGAATGACCGTATCCAGGGAATCCGGGTCATTGTTTGCCGAAATGGTAATGGTCGTCCCCAAGACACTGTCGTCATTGCGGAAGCCGTCCGCAAGGCATTCGTCATCCTTCTCAGGCATTCTTCCGCCCCGGAGCGCCACCTTGTCCACACTGTCCGGTATGGTGTAGAACCGGTAGACCGATTCCTGTGTGTCGCCCTCCCGATTTGCGATCAGGTCGATGTAATAGACGCCCTCCGCCGCTGTCACACCCGGAAGCTCCGAAAACTTCCGCACATATGGATCCGTCCATCCGTAGTTGCTGATCATCCGCAGATCAAACATATCCTGCGCGTCCATAAACCGCTGTCCGGTTTCGACCATGTCGGTCTTAGTCATCAGCAGGCCAACAAACAGGCCGGCTCCCAGCGCAATGATCATGGTAATCGCAAGATAACGCCCCATGGACTTTATGATGGTTTGGCGCAGATTGCTGCGCATGGCATTCTTGCTCATGGTTACCACTCAATCT
This sequence comes from Clostridiales bacterium, assembly GCA_022775085.1. GTDB lineage: Bacteria > Bacillota > Clostridia > Oscillospirales > Oscillospiraceae > Faecousia. The sequence goes on along the minus strand of JALFJQ010000064.1, from coordinate 18,936 downwards.
CCGAAATATCCTGCGGATGTTCGTTCTGTGTTACCGATGCCACAGTTCCGTTTTTCACCCGGATCACCCGGTCCGCCATGGCGGTCAGCGCGCCATTGTGGGTAATGATGATTACCGTCATCCCGGTTCTGCGCCCGGTATCCTGCAAAAGCTTCAGAATGGCCTTGCCGGTCTGGTAATCCAGCGCACCGGTAGGCTCGTCGCACAAAAGCAGCTTGGGATTTTTCGCCAGCGCCCGAGCAATGGCAACACGCTGCTGCTCACCGCCGGAGAGCTGGCTGGGAAAGTTCTTTTTCCGCTCCTCCAGACCCACTTCCTTCAGAATCTCCTCCGCATCCAGAGGATCCTTGCAAATCTGATTCGCCAATTCCACATTTTCCAGTGCGGTCAAATTGCCGATCAGATTATAGAACTGGAATACAAAGCCCACATCCTGCCTGCGGTAATTGGTCAGTTCCTTTTTACTAAGGGCAGAAATCTCCCGGCCGTCCAGGATAACCCGGCCGGTGGACAGGGTATCCATGCCGCCAAGGATGTTCAGCAGCGTGGTTTTACCCGCGCCGGAGGGTCCTACAATGACCACCAGCTCCCCTTTTTCCACCTGAAAGGAAGTGTCATGAAGGGCATGAATCTCAACTTCCCCCATATGATAGGTTTTTCCCACATTCTCAAATTCCACAAAAGCCATTATTTCCACCTCACGGCGCTTTTTGTTTGATTATAGCATAGTTTTTCTCAATTACTTTAAGGATTTGTGAACAAAACCGCGGTTCCGGTTTTTGCCGGAGCCGCGGCGGAATTCCCTATTTTTTTCTGAATACCAGCAACTTGCTGCCCACATAATTTACGATGACCACTAGGATCTGCGTCAGCAGTTTCCAGAGATTGCCGTTCCAGTGCAGACAGTCCACCGTCAGCAGCAGAATCAGGGTCTCCATCACGCCGGAGGCCAGCCGACAGCTGACAAACTTCGCAAATTCCGGGACAACGGTCTGTGCGGACCAGTCATTGCTGCGGAATACAAAGGGCTTGTTGGTCAGATAGGCAAAAATCACCGCGCCCACCCAGGCGATCATATTGCTGACAGCCGCAGAAAATCCGCACAAATTATACACCGGCAGATAGATCAGATAGTTGACCACAGTGGTCAGCACACCGAAAAAAAGATAGGACAAAATATCCCAGTATTTTTCAGCCAAAATACGCAGTTTTTGAATCATAAAGCGCCTCCATTTATTTCTGACCGATTATACCATATTCCTTCCAGAATTTGCAACAGGGAATTTACAAAATAAGTCTTGACAAAGCATAGCCTTTTCGATATAATACTATCGATAAATAAAGGAGGAATCAATTATGAAGCTTGCTTTTTTTGATACCAAACCCTATGATGTTCCCGGGTTTGACCGTTATGCCGTTCCCGCCGGCATCGAAATCAAGTATTATGAGCCGAATCTGAACCGGGATACCGTTTCTCTGGCCAGCGGCTTTGATGCTGTCTGCGTTTTCGTCAACGACACCGTGGATGCCGTGGTGGTGGAAAAGCTCTATACGATGGGCGTCAAGGCCATTGTCCTGCGCTGCGCCGGCTTCAACAACGTTGATATAAAAGCCTGCGAGGGAAAACTGCGGGTATTCCGTGTTCCCGCTTACTCTCCCCACGCCGTTGCCGAGCACGCTATGGCGCTGCTGCTGACCATCAACCGCCGCACACACAAGGCCTATATCCGCACCCGTGACTTCAATTTCAGTCTCCAGGGTCTGACTGGCTTCGATCTGTATGGAAAGACCGTGGGCGTCATCGGCACCGGTAAGATTGGCCGGGTGTTTGCCGATATTTGCAGGGGCTTCGGCATGAATATTCTGGCCTACGACAAGTTTCCCGCAGCTGATTCCGGCCTCCATTACGTAGAACTGCCGGAGCTGTTTGAAAAATCCGACATTATCTCTCTGCACTGCCCCCTCACCGAGGAAACCCGCCACATCATCAACGCCGAGTCCATCGCCATGATGAAAAAGGGCGTGACCATCATCAATACCTCCCGGGGCGCGCTGGTGAACACCGAGGATCTGATCACCGGCATTAAGGACAGAAAAGTCGGCGCTGCCTGTCTGGACGTGTACGAGGAAGAAGGAGACCTGTTCTACGAGGACTACTCCGGTCACATTGTAGAGGACGACAAGCTGGTGCGGCTGATTGCCATGCCCAACGTCATCGTCACCTCCCATCAGGCGTTCCTGACCAACGAGGCGCTGGACAACATTGCGGCCACCACCGTCAACAATCTGACCCGGTTCTTCAGCGGCGACCCCGATACCACTACTGAGGTCTGCTATCACAAATAATTCCAATTATGCAGAAAGGTCTGCCGGTTGTTATCCGGCAGACCTCTTTTTTCGTCTAATCCCCAATGCGATGGCGTTCAGCAGAATTTGCAGGATGACATATCCCGCCAACGTGGTGAACATGGTGGGCAAAACATCCGACAATGCCGTCCAGTCCTCCCGGCACACCCATTCCATCGCCATTTTATATTCCAACAGCAACGTTACAGCCGTAAAGGATAAAGCGCATATGGATGCCCAGTCTCCGCCATTCTTCCCACGAAAGGTCAGAATCAGCGTCAGCACCGTAAAGAACAAGCTCACTGCTCCGCAAATCAGCCACATCAGAAGCCAAGCTCCTCCCCTACCAGAATGAACTTGATACGTCCGGCAGGGCGGCAGTTGCGGGTTATCAAAATCTGGTTGCAGATGCAGTCCTCACTCTTGCAGTCAGCACAGGCGCCGGTGACCTCGCAGGGAGTCTTGAAGGGGAAACGCTGCTTGTTCATGGGAGCGGCAACGGTTCTGGCGCGGGTCATGGCATCGTCCAGCGTGTCGCAGACCTTGTTCATGCCGGCAATCACCAGAACAGTTTCCGGGCCGTAGACGATGGCGGCAACCCGGTTGCCGGTGCCGTCGATATTGACCATCTGTCCGTCCAGACTCAGAGCGTTGGCGCCGCTTAAGAATACGTCCGCCGTCAGGCACCGTTTCAGAGCCTGGGTACGTTCCTCGGGCGTTTTGGCAGCATCCCGGTCTATGGCGGCGTAATTTCCAGCCTTCACCGCGTCGATCAGGCCGATCTGCTGGGCAGATAATGCGCCGCCCCAACCCACGCTGGCACCCTCGGGAATCAACTCCAGAGCCTTTGCCAGAGCGGAGGCCGCATCCGGGCAGTAGTAAGCGTCAAAATGGCGGCTTTTCAGGTTCTTCACCAAAACCTGTCCCCGCTTTTCATAGTATGTTTTCATCTGTTCCGTCATGAAAAATCCTCCAATCAGAATATTTTTCCGGCACACGCGACAATTTTTTCAATTTCCTCGTCTGTATGGGCATTGCACAGGAACATGGCCTCAAACTGGCTGGGAGCGGCGTAGATGCCCTGCACCAGCAACCCCAGATACCAGCGGCGGAACCGCTCTAAATCCGAGGAACGGGCCGCGTCATAGCCGGTAACGGGTTTATCCGTAAAGAACACCGTCAGCAGGGAGCCGACCCGGTTCACCTGCACCGGAATCCCGGACAGGGCTTCTTTCAGACCCTTTTCCAGCATAGCGCCCCGGCGTTCCAGATTTTCGTAGATCTCCGGCGTAGACTTTAAGATGCGGAGCTGGGCCAGGCCCGCCGCCATGGCAACGGGGTTTCCGGACAGGGTGCCCGCCTGATAGACAGGGCCGAGAGGCGCCACCTGCTCCATCAGCTTCCGGCTGCCGCCGTAGGCGCCCACCGGCATACCGCCGCCGATGATCTTGCCGTAGGTCACAAGGTCGGCACGGACACCATAATATTCCTGAGCACCGCCGGGAGCAAGACGGAAACCGGTAATGACTTCATCAAAAATGAGCAGCGCACCGCTTTCATCGCACAGTTTCCGCAATCCCTGCAAAAAGCCCGGCCGGGGCGGAACAACGCCCATGTTCGCGGCAACCGGCTCCACGATCACTGCCGCCACCTGACCGGGGTTGGCTTTCAGCAAGACCTCAACACTATTCAGGTCATTGTAGTTCGCCGTCAGGGTATCCCCGGCGATTTCGGCGGGAACACCGGCAGAATCGGGAGCACCGCCGGTCAGAGCACCGGAACCTGCCTTTACCAGCATGGCATCGGTGTGACCGTGATAACAGCCAGCGAATTTGATGATCTTGCTTCTGCCGGTAGCGCCACGGGCCAGACGCAGGGCGGACATCACCGCTTCCGTGCCGGAATTGACCATGCGCACCATTTGGATGCCGGTCATGTCACACACAAGTTCCGCCATATCCACCTCGGCTGCGGTTGGCGCACCGAAGCTCAGCCCCTTTCGGATAGCCTCGCTGACGGCCTGCTCCACCACTTCGCAGCAGTGCCCCAGAATCAGCGGGCCCCAGGAACCAATCAGATCGATGTATTCTTTGCCGTCCACATCCCAGACGTGGCTGCCCAGGCCCCTGTCCAGAAAACGGGGATAGGTGCCCACACTGCGGCAGGCCCGAACAGGAGAGTTCACGCCGCCGGGCATAACTTTCTGTGCAGCTTCAAACAGCTGTTCCGAACGTGTCATCAGCCCAGTTCCCCCTGTCTCATGGCCTGAGCCAGCTCCTTAGCGAAATAGGTAATGAGAATATCAGCACCGGCCCGGTAAATGGACAGGGCGCTTTCGCACATGACCCGGTGCTCGTCGATCAGACCGGCCTTGCCCGCCGCTTTTATCATGGCATACTCGCCGCTGACGGAGTAGGCCGCCATAGGCAGGTCAAAGGCATCGGAGCACTCACGGATAATGTCGAGGTAGCTTAGAGCGGGCTTGACCATCAGAATATCCGCGCCTTCTTCCACATCCAGCGCGCACTCCTTCAGGGCCTCCCGGCGGTTGTGGGGGTCCATCTGATAACCCCGGCGGTCACCGAAGGCCGGTGCAGAACCGGCAGCATCCCGGAAGGGGCCGTAGAAGGCAGAGGCATACTTGGCAGAATAGGACATAATGGGAACATTTTTGAATCCGTTGTCGTCCAGTTCCCGGCGAATGGCGGCGATTCGGCCATCCATCATATCAGATGGGGCCACCATATCGGCTCCGGCCTGGGCGTGAGACAGGGCGGTTTTTGCCAGCACCCGCAGGGTCTCGTCGTTATCTACCTCACGGTCGTGGAGAATTCCGCAGTGTCCGTGATCGGTGTACTCGCACATACATACATCGGTGATCACATAGCAGTCCGGATACTTTTCCTTGATGGCACGGATGCCCTGCTGAACCACACCATTGGGGTCCCAGGCGGAAGAACCGCAGGCATCCTTATACGCGGGAATGCCAAACAGCAGCACCCGCTTGACCCCGGCTGCCATACACGCCTCAATTTCCTCACAGACCCGGTCGGGGGAATACCGCCACTGGCCGTCCAGTGAAGGGATCGGCTCCCGGATGTTCTCCCCCTCGATGAGGAACAGGGGATAGATCAGGCTGTCCGGAGACACCCGGGTCTCCCGAACCATACGGCGCAGAGTATCGCTGGTGCGAAGTCTGCGGGGGCGAATGGTTAAATCCATGTTAACACACTCCTTTGATACACTCGATCAGGGACTCCATAGTGGCCTTTTCGGCAATTCGAACGGGAATCCCGTGTTTTTCGGCTTCCGCCGCGGTCTGTTTGCCAATACAACAGCCAAGCATTTTGGAAAAATCCGTATCCGGCAGGCTCTTTACAAAGCCACGAACCGTGGACGCGCTGGTAAAGGTGACAATGGCGCCGGATTCCACCAGTTCCTTTACCTGGTCGGAATTGGGAGCCTCATAAACAGTATCATAGCACGCGACATCCGCAAAGGCAATGTTCTTTTCCGCAAACAGCCGTGGAAGGGCGTCACTGCCTTCGCTGGCACGGCACAGCAGCACCGGGCCTTCCACGTCTGACATCGCCTGAGCGAGGTGGTCGGAATCATAGGTTTCCGGCATCAAATCGGAAAATACTCCAAATTTTTCCAGTTCTTCTGCGGTTTTCGGGCCGATAGCCGCAATTTTCAGGCCATGCAGTGCCCGTGCGTCCATATGTGCCTTCCGCAGGTGCCGGAAAAATATCCCCGGCCCCGCAGGACTGGTGAACACCAGCCAGCGGTAAGCGGAAATCTTTTCAATCGCTTCATCAAACTCTGGGTCGTTCTCCCGTTCCACTGTTCGAATACAGGGGTAGGCTGTGACATTTGCGCCCAGCGCACTGAGTTTCCCGCAGAGGGAGCCGTTTCGCTCCGCCGGGCGGGTGACAATGATCTCCCGGCCCTTGAGCGGCAGGCTGTCAAACCAGTCAAAGCTTTCAGACAGCGCGCAAACCTTGCCAACCACGATGATGGCAGGGCTGACGATGTTCGCTTCCTCCGCCGCCCGGGGCAGCTTTTCCAGCGTAGACACCACCTTGCGCTGACGGGGCAGGGTCCCCCGCTCGATAACGGCGGCGGGCATCTCCCCCTCCATACCGGCGTCCAGCAGTCCCTTGCAGATACGAGGCAGGGCTGTGACGCCCATGAGGAACACCAGCGTACCCTTTGTCCGCCGCAGAGCGTCAAAATCGATTTTCAGCTCCGCCCCAGCCTTGGCGTGACCGGTGATGATGTGCACGGAGGAGCAGTACTCCCGATGGGTCACCGGGATTCCTGCGTAGGCGGGCACCGACAGTGCCGAGGTCACGCCAGGCACCTCCTGAAAGGGAATGCCGTTTTCCTTCAGCAGCTCCAGCTCCTCACCGCCCCTGCCGAACAGGAAGGGGTCGCCGCCCTTCAGGCGCACAACACGTTTACCCTCCTGTGCTTTTTCCAACAAAATCTGATTGATTTGGTACTGTGGCACGGGGTGGTTGCTGGCCTGTTTGCCCACATCAATTTTTTCGGCATTCTCGGGAATCATGCTCAAAATTTCCGGGCCGACCAGACGGTCAAAGACCACGACCTCCGCCTGTCTCAGAGCTTCCAGTCCCTTTCGGGTCAACAGCCCCGAATCCCCCGGGCCTGCGCCCACCAATATCACATTGCCTGTGCTCATTGGCATTCTCCCTCTTTCAGCTGTCGGGCAAGAATTTTGCCCAGAGTTTCCGCTTCCACTATGCTTCCGGTGATGCTTCCCTTGCGCTGGATCCGCTCATCGGGGCTGACATAGAAGCCCGTCAGCGTCAGAGCATTTCCCTCAATCACAGCATGGGCCGCAACGGGAGAACTGCATCCGCCATTCAGCTCCCGCACAAAGGCACGCTCCGCTTTGGCACACCCGGCAGCGCACTCGTCCTGAATCAGCCGCAGACAGTCCGTGTCCATCCCCTTCCGGGTCTGCACCACCAGAATTCCCTGCCCGGCGGCAGGCAGGATCTCCTCTGTTGAAAAATAACGGCTGATGCGGTTTTCCAGCCCCAGCCGCTTCAGGCCCGCGGCTGCCAGCACCAATGCTGAAAACCGCCCTGCATCCAGCTTGGCAAGGCGGGTCTGGACATTCCCCCGCACCGGCTCAATGTCCATATCCGGGAACAATGCCATTAACTGCAATTGTCTGCGCCGGGAGGAGCAGCCGATGGGCTTTGAGTGATCCAATTCTGTCACACCCTCCGGCAGCACCAGCACATCCCGTGGGTCCTCCCGGCAGGAAAACGCTGCCAGCGGCAGATCCTCCGGCACCTCGATGGGCATATCCTTCAGAGAATGAACGGTAAAATCCGCCCGTCCGTCCCGGAGCGCCTGATCCAGCTCCCGGACAAACAGGCCTTTGCCGCCAATTTTATCCAGCGTTTTATCAAGAATTTTATCTCCGGTGGTTTTCATCGTCACCAGTTCCAGTTCCGCGTTCGGTTCGGCTCTGGCAATCTGTTCCATCACCGTTTGACTCTGGATCACGGCCAGACGGCTCTCCCGGCTGCCAATACGAATTATCATTCCAATTCCTCCAGCGCCCGGCGAATGGCCTTTGCCGCCCGGGCTGTCCTGTGATGGTCTTTCCCGCCGGATACGACACCGGCAATCAGGTTTTCCCCGGTGCAGACCGCCGGGAAATAGAAGGTGCACTCCCCTTCGCAGTCCGCCACGGAAACGGGGATGCCCAATTCCCCGGCTTCCACGCCAACCTGATGGTTCGTTTCCCGGCTGTCGGTTGCGGCGATTGCCAAATACGCCCCCTTCAAATCACCGTGGGCATACCTCCGCCGCTGCCAGTGGAGGCCCTCCGGGCTGCATTTCAGCTCCGGGGCGATGACTTCGATCTCACAGCCAAACAGACGCAGAGTGGCGATCCTCCGGGCGGCAATGGTTCCGCCGCCTACCAGAACCACCTTTTTCCCCGTCAAATCCACAAAAAGCGGAAATTTGGGGGCTTTCCGGGAAATTTCCTGACGCTTCTGCCACTGGGCAAATCGTTCCATCTCCTGTGCCGCGATGGCACGCATGGCTTCCAGTTCCTCCGGGCTGCCAAAACCGGAAAAGCCCAGAGAGTCCGTATCGAAACACTGGATTATTTTTCCGCACTCCGGGTCGATGTCCCGGGGCACCGCCAAATCTACCGCCACTTTCGGCGGATTCTGAACCTGACTCAGCTGTTCCGCTGTGAGGGTATAGTGGGGGCTGGTGGTTGCGGAAACCAAAGCGTCCGTATTTTCCATCGCAGCCAGCCGGTCCTCATAGTTCACCGTACCGCACCCGGCAGGCACCACCGTTTCGCCGTGGCGGTAGGTGCGCAGGGTCACATTGACACTGGCTCCGGCCTCCCGCAGAAGCTGCGCCGCCAGCCGGCCCATCTGACCGTTGCCGATGACCAGAATCTTTTTTTCCTCCAAAGGCCCCAGCGCACGAATCAGCAAATCCCGGCAGCGGCCGCCCATAGAGGGGCTTCCCCGGCTGACTGATACCTCCGTTCTGGCCCGTTTCCCCGCCGTTACCGCGCCGCGAAACAGGGCTGACAACATGGGGTCAGCGGTTTTCGCCTCCTGGGCAAGCTCCATGGCTCTGCGCACCTGCGTAATGATCTGATCCTCTCCCAAAATCTGGGAGTGCAGGCCGCAGCTGACCTCCATCAGATGCCGGGCGGCATCCATCCCGCAGCGGGTGGTGAAATAGGCTTCCATCTCCGCTTCCGGTACCCCAGCCCCACGGCACAGCAGCCGCCAGGGCGTTTCCGCGCTTCCGCTGAGGTATAATTCCGTCCGGTTGCAGGTGGACAGGAGCACGCACCCTTCTACGCCGGGCTGAGCACGGAGCCAGTGCAGGAATTCCTCAGTCAGAGATTGAGAAAACGCCAGCCGCTGCCGCTGATCCAATGGCGTTCTGTGACAGTCCAGGCCTGACATCATCAGCGTCATTTCTCGTCCCCCTTTACGATCACCAGGGAAAAGTAACCGGACGGTTCCTTTAAGTCCGCAAAGTGCGGATAAACATGCTCATCCTCCATACTGCAGTTTTCCACCATAGACGCCCCGTCCAGAAGACCCCGGTCAGCCAGCGCCTGCTGAAGCTCCAGAATGGATTTTCCCGCCTTCATAAAGACCTTGTTGCCGGGTACATCCATCAAATCATTCTGATCGTGGGAAGCGGGAATAATCAGCAGCGGTTCTCTGCCAAGGCAGAGGGACTGATTCAGTCGTGCCGCCGCCGCGCAGAAGGAAGGGATGCCCGGCACTACCTCCGCCGCGTAGCCCCGGCGCAGCACCTTCTGGTGAATATACATATACGTCGAGTAGATGGCAGGATCGCCCAGCGTCAGGAAGGCCACCTGCTTTCCCTGATCCAGCAGGCCGCAGATGGTGTCTGCCGCCTGCTCATGGGCCGCATCCATGATGGTCTTGTCCCGAACCATGGGCGTTTTGACGAACTGGATTTCCTTATCCTTCAGATAGTCCTTCGCAATATTCAGGGCCACCTTGTCCCCGCTGCTGGCGTCCGGCACGATGACTACGTCCGCTTCCCGCAGAACCCGGACAGCCTTCACCGTCAGCAGCTCCGGGTCACCGGGGCCAACGCCCACACCCCAGAGCTTTCCGCCTGTCGCCAGCGCTTCCACCGCACTGCGGCAGTGCTCCACGAACAGCGCCCGGATTTCGGAGCACTCCCCCAGTCCCTGCAAGATGCAGCGCACGGGATACCCAGCCTTTTTCAACTGCTCCGCCCAGGAATCCTCATCCCCGGACATATCGTTTCTGGCATGATCTCCCGCCACCAGCATAAAGGGGGCCAGCATCAGGCGGTGGATCTCCGGATGTTTGGCAAGCTGCCGTTCCACACTTTCCAGCGTGGGATAGCCCTCCACCGTGGCAAGGTACACCCGGTCACAGCGTTCTTGCAGCACGTGCTCCATCTGGGCATAGGCGGAATTGGCAAAGTGGGCCGTTCCGTGGCCCATGAGCACCAATGCCTCATCCTCCGCCAGCGCCGGCAGCCAGTTCAGAAGGGCCTGTGCCACGGCGATATAGTCTTCTTCCCCGTGCAGCAGCGGCATTCCAACGGAAACCTTCATCCGCAGCCGGTACGGCTCCAGCTGGGACAGCATTTTCTCATATTCCTCGCCGTGCATCACATGGGTGGACTGGACAGCTACATGGGTATAGCCCTCCTCTTCCAGTCGCTGCATGGCCTGAGCAACATTTTCAATCTCCATCCCGTCCCGCTCTTTTAGTTTCCGAATGATCATTCCGCTGGTAAAGGCACGGCGAACCTCCCAGTCCGGGAAAGCCTCCGCAAGAGCCTGCTCCGTAGCGGCAATGGTTTTTCCCAGGGTATCGGGGTAAGAGGTTCCAAAGGACACTGCTAAAATCGCTTTTTTCATTATTTTCTCTCCTGTGCGCGCATCCGCGCTTTTTTGCGGCTGTCAAAAAAAGACAGCCCAACGGCTGCCCGGCAAAAGGAACTTGCGTTCCATTCCCGGAGACTGATCACCGCAGCCCGGAAAAAGCAGAATCTGGCAGGTCTCCTGACTTCAGATCACAGCCAGCGCACCTTCTCGGGGACGTGCCCCAATGGTTTTTCGCGCCTCGCTCCCTGTTACAGTGACGGGTTCGTTCCGGACTTCCACCGGATTCCCTTTTCTCCTTACGGAAACCAGAATCTTTCTTAATTCTCGGATATAGTTTATCCTTTTTTCCCCCATATGTCAATGCTTTTTCCGGCAGGCAAAATGCGGTCTGCACGCATAGACTGGGCTGGAGGTATCAGTCTATGAAAAAGCCACTGTTTACAGGCGTATGCACCGCCCTCGTTACCCCGTTTCTGGGCGGAAATGTCAACTATCCCATGATGGATCTGCTGATGCGGAGGCAGATTGAGGCTGGAATCGAAGCCGTTGTGCTCTGCGGCACCACCGGGGAATCCCCTACCCTGTCCGACCTTGAAAAGCTGGAACTGTTCCGCAGAGGGAAACGGTATGTGGGAGATTCCTGCAAAATCATTGCGGGAACCGGCTCCAATGACACATCCCACGCCATTGCCCTGAGCAAAGCCGCGGAGGAAGCCGGTGCCGACGCCCTGCTGGTAGTCAGTCCCTATTATAACAAAGCTACCCCCGATGGGCTGCTGACCCATTATGCCGCCATCGCCGGCGCGGTACATATTCCGGTGATCGTATACAACGTTCCCTCTCGCACGGGGGTGGATATTCCCGTCAGCGTCTATCAGAATCTTGCCAGGATTCCAAATATCGCGGGTGTGAAAGAAGCCAGCGGAGATATTACCAAAATCGCGAAAATCCGCGCCCTCTGCCCGGAGGAATTTGCCGTATGGAGCGGAAATGACGATCAGGCAGCTGCCATCATGGCTCTGGGGGGCAGCGGCGTGATCTCCGTGGTGTCCAACGTGCTGCCCGAGCAGACCCAGTCCATGGCCCGGGCGGCGCTGGACGGGGACTTTGACACTGCGGCAGATTTGCAGATCCGGCTGCTGCCGCTGATCGAAGCTCTGTTCAGTGAGGTCAATCCCATTCCCGTGAAGGCGGCAATGAAACTCATCGGCTATGACTGCGGGGAATGCCGCCTGCCGCTGACCCCCATTTCCCAGGAAAACCTGAAAAAGCTGAAGGGTATTCTGCTGCCCAATTAAGCTCTTCCATAGCAGGGTGTTTTTAAGACAGGTAAATTCAAAGCCTGAAAACCATTGGTTTTTGGGAGACGGCGTGGCTTCGGTCACGCCGTTTCTTGGCTTGCTTTTACCAGTTCTCTCAGGGAATCTGCCGGAAATGGAATTTCACGCTTGACAAAACCTGCACGCTATGCTAGAATACTTTGGCAGTCAGTTGAATACTTTTTGATTCGGAGTGATACCCAAGAGGCCGAAGGGGCTCCCCTGCTAAGGGAGTAGGCCGTCAAAAGCGGCGCGAGGGTTCAAATCCCTCTCACTCCGCCAAAGTCCTGTTTTTACCTTAATCGGTTAAAACAGGACTTTTTCTTAATTATTCAAATATTACGCTAGCGAAAACAGCGGTTTCCTGTAGAATTGGCCTAAATTGAGACAAGTTTAATTGCGTTGCGCAGGAAACCCCCGCTCTTTTGAGCGGGATCGGATAATAGTCAATAAAAAATGTAACAGGCGCAGCTTCCACCAGGAGGCTGCGCTTACATTATAGGATTCAAATGGAAAAACGACTATTTCCAGGGCGGCACCGCATTCCTACTTGACTTTGGATTCGGCCGGATGTATTATCCAATTTGACAAAAATGAGAGGAGCCGCTCTTATGCCTAAGTGGTTAGACAACGCCGTATTTTACGAAATCTATCCCCAGACCTTCCTGGACACCAACGCCGACGGAATCGGTGATTTCCGGGGCATTATCCGCAAGCTGGATTACATCAAAGACCTGGGGTTCAACGCCCTGTGGATCAATCCCTGCTTTCTGTCTCCCTTCGGGGACGCGGGCTATGACGTGGCGGATTATTACACCGTTGCCCCCCGTTATGGCACAAACGAGGATCTGAAGGAGCTGTTTGCCGAAGCCCACAGGCGGGGCATCCATGTGCTGCTGGATCTGGTTCCCGGCCATACCTCCGTGGAGCACAAGTGGTTCCGGGAGTCCATGAAACCGGAAAAGAACGAATTCACGGATCGCTATGTCTGGACGGATTCGGTTTGGGAAGCGCCGGAGAGCCTGGGCTGCCTGCGGGGCATCTCCCAGCGGGACGGCTCCTGCGCTCTGAACTTCTTTACCTGCCAGCCCGCCCTGAACTATGGCTACAATGAGCGCACCCGGCCCTGGCAGCAGTCCCCCGAGGACGAAGGCCCCAGAGCCACCCTGGCCGCTATGATGGATGTCATGCGCTTCTGGCTGACCATGGGCTGCGATGGCTTCCGGGTGGACATGGCCATGAGTCTTGTTAAGAATGATCCGGAGGGTGAGGCCACCATCGCCCTGTGGCAGAAGGTTCGGGCCTTCCTGGATCGGGAGTTCCCGGAAGCGGCCATCATTTCTGAGTGGGGCGAGCCGGAGAAGTCCCTGCGGGGCGGTTTCCATATGGACTTTCTGCTGCACTTCGGCCCCTCCCATTACAACGACCTGTTCCGCTGTGAGGAGCCCTTCTTCTCTGACCGGGGTCTGGGCGACGCCTCTGCCTTTGTGGAGAAGTATCTGGAGAGCCGGAAAAAGGCTGGCAAGGATGGCCTGATCTGCATTCCCTCCGGCAACCATGACATGGTTCGTCTGGCAAAGCACGTGGAGGGGAATCAGAAGAAGCTGGCCTTTACCTTTCTGCTGACCATGCCCGGCGCCCCCTTTGTCTACTACGGCGACGAGATCGGAATGCGCTATGTTGAGGGCCTCACCAGCGTGGAGGGCGGTTATGACCGCACCGGCGCCCGGAGTCCCATGCAGTGGGATAAGAGTGTGAACGCCGGCTTCAGTGCGGCCTCAACAGAAAAGCTGTACATTCCACAGGATCCGGATCCCGACCGGCCCACGGTGGAAGCCCAGCTTACCGATCCCGATTCCCAGCTGCGGCAGGTGAAAACGCTGATCTCCCTGCGCCGAACCCATCCCGCCCTTGGCAACCGCTCCGGCATCACCTTCGTCAGTACCGGCGCGCCCAAGCAGGCCCTGGCCTATGAGCGCGGCTGTGAGCAGGAGCAGCTGCTGGTAGTGCTCAATCCCTATCGGGAGGCTGTGACCTTTCCCTATGCCAAGGTGCTGGGAGAACCGTTGTACACCTTCGGCGGCGAAGCTTCCCAGGAAAACGGCACCGTCAGCCTGAGCGCGGTGTCCGCAGGTATCTACAAAATCAAGTGAAATTTCAGTGTGATTACCAAGAACAAGCACTCCTTTCATCCTCACAATCAGAGAACAATAGGGGGAACAAACTATGCAGAACCTGTCTGAACGCACTGCGGGCTTTACAGATTCCGTGATTCGCCGTATGACCCGGGTGTCCATGCAGTATGGCGCCGTGAATCTGTCTCAGGGCTTCCCGGACTTTGACCCGCCCCAGGCCATCACAGACCGGCTGGCACAGGTGGCCCACGAGGACTTTCACCAGTATTCCATCACCTGGGGCGCGCAGAATTTCCGGGAGGCGCTGGCAGCCAAACAGGCCCGCTATATGGGGCGGGCCATCGATCCCAACAGCGAGATTGTTGTCACCTGCGGCAGCACCGAGGCCATGATGGCGGCCATGATGACCGTCACCGACCCGGGGGACAAGGTCATCATTTTCTCTCCCTTCTATGAAAACTACGGTGCGGACACCATTCTTTCCGGGGCACAGCCGATCTACGTGCCTCTGGTACCGCCGGATTTCCATTTTGATCCAAATGTACTGGAGGACGCCTACCGCCAGCACCCGAAAGCGCTGGTGCTGTGCAACCCCTCCAATCCCTGCGGCAAGGTCTTTACCCGAGAGGAGCTGGAAATCATCGCCTCTCTTGCCCGCAAATATGACACCTATGTCATCACCGATGAGGTGTATGAGCACATTGTCTACGCGCCCCACCGCCATACCTATTTTGCCACCTTGCCCGGAATGTGGGAGCGGACGCTGTCCTGCTCCTCCCTGTCCAAGACCTACTCCATCACCGGCTGGCGGCTGGGCTATATCATCGCCCCCGGCGAGATCATTGAACGTGCAAAGAAGGTTCACGACTTTCTCACTGTGGGCGCGGCGGCGCCGCTGCAGGAGGCGGTGATCCCCGGCCTGCGGTTTGGGCAGGACTACTATGACAGCCTGCTGGAAAAGTACACCCATAAAAAGGAACTGTTTTTGCAGGGGCTGGACAGGCTGAACATTGTACACAACGACCCGGAGGGAGCCTATTACGTCCTGCTGGACATCTCCGAGTTTGGATATGACAGCGACGTTGCCTTCTGCGAAACCCTTGCACGGGAAGTCGGCGTTGGCGCGGTTCCCGGTTCCAGCTTCTTCCGGGAGCCGGTGAACCATCTGATTCGAATGCATTTCGCCAAAAAGGATGAAACGCTGCTGGAAGCGCTGAACCGTCTGGAATCCCTTCGGAAAAAGATACCAGCAAAATGTCAGAAAATGTAACAGCAAAACTCCCCCAAAAACGCTGCGCGCACCACTCCTTATGCAGCCAATACAAAACTCCCGGTGGGCTCACCGGGAGTTTTGTATTGCAGTTCGATATTCCTGATAGAATCCGGTTGCTCGTACTAATGCATTATACGAAAAGCCGATTAAAAGCTTTATCAGCATTATTCGTAATCAAAGGACTTGAGGAAAGCCTTTGCCCGTTCCGTGGTGGGGTTCGCGAAAAAGGCTTTGGGGTCATCGGACTTTATTTCCACCTGTGCGGAAATTGGAATTGACGGTCTGATCCTGCCGGATGTTCCCTATGAAGAAAAGGAAGAATTTCTGCCGCTGTGCCGCAGGTACGGCGTTGACCTGATTTCTCTCATTGCCCCCACCTCTGAAAACCGCATCGCCATGATTGCCAAAGAAGCGGAGGGCTTTCTCTACATCGTGTCCAGTCTGGGCGTCACCGGCATGAGAAGCGAAATCAAAACAGACCTGGCTTCCATTATTCAGGTTGTCAGAGAGAACACAGGCATCCCCTGTGCCATCGGCTTCGGCATTTCCACCCCGGAGCAGGCAAAGAACATGGCGGCCCTTTCTGACGGTGCTATCGTTGGTTCCGCCATCGTCAAGCTGCTGGAAAAGCACGGAAAAGAAGTCCCTTCCTTCATTGGGGAATACGTAAAATCCATGAAGGATGCCATAAGATAGAGGGTAAACTAAGGCTGCACCGCATAATGGGGCAAGGAGATTCGGCGAGCGATTTTATGCCAGTTCCGCTGAGATCCGCAGCCGCAATTGTGCGGTGCTGCCCTTGCCCTTCCGGGGCAGCCGCGTTTTCGCCACAATCCACAGAAGCCAATAACCGTTTTCCGCCGGGCGTCGGGGACGCCGTCCCCTGCGGTTGATATGTTTCCCCATCCTTCAACGGGGGAAAAGCCTTGACATATGGGCTGCTATCCTCTAAAATAATGGAAAAGAGGTATGCGGCAGCCAATTGCCCCTTTTCTCTGATATTTTACTGGAAGGTGACGAAAATGTATCGCTTACTGGAACTCAACCCCCAGCTCCAGCCCTACGCCGGAGACATTGACCTGAGAATGTTCCTCTACCGCTCCACCAAGGAACGGCTCCTCGGAGAAGGCCAGACCCTGAACGACTTCGCCAACGCCCACAACTACTACGGCTTCCACCATGTAAACGGCGGCTGGTACTACCGGGAGTGGGCACCCAGCGCCTACCAGCTGTACTTAGAGGGCGAATTCAACGGCTGGAACAAGACCTCCCATCCCCTGACCAAATTGGCAGGCGGCAACTGGGAGCTGTACCTGCCCGGTGACGATGCTCTTTGGGAGGGCTGCAAGGTCAAGACTGTGGTGGACGCCAACATGACCCGCACGGAGCACATCCCCCTGTACGCCCGCCGGGTGGTGCAGAACAAGCAGTCCATCACCTTTGAGTGCGAGGTCACCGACGATCAGAAGACCTTCGACTGGACGGATGCCGATTTTGTCGGTGACGACCAGCTGTACATCTACGAGGCCCATGTGGGCATGGCCCAGGAGGAAGGAAAGGTCGGCACCTACCGCCAGTTCGCCGACTACACCTTAGATCGCATCAAGAAGGCGGGCTATAACACCGTGCAGCTCATGGCCATCATGGAGCACCCCTACTACGGCTCCTTCGGCTATCAGGTGTCCAATTTCTTCGCCGCATCCAGCTGGTTCGGAAAGCCCGAGGATCTCAAATACCTCGTCAACAAGGCCCACGCCATGGGCATCCGGGTGCTGCTGGACGTGGTACACTCCCACGCCGTCAAGAACACCGCCGAGGGCATCAATATGTTCGACGGCACCACCTGGCAGTTCTTCCACGACGGCCCCAAGGGCGACCACCCCGCCTGGGGCACCAAGTGCTTCGACTACGGCAAGACCGGGGTGCTGCACTTCCTGCTGAGCAACCTGAAATTCTGGATGACCGAGTACCACTTCGACGGCTTCCGGTTTGACGGCGTGACCTCCATGCTCTACCACGATCATGGTCTGGGCACAGACTTTAACGACAATTCCCGCTACTTCTCCATGAATACCCATACCGAGGCCATCACCTATTTGCAGCTTGCCAACGAGCTGATTCGTCAGGTGAACCCCAAGGCCATCACCATCGCCGAGGATATGTCCGGTATGCCCGGTATGTGTCTGCCCATCGAAGACGGCGGCATCGGCTTTGACTACCGGCTGGGCATGGGCCTGCCCGATATGTGGATCAAGACGGTCAAGGAAAAGTCCGACGAGCAGTGGGACATCTTCCAGATGTGGTGCGATATGTGCCTGCGCCGTCCCGGCGAGAACACCATTGCCTACGTGGAATCCCACGATCAGGCGCTGGTGGGCGACCAGACCATGATCTTCCGGCTGGCCGGTGCCAATATGTACACCGACATGGACAAGGCCTGCCACAATCCCCGCATCGACCGGGCCATCGCCCTGCACAAGATGATCCGCCTGTTCACCCTGGGCGGCGGCGGTGAGGGCTACCTCAACTTCATGGGCAACGAGTTTGGTCATCCCGAATGGATTGACTTCCCCCGGGAGGGCAACGGCTGGAGCTTCCACTACTGCCGCCGCCAGTGGAGCCTGAAGGACAACGGCTTCCTCAAGTACCAGTGGCTGGGCGACTTCGATGAGGATATGCTGAAGCTGACCCAGGAGAATCGGATTTTCGACCAGCGGATGGGTGACCTGCTGCTGAGCAAGCGGCCCGAGAAGATGCTGGCCTTCTATCGCCACGGTCTGCTGTTCGCTTTTAACTTCCATCCCAGCATGAGCTTGACCAACGTGCTGATCCCCGTGCCCCAGCCCGGCGAGTACACCGTGGCCCTGTGCACTGATGACGAAAAGTACGGTGGATTCGGTCAGATCCAGCACATCACCTACCCCACCAAGCTCTTTGACGGCAAGCACTATGTGGAGCTGTACCTGCCCGCCCGCACTGCTGTGGTGCTGAAGGAGCGGGTAATCCTGCCCGCGGACGTGAAGCAGGAAGCGAAAAAGGGCGGACGCCCTAAGAAGACCGCTGAGGCTCCTGCCGAGGTCAAGTCTGAGGAAGCGCCCAAGAAAAAGGGTGGACGCCCTAAAAATTCTGCCGAGGTTCCCGCCGAGGTCAAGTCTGAGGAAACGCCCAAAAAGAAGCCCGGCAGACCCAAAAAGACTGCCGAAGCTCCAGCTGAGGTCAAGCCCGAGCCTGCCGCTGAGGAAGCTCCCAAGAAATCCACCCGCAAGCGCGGCCCCAAAAAAGCGAAATAATCCGTAATCATACTGATATTCAATAGAAAACTTTAATTCGCAAGAATTGAAGTTTTCTATATGAAGATCATAATGAGACGGGTTTCCATGATTTCTTATTCCAGAAATCATGGAAACGACAACGCTGTCAGGCGGTGTCTTCTTGATA
>JALFJQ010000044.1 GCA_022775085.1 Clostridiales bacterium | reverse complement strand
TTTTTATCGAGAAGGCACCGCCTGATGGCGTTGCCGAATATGTGATTTTCGGAATAGAAAATCACATATTCCCGTCTCATATGATTCTCTAATAAAATGTTTAATCCGGATTGATTAAACATTTTAAAAGAGAATCAGTATCACATCCAATGAAACCCCTCAGTCAAAAATCAAAGATGATTGCCAGCTCCCCTGCAAGGGGAGCCTGATCTGCGGCACTAAGAAAATCCAAAGGAATTCTTAAGAACTCCAGATATTGACAATTTTCTGTACCACTGTTATACTAACTGTACTAGAACAGCTAGTACAGTTAAGGAGGGATGATATGGTACATCTGGATTATCGGGATGCCCGGCCCATTTACACCCAGATCATCGACGGCTTTAAGGAGCAGATTTCCACCGGGGTTTTGCAGTCGGGGGAAAAGCTGCCCAGCGTGCGGGAGCTGGCGGGGGAGCTGGCCATCAACCCCAACACCATCCAGCGGGCCTACCGCACTTTGGAAGTGGAGGGCTGGATTGCCACGGTACCCGGCAAGGGCTGCTTCGTTTGCAGCTGCGACGACACCCGGGAGCGGGAGCGCCAGCACTGGTACCACGCCTTTGACGACGCCACCACCGCGCTGATCGCGCTGGGCGTCACCCGTCAAAATCTGGTCGATCGGATAGGAGGAAATCAGGATGCTTGAAATGCAGAACGTCACCAAAACCTTCGGGGACTTTACCGCCCTGAAAAACTTAAGCCTGACGGTGCCCAAGGGCGCGGTTTATGGCCTTGTGGGCCCCAACGGCGCGGGCAAGTCCACCGCCATCCGGCACCTGACGGGCATTTACCGGCCCGACAGCGGAAAGGTCACCATGGACGGCCAACCCATCTACGAAAACCCGGAGATCAAAGCCGCCATCGGCTACATCCCCGACGACATTTTTTACTACCCCTCCGCGACCTTGGAGGATATGCGCCGTTTCTACCGGGGTATCTACCCCCAGTTTGACGACGCCCTGTTCGACCGGCTCTACGATGTGTTCCGCCTGCCGAAAAAGGGCCAGATTCGCCGCTTTAGTAAGGGTATGCAGAAGCAGGCGGCCTTCCATCTGGCCCTGTGCACCCGGCCCCGGGTGCTGATTCTGGACGAGCCGGTGGACGGCCTCGACCCCGTCATGCGGCGGCAGGTTATGAGCCTGATTCTGTCGGACGTTGCGGAGTACGGTACCACGGTGCTGATTTCCTCCCACAACCTGCGGGAGCTGGAGGATGTCTGCGACCATGTGGGCATCATGGATCACGGCGAAATGCTCATGGAAAAGAGCCTTGCCGATATGCAGGGCAACACCCACAAGCTGCAAATCGTGGGCGGTGTCCCCGAGGGGCTGGAAGTGCTCCACGAGAGCACCTCCGGGCGGCTGAAAACCCTGATCGTCCGGGGCGCGGCATGGGAGATCAGCACGAAAGCCGCCGCTGCCAAGCCCGCCTACTTTGACGTATTGCCCCTGTCTTTGGAAGAAATCTTTATTTATGAATTGGGAGGTGCCGATTATGCAGTCAAAGAAATCCTGCTTTAATCGTGCCGCGTTCACGAAAAACCTCACCCGGTTTGCCCCTGTCCTGGCGCTTTACACCCTGCTGCTGCTTCTGCTTATGTTGGTAATGTGGAAGCAGGCTGGAGACATCTACCCGGAATACTATTTCCTCTATCAGACTGACGAGATTTTCGGCTGGACTTCCTTCATCAATCTGGCCTACGCCTGCCTGATGGCTCAGCTCCTCTTCGGCGACCTGTATAACACCCGGATGTGCAATGCACTGCACGCCCTGCCCCTGCGGCGGGAGACCTGGTTCGTGACCAATGTGGCCTCGGGCCTACTGTACTCTCTGATTCCCACCGCCATTGCGGCGCTGGTGCTGATGCCCATGCTGATGAGCACCATTTTCGTCGGCGCGTGGAAGATTGCCCTGTGGTATTTCCTCATTGCCAACGTAGAATATGTCTGCTTCTTTGGCATTGCGGTGTTCTGCGCCATGGTAGTCGGCTCCCGGTTTACCATGGTGGCAGGCTACGGCCTGATTAACTTTGGCTCCGCCATCCTCTACTGGCTGGTAAACACCGTCTATACCCCCATGCTCTACGGTATGGTTACCCCCAGCGCTCTGGCCGAAAAGCTGACGCCCATAGAGTATATGCTGAATATCAATGTGGACGTGCAGGATTCCACCAGACGCGCCCTCTTTGACGAGGTGGGCCGATTGGTTACCGGCGCACAGGGCACCTATGAGGTGACGGGACTGAACTGCCTTGGAATGCTGGCCATTGTGGGCGTTGTCTTCGCCCTGGCGGGCCTGATCGTGTACCACTTCCGCAATCTGGAATGCGCCGGTGACGCGGTGTGCAGCCGGAAGCTGGTGCCCCTGTTCCAGGTCTTAAGCGTCATGTTCGTTGCCGTGGCGGCGGAATTCGCGGCGGGCGAGATCATGGGCTACGGCAACAGCGTGGACTGGCTTAAATTCCTGTTCCTGTTCAGCGGTCTGATCGTGGGCTGGTTTGCCGGCAAGATGCTGGTGGAGCGGTCTGCCCGGGTGTTCCGGCCCCAAAACTGGGTCGGTCTTGGTATTCTGGCGGCGGTGCTGGCAGCGTCCATAGGATTGACCCGGCTGGACGTTCTGAATTTGGAGGAGCGGATGCCGGACATCGGGGACATCGCCAAGGTGGAGCTGAACGGCTACAAAATGGAAGACCGCTCCGACATTGAGACCGTGCTGAAACTCCACAATCTGGCCCTGAACGACCGGGTGGAAGCCTTCGGCGCCTATGTGCTGGAGGAAAATGGAGAATATGTGCGGATGGAGGATTCTACCTATCGCTACTGGCAGGAGGGCGACCCCCTGCCCAAGCAGAGAATGGCAGCCAGCTGCAACCTGACCTACACCCTGAAAGACGGCAGAACCGTCGAGCGCAGATATAACGTCTGGGTGGACAGCGCCGCCGGGGAGATTCCCAAAGCCCTTCTGAGCCGCTGGGACGCGGTGAATTCCGACACCGTGGAAATCAATGGCAAGGATGTGGAGGTGCTGCCGCTGGTGCTGGACGCCATTGAGAATCTGTACAGCTCTACTAATAGTAAAACACCGGAGAATCTTAAGAACCGGGCCGCTGCCGAGAGCCTGCTGCGGGCCATTCAGGCGGACTGCGAAGCGGGCACCATGGTTCAGGACGAAGCCTACCACGAGGGTGTGTTCGTTATCCCGCAGAACGATGGGGAACCCTATGAACCCAGAGGCCTGTACATTTGCCTGTCCAGCAAAAACTACAGCTGGAGCGTGAACGTATACACCGACTGCGAGAACACCATCCGCTGGATGCGGGACAACGGATTGATTTCTGAGGATGTTACCATCCAGCCTCATGGCAGCAGCCCCCGGTATTATTAAATGTGCTTATCTTAACGCAGCACGACGGCAAATTGGAATTTGGCGAGTTAACCACACGCCCTGTCATCCTGAGCGAAGCGCGTAGCGCGAAGTCGAAGGATCTTCTACGTTCGTTGCGCCGTACGGTCAAATTACCGGGTAGATCCTTCGACTCGCTTCGCTCGCTCAGGATGACAACGGGTGTACAAATTCATATTTTTCTAGATAGCTAAGTTACCCAAATAAGCACATTATTAAGTATGTAGAGCGGGGGTATGCCCCCGCCCTGTGAAAGGAGAAACGCTTATGAAAAAGAGAATGACAGCCGCAATTGCGGCAATGACTGCCCTCCTGCTGTGCGCCTGCGCCCAGCAGGAAACCACCAATACCATCGCAACAGCGACCCCTACCGTCCAGACCACCACGGAAACCACCGCCCCCGTGGAGGACGTGGCCCGGAAAGCCTTTCAGGCGGCGCTGAAAACCATCCACGATGACCTCCGCTGGCCCGACATGGACGGGGAAACCGGGAAAATTGAAATTTTCGAGCCGAGCACCATTGAGGACGAACAGTTTGCCATCTGCGACGTGGACGGCGACGGAGAAGAAGAACTGCTGGTGTCCGTGTCCAACACCTATATGGCGGGAATGCGGCTGGCGGTTTACGGTTACGATGCCGCCAGCGGGGGCCTTCGTCTGGAAACCGACGGCTTCCCCACCGTGACCTTCTACCCCGGCATGATGAAGATGGAGTCCTCCCACAATCAGGGCCACGCCGGGGACGTGCTCTGGCCCTATGGCGTGCTGACCTATGACCCGGCGTCCGACAGCTACCAGCTCAGCTGTTTTGTAGACGCATGGGACAGAAATCTTTCCGAGACGGACTTCGAGGGAAATCCCTACCCCGAGGATATTGACACGGACAACGTGGGCCATGTGTACCTGATTACCGAAAACGACGAAACCCGTACTCTGAATCAGGCGGATTTTGAAACGTGGGAGTCAGAATTGTTCGCCGGTAAGGAGGAAATCACCATTCCGTGGCAGAAGCTGACCGCTGAGAATATCAGTGCCATCTAATCGTAGGGCGGGGGCATGCCCCCCCGCCGACACACCGTTTTTTTGCCTGTGCAGATGACCGACCTGATCGGCGGGGTCATGACCCCGCCCTACGGACAAATGGCAAAAACCCCCGGTTTCCCTTGGGAAACCGGGGGTTTAAGCATATTAGCAATAGAAATCGCGGATTTTCTTGGCGCGGCTGGGATGGCGCAGCTTGCGGATGGCCTTATTCTCAATCTGGCGGATTCTCTCACGGGTCACGCCGAAGATCTGGCCCACTTCCTCAAGGGTGTGGGTGCGGCCGTCGTACATACCGAACCGCATCCGCAGCACGTCCGCTTCCCGCTCGGTCAGGGTATCCAGAATCTCCTTCAGGGCCTCGGCAAGCAGGGCGTTGGAGGTGGCGTCGGCGGGGCCGGGGGTGCGCTCGTCCTCCACAAAGGAGCCGATGGAGGTATCCTCTTCATCACCCACGGGGGTGTCCAGGCTCAGGGTGTCGGCGGCGGTGCGGTTGGCCTCAATGATCTTCTCCACGGGGAGGTTCAGCTCCTTGGCAATCTCCTCCACGGTAGGCTCCCGGCCCAACTCCTGCACCAGCTTGCGGTTGCAGCGGGTGGCCTTGTTGATGACCTCTACCATATGCACCGGAACACGGATTGTCCGTGCCTGGTCGGCGATGGCCCGGGTGATGGCCTGCCGAATCCACCAGGTGGCATATGTAGAGAATTTGTTTCCCTTTGTCCAGTCAAATTTGTCCACGGCACGAATGAGGCCCGTGTTGCCCTCCTGAATCAAATCCAGAATGTGCAGGCCCCGGCCGGAATACTTCTTGGCAATGGAGACCACCAGTCGGAGGTTGGCTTCCGTCAGCTTATTCTTGGCGGCCTGATCTCCCTCGGAGACCCGCTTGGCCAGCTCCACCTCTTCCTCGGCGGACAGGAGCTTGATCTGACCGATCTCCTTCAGGTACATCCGCACGGGATCGTCCAGAGAATACTCGGCGGCCAGGTCGACGGGATCCACCAGCTCCTCTTCCTCAAGGCCCGTCAGGTCGATGTCCCCATCGTCCATGGCGAGGGCATCATCGGAAAGATCCAGCTCGGCGGTGACCAGAGGGATGCTCAGCGCCTCGAACCGGTCGTAAATTTCTTCTATTTTTTCAGGCGACAGCTGCAATTTTTCCAGCTGGGCGTTCAGGTCGGACAGGCGAATCATGCCGTCCTTCTTGCCCTGGGCGATCAGCGCCTGCAGTGCGGCCTGCACCTGCTCCATATTGGTATTTTCCTTGGCGGCTTCCTTCTTCGGTGTACTCATCAGCAATACCCCTCTTTGTATGTAAATCTTCGACTTTTTCTCATGCCGTTAAACTATACCCCATTTTTTGCGGCTTGGCAAGGGGAAATACAGGATTTTTTCGTTTTTGCCGATAGGTTTTCAGGTTCAGAGACAGGTTTCCCCCGTTTTCGGGAAAATATACAATTTACTTTTTGGCAAAATTTCGTTATAATGGAGAAAATGACATAGTGTGCCCTGCAAAGCAGAAAAAACTGGCTCCCCCTGTGGGGGAGCTGGCAGAAATCTTTGATTTCTGACTGAGGGGGTGTCCTTCTTTGGACAGAACACCTCTTCCGACCTCGCTTACGCTCGGCCACCTTCCCCAAAGGGGAAGGCAAGAGATGACGATTGAGGTGTACCCAATGACCGAACTATCCAAAATCCGCAATTTTTCTATCATCGCCCACATTGACCACGGCAAGTCCACCCTTGCCGACCGGCTGCTTGAGCAGTGTGACGCCATCGACCAGCGTATCCATGCCGAGCAGATGCTGGACTCCATGGAGCTGGAGAAGGAACGGGGCATCACCATCAAGGCTACCGCCGTCACCCTGAACTACACCGCCGACGACGGGGAAACCTACAGCCTGAATCTCATTGACACTCCGGGCCACGTGGACTTTAACTACGAGGTTTCCCGCTCCCTTGCCGCCTGCGAGGGTGCGGTGCTGGTGGTGGACGCCTCTCAGGGCGTGGAGGCCCAGACGCTGGCAAATACCTATCTGGCCATTGACGCCGGTCTGGAAGTGCTGCCGGTGGTCAACAAGATCGATCTGCCATCCGCCCGGCCCGCCGAGGTAAAAACGGAGATCGAGGACATCATCGGCATTCCCGCCGAGGACGCCCCGGAGATCTCCGCGAAAAACGGCATCAACATCCATTCCGTGCTGGAAATGATCGTGAAGGACGTTCCCGCGCCCACCGGCGACCGGGAGGCCCCCTTGCAGGCCCTGATTTTCGACAGCCAGTACGATTCCTACCGGGGCGTCATCGCCTACACCCGGGTCAAGCAGGGCACGGTAAAGCCCGGTATGGACATCAAAATGATGGCCACCGGCGCGGTTTATAAGGTGGTGGAAGTGGGCAACATGAGCCCCACCGGGTTGGTGCCCCAGGAGGCCCTGGGGGCCGGCGAGGTGGGCTACATCACTGCCTCCATCAAGACCGTGGCGGACACCCGGGTGGGCGACACCATCACCACGGTGGAAAATCCCGCTTCCGAACCCCTGCCCGGCTACCGGCAGGTGCAGCCCATGGTTTTCTCCGGCGTATATCCCGCTGATGGCGCAAAATATCAGGATTTGCGTGACGCGCTGGAAAAGCTGAAATTAAACGATGCCTCCATGTCCTATGAGTTGGAAAGCTCCATCGCGCTGGGCTTTGGCTTCCGATGCGGTTTCCTTGGCCTTCTGCACATGGAGATCATTCAGGAGCGTCTGGAGCGGGAATACAATCTCGACCTCATTACCACCGCTCCCAACGTCGTCTACCGGGTGACCAAGACCAACGGCGAGACCATGATGGTCTACACGCCCCTTGATTACCCCGACCCCGCCGACATTCAGCTGGCGGAGGAACCCTTCGCCAAGGTCAACCTGATCGCTCCCCAGGAGTATGTGGGCAACATCATGGATCTGTGCCAGCAGCGCCGGGGCGAATTCAAGGATATGGTGTATCTGGATGCCAACCGGGTGGAGCTGCACTACGAAATGCCCCTGAACGAGATCATCTATGACTTCTTTGACGCTCTGAAATCCCGCACCCGGGGCTACGGAAGCCTTGACTATGAGCTGATCGGCTACCGGCCCAGCCGCCTTGTCAAGCTGGACATCCTCCTCAACGGCGAAATTGTGGACGCTCTGAGCTTCATCCTCTTTGCCGACAACGCCTATCCCAGAGCCAGAAAGATCTGCGAAAAGCTGAAGGACAACATCCCCCGTGCCCAGTTCGAAATCCCCATTCAGGCAGCCATTGGCGGCAAAATCATCGCCCGGGAGACCATCAAGGCCCTGCGCAAGGACGTGCTTGCCAAGTGCTACGGCGGCGACATCACCCGGAAGAAGAAGCTGCTGGAAAAGCAGAAGGAGGGCAAGAAGCGGATGCGCACCTTCGGCACCGTGTCCGTCCCCAGCGAAGCGTTTATGGCGGTTCTCAAATTAGATGAAGATTAAAATGCCTTCCCCCTGGGGAAGGTGGCTCGCCGAAGGCGAGACGGATGAGGGAATGCCCGTCTGCGAATTCGACGAATGCTTATTTGAATGCAGACAGTTCTGCCCCTCATCAGTCAAAAATCAAAGATTTTTGCCAGCTTCCCCAGAGGGGAAGCCAAAGCGGCTGCGCCGCGCACTATCCTGATACGGAGGTATCACCATGCCAATTTTGACCAAGCGCCCGGACAAGACTCCTTTGGGCATTTACGTTCACGTTCCCTTCTGCCGCAGCAAGTGCCAGTACTGCGACTTCTATTCCCTGGCCACCAAGGAGGACACACTCTTTGACGGGTATCTCGACGCGGTGTGCGACCACATCAAGGAGGCCGGAGAGTTGGCCCCCGGATACAAGGTGGACACTGTCTACTTCGGCGGCGGTACCCCCAGCTTTTTCGGGGCCGACGGCCTTGCCGTCATCATGACCGCCATCCGCCGGAATTTCGATGTGGATAACAACGCCGAAATTACCTTTGAATGCAACCCCGACTCCGTCTCCGACAAACTGCTCCACCGCCTCCGGGCCGAGGGCTTCAACCGGGTGAGTCTGGGCATTCAGTCCGACGATGACGAAATGCTGAAAAAGCTGGGCCGGCCCCACACCTATGCCCAGGCGGTGACGGCCTATCAGCGTATCCGCAAGGCGGGCTTCCGCAACATTTCCGTTGACCTCATGTACGGCCTGCCGGGACAGGACGTACTGGACTGGACGGCCACGCTGGATAACGTCTTGCGTCTGAATCCCGAGCACATCAGCTGCTATGCCCTGAAAATTGAGGACGGCACCCCCTTCGCCCAGGTGAAGGATGCCCTGAATCTGCCGGACGATGATACGCAGGCGGATATGTACCTTGCCGCAGTGGAGACTCTGCAGGGGCGGGGGTTCCGGCAGTATGAAATCTCCAATTTCTGCCGTAAGGGCATGATCTCCAAGCACAATATGAAGTACTGGACCGGCGGGGAGTATCTGGGCTTTGGCCCCGGTGCCAGCTCGGATTTTGCGGGAAAGCGGTATACCCTGAAGCGGGATTTGCAGGCCTACATTTCCGGCATCCGGGACGGCGGAGACATTATGGAGGACTTGCAGGAGATCCCCATGCGGGAGCGGGCAGGAGAGTACCTGATGCTTCGCCTGCGTACCAATCTGGGCATCGAGCGGCAGGAGTACGAGAAAACCTTCCTGCTGCCCTTTGCGCCGCTGGAGGATGTGCTGGAGAAGCACCGCCGCCTGTTCCATGCTACCCAGACCGACACCGGCCGCTGGGTGCTGACACCCAAGGGGTATCTGGTCAGCAACGACATCATCACCGACCTGCTGCTGGCGCAGGACAATTCCACACCGCTGAAACGGGTATAAGAAAAGGATGTGTATCAGAACGTCCTCGCAGATTAAATTATTTTCGGTCGGGGCGTATACCTGACCGAAAATACCTATCAGGCTGCAAGTGTGGAATTTGTTCGCCATCGGCGAACAAATTATGCGCGCAGCAGACTGCAAAAATCTGTCGGAAAGCCCCGAAGGGGATTTTCGACGGCCTGAAAAAGGACGTGCCGCGGCACGTCCTTTCACCTTATTTACGAAGTTCAGCGGTTCTTTCCGAGGAAGAACAGGGCCAGCGTGCCCGGGCCGGAGTGGGAACCGATCACCGCGCCTACATAGCTGATGACCACTTCCTTTACACCGCACTTCTCCTTGAGCTGCTGGGCTAAGTATTCGGCATCCTCCCGGCAGTCGCCATGGGAGATGAACATGGTGCTGTTGTCGTAGCTGCTGCCCAGCTCCTGAGCCTTGCACACCAGAGCATCAATGGCAGCCTTGCGGCCCCGGGCTTTGGCCATGCTGATGAGATGGCCCTCGTCATCCACATGGAGCAGGGGCTTGATCTGCAGCATGGTGCCCACCAGCGCGGTGGCGGCGCTGATCCGCCCGCCCCGCTTCAGGTACATCAGGTCGTCCACGGTGAACCAGTGGCACAGGTGCAGCCGGTTTTCCAGACACCAGCTGTACAGTTCCTCAAGGGGCATCCCCTCATCCCGCTTTTTGCAGGCGTACCAGACAAACAGACCCTGGCCCATGGAGGCACACAGGGTATCCACCACCCGGATGGCCCGGTCGGGATATTTTTCGGCCAGCTCTTCGGCGGCAATGACGGCGGACTGGTAGGTGGTGGACAGGCCGGAAGAAAAGGCCAGCACCAGTACGTCCTGCCCATTTCTGAGGGCCGCTTCCATGACTTCGCCCCAACGGCTGGGGTTCACGGCGGAGGTTTTGGCAGGTTCTCCGGCCCGGAAGCCGTCGTACATTTCCTTCAGGCTGTCATCGTTCTTGTCGTCGAAGGACTTCCCACGGAACTCCACGGTCAGCGGCACAAAGGTCAGCCCCAGCTCCTTGTACATTGGCGTGGGGTAATCACAGCAGGAATCGGTGATGATCTGATAATTCATATTGACACACTCCGTTACTCTAGACAAACCGCGTCTTCCTGTGCTAATATGGAAAGACACGCAGAATTTACTCATTCATCATACAATATTCCCGGAGGGAAGTCACGCCTTTCCTGAGAGAAAACCGGCGTGATTGCCCCACCCGGCGTAGAAATTGGACTCTACTGACAGTAGAGTTCTGAAAAGACCTGTTTTTCGGAGGAAAATCATGACCAATTTGCTGCTTCGTCTGTTTGTAAAGGACGCGGACAATACGGAAAATCCCAAGGTCCGCGCTGCTATCGGCACGCTGTCGGGCCTGACCGGCATCGTGTGCAATTTGCTGCTGTTTGCATTCAAGCTGCTGGTGGGCACCCTCACCGGCTCTGTCTCTATCACCGCCGACGCCATGAACAATCTGTCCGACGCTTCCGGCTCCATCGTGACCTTCATCGGCTTCCGGGTGGCGGATAAGCCCGCTGATGAGCACCACCCCTACGGCCACGCCCGGGCGGAATACTTAAGCGGTCTCGGCGTGGCGGCACTGATTCTGGTCATCGGTTTCGAACTGGTGAAAACCTCCGCCGCCAAAATCTTCAATCCCACCCCGGTGACGTTCACCGCGACGGCAGCGGCGGTGCTGCTGGCTTCCATTGCGGTGAAGTTCTGGATGAGCCTGTTTAACCGTGGTCTGGCCAAACGCATCGACTCTACGGCCCTGATGGCCACTGCCGCCGACAGCCGCAACGACTGCATCACCACCGGCGCGGTGCTCATCGCTGCCATTGTGGAAAAGCTGACCCATGTTCCTGTAGACGGCTGGATCGGCCTTGGTGTGGCGCTGTTCATCCTATACAGCGGACTAAATCTGGCCAGGGATACCATCTCTCCCCTGCTGGGCGAAAACGCCGACCCGGAGCTGCGGGAGAAGATCGTGGACTACATCGTGGCCCAGCCCAAGGTGCTGGGGTATCACGACCTGATGGTCCATGACTATGGCCCCGGCCAGCGGTTTGCCAGCCTGCACGTGGAGATGGACTGCCGGGAGGATCCGCTGGAATGCCACGAGTTGATCGATGACATGGAGCGGGAGTGCCTGCGCAGCCACAATGTCCACCTGGTGATCCACTATGACCCGGTGGTCATCGACGACCCGGTTCTGGCGGCGCTGAAGCAGAAGGTGCTGTGCCTGCTGCAGGCCAAGGATCCCCGGCTGAGCATGCACGATTTCCGCATGGTGCCGGGCAAACGGCACATGAATCTGGTGTTCGATGTGGCTCTGCCCCGGGATCTGAAGGACAAGGGCGAGGAGCTGCGCAGTTGGGTGGAGGACACCCTGAACGCCGAGGGGGAAATGGTGTATCACGTCATTATCACCTTTGACGTGGCGGATTTTGTATAAAAAGAGGGCGGATGCGTTTGCATCCGCCTAAAAAAATTACTTCCAGATCTTCTTACACACCGCGTAGCCCGTTCCAATCAGACCCGTCAGGGAGACGAACAGCAGTCCTGCCCACAGGTGGATGTTGTCGCCGGTGTTGGGGTTATCGTCGGACGCGTCCAGAATGGTGAAGCTTCCCTCGGCCGTGCCATCGGTGAAGTGGATGGCGATGGTGTGCTTACCAGCCTTCAGGGTGTTCAGGTAGGCACTCTTCAGGGTGATGACCGTGCTGCCCTTCTTGGCAGAGTAGTGGCTGTCGCTGATGCGGACACCGTCCACGGACACGCCCACAAATTTGTCAAAGTCGCCGCTGGCGGTGAAGCTCAGGGCCTTGGCGCTTTTCAGCGTCCACTTGGCATTGTCGCCCTTGGTGATGGTGTATTCCGGGGCCTTGGGAGCTTCCTTGATGGTGAAGGCCGCCCGGACAGTGCCGGCATAGCCGCTGCCATCCTTGGCAGTGACCACGGCGTGGGCGGTGCCAACCTTGTCGTTATTTTCATAGGTCAGGGTGTAGTCGGTATCCTGCACCAGAACCTTGCCGTCCACGGTGACGGTGACAGCAGGCTCTACGGCCTTGCCGTCAAAGGTGAACTCGGTCTTGTCCAGCTTGACGTGACTCTCCTCCAGAGCAATCGGCTCCTGCTCGTCTTCCTCCTTCTCCACGATGGTGAAGGGAACTTCCACGGTGCCGGTGTAGCCGGAAGTGGCGATGCCGGTGACAATGACCTTGCCCTCACCGATCTCGGTGTTGTCAGCAAACTCCAGATAGTAGTGCTTGTCCAGCGTCAGCAGGGTCTCCTCCACCCGGACGGTGACGTTGGGACGGATCTCCTCGCCGGTGTACTCGTATTCGGTCTTTTCCAGGCTGACGTGCTCCTTGGTCAGCTCGGTGAACTGGGCTTCCGATTCCTCCGCCCGTGCGGTCAGAGGCGCGGCAGCCAGCAGCGTCAGTGCCAGGGCAAGGCCCAGCCCGCGCTGCAAAAGGGATGTGCGCATATAGGGTTTCCTCCTTGTGTATTTGCGGACCGACGTTGCTGCCGGTCTGCCGGGATAATACCATAATCGAAACTAATTGTCAATAAAAGTGACGATAATTTGCAAAATATACATAAATACAAAACTTTTTGACATTTTTCGACATAGGAGGAAAAGAAAGGAAAAAGATGTCATTGCGAACCAGTGCGCTTTACTGGCGTGGCAATCCGTTCTCCTGAAAAGCGCCAATTGTCTGGCCTTTTGCGGGGATACGGATTGCCACGTCGCTGCGCTCCTCGCAATGACATCCGATTGATTGTATTTACTGGAACTGCCGAATGAGCCGCGCAAACACCGGCAGACTTCTTTGAATCATGTCGTAGCTGACGCAGTAGCACACCCGGAAGTAACCGGGGCAGCCGAAGCCGTCGCCGGGCACCAACAGCAGGTCGTGCTGTTTTGCCAGCTCCGAGAACCGGTTGGCATCCCCGCCGGGGGCCTTGACGAACAGATAAAAAGCCCCGTCTGGCTTGGCCATTTCGTAGCCCATGGCGCTTAGACCCTCATACAGGGCCATCCGGTTCCGGTCGTAGCTTTCCAGGTCCGGCCGCAGGTGGGCGCACCTTGCGATGACCTTCTGCCACAGACTGGGAGCGCAGACGTGTCCACAGGAGCGGGCGGCTCCCGCCACGGCGGCATAGACCATGGCGCTGTCCGTGGCCGCCCCGGGCACATACACATAGCCGATGCGTTCGCCGGGCAGGGACAGGGACTTGGAGTAGGAGTAGCAGATGATGGTGTCCTTGTAAATGGCGGGCAGGAAGGGCACCTCCACCCCGTAGGCCAGCTCGCGATAAGGCTCATCGGCAATCAGATAAATGGGGTGTCCGAACTCCGCCGCCTTTGACTGCAGCACCGCTGCCAGCGCGGTGAGTGTCGGCCGGGTGTACACCACGCCGGAGGGATTGTTGGGAGAGTTCAGGAGAACGGCCTGGGTGGCGGGGGTCAGCATAGCGGTGAGAGCTTCCAGATCAATCTGGAAATCCGGCACATCCGGGGGCACCACCTTGAAGATCAGCCCCGCCTCCTCAGCGAAGGGCTTGTATTCCGGAAAATAGGGGGCCACTGCCAGCAGCTCCCCGCCTGGGACAGCCAGCGCCCGGAACACGCTGACCAGCTCCGGTGCCGCGCCGCAGCCAAGGAAAAATTCCTCCGGCAGGGTCGAGGCACCGTACCGGGCATTGAGGTCGTCGGAAATGGCCTTCCGGGCATCATAGTCGCCCACAGCAGAGGTGTAGCCGTGAACCAGCAGGGAATCGGTCTCCTCAAG
Source organism: Clostridiales bacterium (assembly GCA_022775085.1). Taxonomy (GTDB): domain Bacteria; phylum Bacillota; class Clostridia; order Oscillospirales; family Oscillospiraceae; genus Faecousia. The sequence continues at coordinate 12,726 of JALFJQ010000044.1, read as the reverse complement.
GATCTTGCGGACAGCCTCGTTGACCTCCCGGGGCGCGGGGATGGAGGGGTTACCGAGGGAATAGTCGTAGACGTTTTCCGGGCCGACGACGGCGGCCCGCTGACGGCCGTACTCGAACAGGTCCCGGATGCAGGAGCGGTTGGCTCCCAGCGCGTAGGCTTTTTGGTTTACCATAATTACTCCTCCCGATTCAGAGATTCAAATTGTCAATTGATTTCGTACAGCGGCGCAGTCGGATTATAGGGCTGGGCCTTGTAAGTAACGGAGCTGATGGGCTTGCCCTCAATTCCATACTTGGGGTTGTAACCAAATAGATTTACATAACACACAAGGTCGTCCTTTTCCTTCTCCATTTCCTCCATGACGGCCACGGTGGCGATGACATCGTCCACCGCCCGGTGGGAGTTGACCACTTTGCCGGACAGACCGTAGGCCTCGATGGCACTGCACAGCTTGTGTGGGAAGGGACGGCGGTCTTTATATACCGTCAGTAAGTCCAGCTTGTCCTTGCCCTTGAGGATGGCGGGGTCTCCGCTTCGCAGCAGCAGGTAGAACAGGAAGCTCAGGTCAAAGTGGGCGTTGTAGGCAAGCAGCAGGGTGTTCCCGGCGATCAGCTCGGCAATATCCCGGCAGATGCGGGTCTTGGACAGCCCCCGCTCCCGCAGATCCTGAGTGGAGATGCCGGTGAGCTGCTCGATTTTCGGGGGGACAAAGCCGCCGGGGGACAGGGTCACCAGCTCATCGTATTCCCGGGTGATTTTCGGCTCCCCGTCCACCGGCTCCACCACCACGGCGGCAAATTCAATGATCTCGTCCCGGCTGTAGGCAAGGCCGGTGGTCTCCGTGTCGAAGAGCACCAGACGGTCGTATTTTTCAAACAGCGATGCAAACATATCTCTTTCTCCTGTTCCTATTTTGCCTTCCCCAAAGGGGAAGGCTTTTGTCACAGCACCATAGCCCTTGCCAGCTTGCTTTTGGGCTGTTCTTTCAAGTCAAATTCCGCTGCCAGTGCCTCGGCGAACGCGCTTGCCACGGAATCTTCCCCGGATTTCAGCTCCACCTCGACTTCGGCAAAAGGCAGCTCCCGTCCGCCGCCGAGCAGTACGCCTTCATCCAGTGCCAGTTCCACAGTACCTCCGGGCAGGGCAATGGTTTTTGCCAGCCGGGTAAATTTCGCGCCGCAGAAGGGGGCAACACCTTGGTTGACATAATCCAGAATCTCCTCCGGCGCGCCTAAGGCGTACAGCTGCTTCGCCCCGGCAGTAAGGTCAGTATTTTCCACTTCCCACTCTCCCCGGCTGCCGTCAGGCAGGGGCGTTTTCACAGTGCACACCGCCCGCCCGTTTTCCAGCCGCTGACGGAGCGTCCATTTCCGCTGCCGCAGAGCCAGATCCGCCGTGTCATAGTAGGTGGTTTCCATGGAGATTCGGGTGAATTCCCCAAATTTCGACCGCAGAAGCGCAAGCGTCTCCGGTTCTGCCTGATATTTCAGTTCAAATTCCCGTCCCACAGTTTCATGCCCTGCCCTTCGATAATATCTCACTCATTATACACCCAATACCCGCTGGATGCAAGAATCTATACAGCCCCTGCCAATCCGACAGCATTATTTTTTCCGTCGTGATAGGATGTGCCTATCTTCATGAAAGGCGTGGTGTACCAATGATGGTGGAGACCTACTTGCGGCGGGGACGGCGGACATTGCAGAGGCTCCTGCTGGAGCCGGGGATCCGGGCAGTGCTGATGACATTGCTCTATGGCGGAAGCGGTTTCCTGCTCAGCGCGGTGAGCCTGGGAAACGTGCCCCAGCCCGTGGCCATGGGCATGATCTGCGCGGCCACGGGCTGGCGGGCGGCGGTGATGACACTGGGGGCCATCGTGGGGTACCCGGTGTTCTGGGGCCGTGCGGGAGAGCAGGGCATTTTGTGGGCGGCTTCCGGCGGGCTGCTGGCCCTGCTGGTAGGCAGACGGGAGGAAAGCCGGGACCAGCCCCTGATGCTCCCTGCCATCGCGGCATTTCTCACGGCGGTCACGGGGCTGTGCTTTCAAGTATTCCTACATGACCGGACAAGCGTACCCATGTATGCCCTGCGCATCGCCGTGACGGGGCTGACGGGAATGCTGTTTACACAGGCGGCACGGTGCCGGGATCCGGTGACGGATTGGCTGGTGGGAGGTGTGGCGGCACTGGCTCTGGCCCAGATCCGGCTGGGGCCTCTGGGACTGGGCTATCTGCTGGCGGGACTGCTGACGGTGGGCTGCGCCTTTCCCGCGGCGGCGCTGGCGGGACTGGGGCTGGATCTGGCACAGGTGACAAAGGTGCCTATGACGGCGGTGACCTGCCTTGCCTGGTTCATCCGTCTGATCCCCTTTGACAAGCGCTGGCAGCACTATGCAGCGCCGGGCTTTGCGGCACTGGCGGTGATGGCAGCCTGCGGAATTTGGGATATGTCCATTCTGCCGGGGCTGGTGCTGGGGGGCGCCGCAGCGGCGCTGCTGCCGCCCAGAAGCCAGATTCCCCACCGTCGGGGAGAGACCGGGGCGGCCCAGGTACGGCTGGAGGTAGGGGCGGAAATGCTGTTTACCACCCGGCAGCTGCTGACGGAGGTGGAGCCGCCGCCGGTAGATGCCCAGGCGCTGCTGGATCGGGCGGTGGAGCGGGCCTGCGGGACTTGCTCGGCCAGGAACAAGTGCACCCAGCGGCTGACCCTGACCACAGACCACATTCTCCACCCTTTGGAAGCAGACTGCCGCAAGCAGGGGCGGCTCATTCCGGAGCTGCGCTTCGCGCAGGAGCGGCTGAAGGCATTGAATGGGGATCGGCAGCGGCTGCGGGAGTACCGCTCGGCGCTGGCGCAGCAATACTGTTTCCTTGGAGAGTATCTGCGCGGCCTTGCCGATCAGCTGCCCCGGAAAGCAAAGCGGGCGGAGCCGGAATTTGCGGTTCAGGTCGCTGCCCGCTCCTGCGGGAAGGAGCGGGCCAACGGAGATCGGTGCCTTGCCTTTCCCGGGCCGGAGTGCCGGTACTATGTGCTGCTGTGTGACGGCATGGGCACCGGGCTGGGAGCCGCGCAGGACGGGACTGCCGCGGCGGAACTTCTGCGGCAGATGCTGATAGCCGGATTCCCGGCGGAGCACGCACTGGAATCCCTGAACAGCCTGCTGGCTCTGCGGGGGACAGCAGGAGCCGTCACGGTGGATCTGGTGGAGCTGCGGCTGGACACGGGCTCTGCCGGTATTTTCAAGTGGGGCGCGGCGCCCAGCTGGGTACTGACCCGGGGCGGTGTACAAAAAATCGGGACAGCTGCGCCGCCGCCGGGCATCTCGGCAGGAGAGAACCGGATGACGGTGGAGAAGCTGTCCCTTCATCGGGGAGAGGTGCTGATATTGCTCAGCGACGGTGTGGATGGAGAGGGAATCCGGCACCTGTCGGAGCTGTCGCCGGACGCGCCGCCTGGGGAGCTGGCGGCGGAAATACTGGAGAAGGGCTGCGAAGGGGCGGAGGATGACGCAACGGCTGCGGCGATTCGGCTGCGCCCCGCCAGCTTGCCCACAGCATAGCATATTTGGGGTGAAAATGCTGTCGAAAGACAGGACAGGGATGGAAAAAACGGGAAAATATATGAAAAGGGGGCGGTGTCTGTACCGTCCCCCTTTTGTCAATGAACGCTTTCCGCGCCTGTCTGCTTTTTGGCCGCCCACTGAAGTCCCCGGGGATAGAAGAAACGGACTTTTTCCCGGGCTACGGACATCTCCACGGTTTGGGCAACGCGCAGCTCCCCGTCCAGATTCACCGCGGAGGGCTGGTCACAGAGAATCCGCACCCGGTCCGTGCGGAAGTACCGCACGAATTCCGTCAGTTCCCGCCAGCGGCCGTTTTTGTATTTTCCGATGATGCCCGGCACCTGCCAGAGAGATAACTTCTTCACCAGAAGTACATCCAGAAGCCCATCCGCCGGGTCGGCCTCCGGCACCGGGTTGAAGCCTCCGCCATAGTAGCGCCCGTTACACACGCAAACGAAGGTCTGCTCCGCGTCGATGCGCTCCCCGGCTAGCTCCACGATATAGTGTTCGGAAATGCCCCGGAACAGGTTCACCACCGTAGACAGGACGTAGGCATTGAAGCCGTGGAAGAAGGGCAGGCGCTTATACCGCGCCACGTCCGTACCGATGCGGGCGTCCAGCCCCACAGAGCAGATGTTCAGCGCCAGATCGTCATTGCAGGCGATCAGGTCAAAGGTGGTTTCTTCCGCGTCCAGCAGCCGGGACAGGTCGGAAAAGGCCGTTGGTTCGCTGAACAGCCGCACAAAATCATTGCCGCTTCCCCCGGAAAAGGCAGTCACCGCCGCGTTGGGAAAGCCAGCCGCCCCGGAGACCACCTCATTCAGCGTCCCGTCGCCGCCGCAGGCGTAAATGAGCACATCTTCCCCGGTTTTGGCCGCCGCCCGGGCGATCTCCCGGCACTGGCCCGGGGCCTGAGACACGGCAATTTCATAGTCCAGCCCTTTGCAAAGCCGCTGGATGTCCGCGGTATACGCCGCCGTCCGGTCCCGGCTTCCCGCCGCCGGGTTGATGATGAACAGGTGTTTCATGGCCTGCCTCCGTTGTATGGATTTTATCTCGCCGCCCTCTTTGAGGGAGGTGGCCGAGCGAAAGCGAGGTCGGAGGGAGTGCTCTTCGCAAGGGGCGGAACCCTCTCAGTCAGCTGCGCTGCCAGCTCCCCCAGAGGGGGAGCCAAGTTCCGACCTTACTTTTTCCGTCCGCCGCCGGTGTACATATAATAGTCGCATTTAATCATGCCGTTATAAAGCTTGCGCTTTTTGTCGGCCCGTTTGCCAAAGTAGTGCTCAAATTCCGGCTCCGAGGTGATGATATACTTTTTCCAGCCGTCGGCGTACTTGAGGTGCCGCCCCAGCGCGGCGTAGAGCTGCTGGGCGCTTTTCTGCTCCATCATCCGCTGACCATAGGGCGGGTTGCAGATGATGGTGCCTGTCTGGGCGGGCAGATCCATCTTGGTGGCATCGCCGTCTTTGAAGCAGATGCAGTCCGCGATGCCTGCCTTCCGGGCGTTGGCAATGGACAATGAGACGCACTTGGGGTCGTTGTCAGAGCCTAAAATCTGGTATTTTCCGTGGAATTCCTTGTCCTTGGCCTCCTCCCGGACCTCCCCCCAGACCGTCGGATCCATCCAGGCGAAAGCCTCGGCAGAGAACCGGCGGTACATACCGGGGGCCTTGTTCCGGGCGATCAGCGCTGCCTCAATGGGGATGGTTCCGCTGCCGCAGAAGGGATCCCAGATAAAGTCCCGGCCCCGGTAGCGGGTCAGCTGCACCATGGCGGCAGCGAGGGTCTCCCGCAGGGGCGCGTCGTTACCCACAGCCCGGTAGCCCCGCTTGTGCAGGCCCGGGCCGGAGGTGTCCAGGTACAGCTGTACCCGGTCGTTCATGATGGAAAATTGCAGCTGGTATTTGGCTCCCGTCTCGGGAAGCCAGCTGACACCGTATTTTTCGCCCAGCCGCCTGGATGCCGCTTTTTTCACAATGGCCTGACAGTCCGGCACGCTCATGAGCTGGCTGCTTAAGCAGTGGCCCTTCACAGGGAACGCGCCGTCCTTGGGAATAAAATCCTCCAGATTGGCCCGGTAGACCCCCTGAAACAGTTCTTCAAAGGTCGTGGCCTTAAAATCCGCCAGAATGAGCAGCACCCGCTCACCGGTGCGCAGGCATACGTTGGCTTTGGCCAGCGCCCGCTGGTCTCCGGAAAAGAGCACCCTGCCGTTCTCAACCCGGACGTTTTCCAATTCTAACCGCCGCAATTCATCACCGGCAATGCCCTCCAGTCCAAACAGGGTCGGCACGGAAAATTCAAAATTCGTCATAGTACCTCCATAGGCTTCCCCTTGGGGGGAAGCTGGCAAAAATCTTTGACTTTTGACGGATGAGGGGAAATTCGTTCTTCAGGAAGTGCTCCGCCCCTCATCCGCCCCTGCGGGGCACCTTCCCCCATGGGGGAAGGCTTTTTAGGGAATGATCTTCTTCGCCTTAATGTACCGTTCCTCCTCGGAAAACACGCAGCCGCAGTATTTCTGCATATAGAAGCCGTGCTCCCGGGCGAAGGCCTGCCCCTCCTTGAAGTAGGGCCGGAAGTCCCGGTACAGGAACTGTACGCCATACTCCGCCGCCGCCCGCTCGGCGGTTTCCCGCATCAGCTCGTGATTCTGGTAGGGACTGATGAACAGGGAGGAGGTGAAGCTGTCAAAGCCCCCTTCGGCGGCCTGCCGGGCAGTCTCGTAGAAGCGCATTTCGTAGCATTTCCCGCAGCGGTGGGGAATGTCCTCCGCCACCGCCCGGACGAATGGACGCAGACCATAGTCGTTTCGAAGGATCAGGGGCAGCTCAATTTCCTGAGCGTACTCCTGTAAGCAGTTCCGCCGGGCGCGGTATTCCGTCACCGGGTGGATGTTGGGATTATACCAGAAGCCCACCACTTCCAACCCATCGGTGCGCAGAACATCAATGGGACGGTTGGCGCAGGGGGCGCAGCAGATGTGGAGCAGGGTTTTCATAACGGCCTCCAAAAAAGAAAGTAAATTATTATAGCATACAAATATGGGAAAAGCAAAGGCTATTCCGCCAATTCTCCCAAGACACCGTCCTGATACACCCCGCTGACGGTGACGGTGCGGATTTCGTTATGTAGGTTTTCACCTTTGGCGTAGACCTTCACATAATTGGGGGCGTGGCCGGTGTAGTATTCTCCGTCCCTTTCTTCAAACAGCACTTCCAGCGTCCGTCCAATCCAGCTTTCCCGGTAGGCCCTGCTCATTTCCTCTGCCACAGCAATGGCGGCACGGCTCCGGGCCTCTTTTGTGGCGTTATTATGCTGGCCGGGCATCTGGTCCGCCGGGGTGCCGGGGCGGCGGGAGTAGGGGAAGATGTGCATATCCGCAAAAGTGCATTTGCGGATAAAGGCGAGACTTTCCGCGAATTCCTCCTCCGTCTCCCCGGGGAAGGCCACGATCATATCTGTGGTCACGGCGCATTCCGGGAAAAACTTCCGCAGCAGTTCCACACTTTCATAATACCGGGCGGTATCGTACTTCCGCTTCATTCTCTGCAAGACCGTGTCGCAGCCCGACTGCATGGACAGGTGGAACTGGGGGCAGAGATTGGGCAGCGCGCTTAAGCGGCGGCAGAATCCTTCCGTCACCACTCTGGGTTCCAACGAGCCGAGACGTATCCGCAGATCCGGCACTGCCTTGCAGATTTCCTCAATCAGCAGCGTCATCTCCGGCTTCCCCGGCAGGTCAACGCCCCAACTGGCGATCTCGATGCCGGTGAGGACGATCTCCCGGTAGCCCCGGTCTGCCAGCGCTTTTGCCTGCTCCACAGCCACCTCCAGCGGTGCGGAACGGACAGGGCCTCGGGTATAGGGAATGATGCAGTAGGTGCAGAAATTGACACAGCCGTCCTGCACCTTCAGCATGGCCCGGGTACGTTCCTCCAGTCCGCCGGCGGGCAGACACTCAAATTCCCTCCGGCGCAGGGCGTTGTCCACCTGCTCCCGGTGGGCGTGGGCTCCGGCGGCATCTAAAAGCATCTCCACAAATTCCTGCCGGCTGCCGCTGCCGCCAATGACGTCGATGCCCAGCGCACGGACGGCTTCCGGGTCATGCTGAGAGTAGCAGCCGCAGACCGCGATCACCGCGTCGGGGTTGTCCCGGCGGCACCGGCGGATCACCGCCCGGTTTTTTTTGTCCGCCACCGCCGTGACGGAGCAGGTGTTGATCACATAGCCGTCACAGGACTCCTCAAAAGAGCCGATCTCGTGGCCTCTTTCCAGAAGCAGGCGCTCCATCGCCTGGGTCTCGTACTGATTTGTTTTACATCCCAACGTATAAAAAGCAAACTTCATTTGTCAAAACCACCAATAAATTTCATAAGTTGTTGTGTTAATCGTCCAAACCGACAGTTGCATTTTGCCAAAATTGCGCTATAATATTTTACAAACCCATTTGGCGGCAGGCCGGGGTCGATCAAAAGACCTGTGCTCCCCATTATACACAACAAACCAATCTTTGTACAGTTTGGAGGGCGAGAAATATGCAGGAATTTTGGATACGTCTGAACAGCATGGAGGATGTGGAGGAATTCGTAGCCATTGCTACTTCCCGCGCCTTCCCGATCTGCGTCCGGGACAATCAGCACAAGATTCGCGGCGGCAGCTTCATGGAAATGTTCTGTCTGGACTTTAACCAGCCCCTGCGGGTGGTGGCCCAGTGCTCTGAGGAAGAGCTGAAAGCCCTGTGCGCCGATGCCCAGAAGTTTCTGGTCAAATAAATATGGCTCTAGTAGCACCGTCCTGGGAATACCCGGGGCGGGTTTTTTATAGTGTGGAGTTTGGAGTGTGGAGTGTTGCCTATAAAGAATAACTTCTCACTTCAAACTCCTAACTTGTAAAAATTGACTTTCTCCCTCTCCCATGCTATCATAAACCGGTATCGCAAAGGAGGCGCGTTTATGTCCTTTTTCTATTACATTCTGTTCGTCATCGGCATTGTGGCCGTTGACCAGTTTACCAAATATCTGACCGTTCTGTATATTCCCGCCATAGGGGCGCAAACCTTGATTCCCGGGCTGCTGCAAATTTCCTACGTGCAGAATACCGGCGCGGCCTTTTCCTCCTTTGAGGGGCAGCAGTGGCTGTTCGCCCTGATTTTTGTGGTGTTTACCGGGCTTGTTCTCTATGAATACTTCAAAAAGCCCATGGGCTTTACGGAGCTTGAGCGCTGGTGCATCGCCGCCATCTACGGAGGCGGTTTGGGCAACATGATCGACCGGGTGCGCTTAGGCTACGTGGTGGACATGATTGAGACCACCTTCATTGAGTTTCCCGTGTTCAATGTGGCCGACTGCTTCATCACCTGCGGCTGCGTGCTGCTGATGGCCCACCTGTTCCTGTTCAACAAGGCCTTCTGGAAGGAGAACAAATGACCCTGTTTGCCGATATTCCCGGGGAGCGGCTGGACGCCTTTCTCGCCCGGAGCGTGCCGGACCTGAGCCGCAGCGCCGCCCAGAAGCTGATTGAGGACGGACAGGTTTCCCGGAATGGAAAGCCCGGAAAGAAAAACGACAAATTGAATGTGGGGGACGCAGTCTCCTATGAAATTCCCGAGCCGAAGGCCGTGGACATTGCCCCAAAGGAAATGCCCTTGGACATTGTGTATGAAGATGACGACCTGCTGGTGATCAACAAGCCCAAGGGACTGGTGGTGCACCCAGCGGCAGGCCATTCCGACGACACGCTGGTCAACGGCCTGCTCTACGCACTGGGAGATGACCTGTCCGGCATCAACGGCGAGCTGCGGCCCGGCATTGTCCACCGCATCGACAAGGACACCTCCGGGCTTTTGGCGGTTGCCAAAAACGACCTGGCCCACACCATGCTGGCAAGTCAATTGAAAGATCACTCCATGGCCCGAACCTACGAGGCCATCGTCTGCGGCGTTCTCAAGGAGGACAGCGGTACCGTGGACGCCCCCATCGGGCGGCACCCCTCCGACCGGAAAAAAATGTGCGTTACCCAGCGCAATTCCAAGAGCGCCGTAACCCACTGGGAGGTCATCCGCCGCTATCGGGGCTACACCCACATCCGCTGCAAGCTGGAGACCGGGCGTACCCATCAAATCCGTGTCCACATGGCCTATATCGGCCACCCCATTCTTGGGGACACTGTGTACGGTCATAAGAAACCGGAGCTGGGCCAGTCCAGCCAGTGCCTCCACGCGGGGGTGCTGTGCTTCGCCCACCCCCGAGACGGGCACCCGGTGGTGGTATACGCGGAGCTTCCGCAATATTTCAAAGATGTATTGGAAAAATTGGAGAAAATGGGATAGAATTATGGATTTTTCTGATGTATTACTGACCGTTGACTACGACCGCACCCTGACCGCCCCGGATTCCACCATCCCGGAGCGGAACCTGGAAGCCATCCGCTATTTCATGGAGCGGGGCGGGGCTTTTACCGTCAATACCGGCCGCAGCGTGCCTATGTCCAGAGTGTTCATGGACATTGTGCCCGTGAACGCGCCGCTGCTGCTGTATAACGGCTCCGCCGCCTATAACGTACGGACTGGCAAGCTGGAATTCTGCCACGAAATCCATCTCGACCTGTGGCAGACCGTAAATACTGCCCGAACGCTGTTTCCCGATCTGACCGTAGAGGTGCAGGGGCTGGAGGCCCACTATGTCTACCCGGAAAATCCCGGCTGGGCAGCCTTCTGCCGCCGCCAGCAGTGCGCCTGCCTCACTGTGAAGCCGGGAGATGATCTGGGCACCTTCCTCAAATTCTCCTTCTACGGCACCTTCTGCGACGATACGGTGAACAGCCTGTTTCACGGCACCGACGAGGAGATTCGGCGCATGGATGAGGCGGAAGCTCTGCTGAAAAAGACCTTCGGGCAGCACTGCGAGGTTTTCCGGGCCGCGGCCCGCATCATCGACGTCCACGCCAAGGGGGTCAGCAAGGCTCGCTCCGCAAGGGAGCTCCAGCAGCGGCTGGGCAGGAAAATTCTGGTCTGTGCCGGGGACGCGGACAACGATCTTTCCATGATGCGCGACGCGGATTTTGCCTACGCTCCCGCCGATGCCCACATCGCCAGCCAGTTTGAAACCGTGTGCGCCTGCGCGGACGGAGCGGTTGCGGACGTGATCTATGAAAAAATTCCGGGGATTCTGAAAAATATCGGTTGACAATTAAGCACTTCTATGGTAAAATTCTCTGGCTGAAGCAGCTGTGGGCCAAGATATGCGGGTGTAGTTCAATGGTAGAACACCAGCCTTCCAAGCTGGTCACGCGGGTCCGATTCCCGTCACCCGCTCCATAGAAATGCGCCAGTAGCTCAGCTGGATAGAGCAACTGCCTTCTAAGCAGTAGGTCGGGGGTTCGAGTCCCTCCTGGCGTGCCACTTATTACAGCCAGTCCCGTTGGACTCGAACAATCAGATCCAACATGCCGGCGGCATGTTGATCCCGAGGGCTTGACCGAGGGATACCTTGATGAACCGAGTCCTTCTTGGCGTGTCACTTATTTTTGGCAGCATTTCAGCAAAAGTTCATATGGTGGATATGGCCTAGTTGGCTAAGGCGTCAGATTGTGGCTCTGAAGATCGTGGGTTCGAGTCCCATTATCCACCCCATACCATAACCGCTCTGAAAGTGATTTCAGAGCGGTTTTTCATAGGTTTCTATACACTTTTAGTGTAAATTCGGAATATACATGGTTAAAAAGTTAATCAAATATTTGTTTGCTTAATCGCTTGAACATCCGATTTATGGTCAAAATTGGCAACGGATTGGCAATGAAAAAGAGGGTGCCCGTGTTGGGCACCCTCATATCATCACATATCCAGCAGCCCGCTTTCTTCGCGGTCATCCTCATACATCCGTCTGACCGCTTCCGCCGTGGCCCCGTCTGCAATCGGCGCAGGCGTTACCTTTTCTGCCACAATATCCACATTGGTCTCCTCGGTCATGGTACTGAGCCATGCGCCCAGTTTCTCCCGCAGTCCGGCGGGCACGGGCAGACCGCAGAGCAGCATATTTTTCAGCACGCTGGTGGCCTCATACAGAATAAACAGCAGCGCGAACAGTTCTGTGACGCCCATCTTCACAACGCCGCAGGTGTCCAGAACGTTTCGTGCATCCACCGGGAGCCAGCCCAGCACGTCCACGTGCATCATCATGTCAATGGCTGTGAACAGCAGCACACAGGCAAGCATACCGGCCTTGCGGATAGCCCCATCGATGCCAACGGCGGAGTTCCATTTGCGGTACTTTGCCGCCCGCAGGGAGCCGAATACCATGTCTGCGCAGACGGCGATCAGCAGCAGCCGCACAAAGATGTTGCCCATCAGGGCCGCGAAAAAGCGGATAATAAAAGCGTTTACCATTTGCATATGTATTTCCTCCTAAGTTAATTTACGTCCATATGGACAAAATCAGATCCTTTGATCTGGTAGGCGTAGTGGATGGGCAGGGTTTTGACATAGGCCAGCAGTTCGGCGCCGCTGACGCCCAGGACGCAGAAGTCCATTGCCTTGCCCTTGACGTGGTAGCTGTTTTTCGCAGAGCCGGGCAGCTCGTCGTTGTGGGCCTGACAGCGCACGCCGCTGGAAACCATCACCGGGGCACCGAAGTGCTCCCGCACCTGATCCGCCAGCCTGACAAGTGTTTCCTCCGGCTCCACCGGGAAGCCGCCGCACTTGCCGCAGGGGCACCGGAACTCTGCCCGGGTGAAGTAGCGGATGTCCTTCCACCATCCCGGGGCGGTTGTTGCATTTTCTGCAACAGCTGGCCTCTCCCCGGTGGCGATCACCTCCAGAATCCGCTTTTCGGTCTCCGCGCCGAAGATGCCGTCCACGTCCTCCTGCGCCATGTAGGAGCGCTGAAAGGCGATGGTGGCCCGCTGGGAGCCTTCGCCCCACAGCCCATCCAGCGGGCCGTCATAGTAGCCCAGATAGGCAAGCAGGGCTTGCTTTTGTTTCAGGGTCACCCGATCACCACCCCATACTTCGCCAGAATGGCTATGATCTCATCGGTAAGAACCTTTTTCAGCTGACCGGGCGGCAGCTGGGCAAAGGCTTCTGCCATGGTGCGCATATCCGCAGCAGCGGAAGCGTCAGCCGCTACTGCCTGATTGTAGGCGATGATGCGTTTTCTCATTTCT
>JALFJQ010000016.1 GCA_022775085.1 Clostridiales bacterium | reverse complement strand
ACATAAGAGCCTCGTCCGAAAGGACGGGGCTCTTTCTTGCTTCAAGATGCCACAGGCATCTTGTTGAACGCAAGGACAATACTTGGCCTACCCAGGAAGGTAGGTAATGCCAACATAAGAGCCTCGTCCGAAAGGACGGGGTTTTTCTGCCTGTGACAGTCCATCGGACTGTGACGATGGCAGGGCGTCAAAGGCACTTCCTCAGCTATGCCTCGGCCGCAATACGTTGGACTGCTTGTGAAGATCTGGGTAAAAGATCTGCTGAAGCCCGCAGCTCCCATTGTGCGGTGCTGCCTTAATAACTTTTTAAGAATTCATCCTCTTTCTTCTTAAGAAACAGGATGGTATAATAGAATCAGATAAGAGAAAGAGGGGCGAGGGGCCATGTACAACGTTTTGATTTGCGACGATCAGCCGGATATTGTCAACGCACTGAAAATCTACCTGACGCCGGAGGGATACAATTTGTTTGAAGCCTACACCGGCCAGGAGGCTCTGGATGTGGTTCGGAAAAATGACATCCACCTGATTTTGCTTGACGTGATGATGCCGGTGATGGATGGGATTACGGCAACCTCCAAAATCCGGGAATTTTCCAATGCCCCCATTATCCTGCTCACTGCCAAGTCCGAAACCGAGGACAAGGTGCTGGGCCTGAACGTGGGCGCGGACGACTATATTACCAAGCCCTTTGTGCCGGTGGAGGTGCTGGCCCGGGTTCGCTCCCAGCTGCGGCGGTATGACCGCCTTGGCAGCAAGCCGGAAACCGTTGACGGTAACCTGACGGTAGGCGGCGTGACCCTGGATGACCGCACCAAATCCGTGACGGTGGACGGGGAGAACGTGTCCCTGACCCCCACGGAATACGCGATTCTGCACTTGCTCATGGCGAATCCCGGCAAGGTATTCTCTACCAAGGTGCTCTATGAGTCCGTGTGGCAGGAGACGGCGCTGGGCAGCGAAGGCGCGGTGGCGGTGCACATCCGGCACCTGCGGGAAAAAATTGAGATCAACCCCTCAGAACCCCGGTATTTGAAGGTGGTCTGGGGACAGGGCTATAAGATGGAGAGTGACCGGAAATGAAAAATCACATCGCAATCAAATTTATCGCCATCATCCTGTGCGCCCTGTGCCTGCTGGGCGCGGTGGGGGGCATCGGCTGTATTATCGGCCTGTCGGAAATGGACCTGTACAACAAGACTGTGGAGGAATACCGGGCCGGGCAGGAACAGGACAACGCAAGAAATTACGCGTCTCAGATAGCCATGTCCTACTCCAGCAAAATTTTGGGCGGCTGCCCGGAGGATCTGTTCCGGGAATACTATGGTGACACAGACTGGTTTATCCGTAATTACCCCAATAACGCCTATACCATCTCCGATGCCGAGGGCAAGGTTCTCAGCTCCTACAACATGGATGCGGCGGAAAATCAAGGCTGGCTGAGCTACAAATTCCCCGTTAGCGGGAACTATCTGTATCTGGTGGAAAGCATCGCGGCAGACGAGCAGTCGGATGATGGGGAAGATTTTCCCCACACGGTGGAGCCGGGAGAGTCCTTCCTCTATGATGCCATCCAGCCCATGGGCAGCAGCGTGTACGGAATCAGCATTGGCGATACCGCTGACCGTTCCAATTACAGCAGCGACATCAGCATTGGATTTATCTTTAAGGACGAATCCGGGCGTGTGGTGTTCCGGGGCTTTGAAGACAGCCCCACGATTGACAATGACCAACCGCTTTATTTTTGCTGTATCGATGCGGACGGGGCTATCATCTATGAAATTTCCGATACGAACCCTGTGGGCCGCCTGACCACCGATGAAAGCGGTTATCTGGTCTTTACCGGCAACATTCCCGAGCCGGAGGAAACCATCCGGGAGACCACAGCCGCAACCGTACCCGAAACCACAGTGACTGATACTGTCCCTGTGGAGGAGCCTGTCCCCACCGATGAAAACGGCAATCCCGTGGAGACGGCAGCTTCGGCGGAGGAAACCGTTTACACCGAGGGCGAACCCTCCAACGCCTCCGCCGTCCCCGAGGAAGGGGAAACCCCGGAGAATGTGGAAGAAACCGTGGTTAGCTACACCGAGGAAACCGCCGCCCCGGAGACCACGGCGGAGACCGTACCCCCCACCACGGCTCCCGTGGAAACGGTGCCGGACATCCCAGTCACGGAACCTGTCATGGTGGGCGACAAGCCCCTGAGCAGCTACCAGATCAACGGAATTGCTTACTATGACAGCACAACCGGCGAGGAAGTGGAAGCAAAGTATGTCTACGTCACCATGCCGGAGATGACAGTGACACTGTACATCGGCGACAACGACAGGGATGCCGCCGCGTGGAATCTGGTGAAGATCGTCCGGCAGTATCGCCAGTACTTGCTGCCCATGGTGGGCCTGTGCCTGTTAGGGCTGGCTGCCACGGCGGTGTACCTGTGCTCTGCCGCGGGCCGGAAGCCCGGTGACCCCGAGGTAAGGGCCGGGGGTCTGAACCGCATCCCGCTGGATGTGTATCTGGTGGGCGGCGGCTGCGTGATTGCGGGATGTTTCGCTGGCGGAGTGGCCCTGATGCAGTATCTCCTGTCCAGCGATGTGCTCACCGCCTGCTGCATCGGCATCGCCCTGTGCTATGTGGGATGCCTTGTGTTCGTGGGCTTCTGCTACGCGTTTGTTGCGCAGCTGAAGACTCCCGGCGGCTTCTGGTGGCGCAATACGGTGTGCGGCTGGTGCCTGCGGCTGTGCGTGCGGTTTGCCGTATGGCTGGAGAATATTCTCAGCATGAAAGCCTGGCCCTGGCTGGTGAAGATGGCGAAAAAGCTGTGGGGCATCCTCTGCGGCTGCGCCGGCTGGCTGGAAAAACGGGTGAACCGGTTCATTTCCTACCTGCCGCTGGTGTGGCAGTGGCTGCTGGCCGGAGTAGTGTGCATTTTGCTGGTTCTTGGCTTTAACAGTACCCTGTGGGCGATTGCGATTTGGATACTGCTCATCTGCTACGGCGCTTACTGCTTCGGAAAGCTCATGGACAGCGCTTCCCGCATGAGCAAGGGCGATCTGGACATCAAGGTGGACGATAAGCACATGGTTGGCGCCTTCTCCCAGTTCGCCCAGAGCCTTAACAATCTGGCAGGGGTCACCATGGACGCTGCCCAGAGAAGGCTCAAATCCGAGCGGATGAAGACGGAGCTGATTACCAACGTGTCCCACGACATTAAGACGCCCCTGACCTCCATCATCAACTATGTTGACCTGCTGCAAAAGGCGCAGACAGAGGAGGAGCGGAAGGAATACCTTGCGGTTCTGGATCGCCAGTCCCAGCGGCTGAAAAAGCTCATTGACGACCTGATGGACATGAGCAAGGCCAGCACCGGCAACATGACCGTTGACATTACGAAGGTGGATGCGGTAGAGGCCGTGAATCAGGCACTGGGTGAGTTTGCCGATAAGCTGGACCGGGCCATGCTGAGCCCCGTATTCCGGCATGATGACAAAAGCCTTCCCATGATGGCGGACGGACGGCTGGTCTGGCGGGTGCTGAGTAACCTTTTGGGCAACGCGGTGAAGTACGCCATGCCCGGCACCCGGCTGTATATCGATCTTTCCCAGATGGGCGGCAAGGTGATCCTGTCGGTGAAGAACATTTCCCGGGAGGAGCTGAACATCGGTGCTGACGAGCTGATGGAGCGGTTCGTCCGTGGAGACGATTCCCGGAACACCGAGGGCAGCGGCCTGGGCCTGAACATAGCCAAGAGCCTGATGGAGCTGCAAAAAGGGGAACTCCAGCTGCTGGTGGACGGCGATCTGTTCAAGGTTACCCTGATATTCCCCGGTATTTGACGAATTCCCCCCGGAACGGTATCGTTCCGGGGGGCGGTTGCAATTTGGAGAAGAAAGCGGTATAATAAGAAAAAAAGGTTACTAAAAAGAATGTCATTGCGAGCCAGCGCGCACGCTGGTGTGGCAATCCGTTTTCCTTGCACGCAGAGGGGGACGGATTGCCACGTCGCTGCGCTCCTCGCAATGACAGTGATAGACGATGCCCCCGCGTAAAACAACAGCATTTCCGTAATGGGAAGGCATAAAAGGAGGAACTCCAATGCTTGACATTTTATTCCAATTTCTGAAAAGCGGCCTGTTTAAGAAGCTTTCCGCCGCCGTAGTAATTCTGGTCATCGGTGTGCTGATTATCCGGGTCATTATGCGGCTCATTGAAGCGTCCTTGAGCAAATCCCGGCTGGAAAAAGCGGCCCACAGCCTGATTTTGTCCCTTGCCAAGGCGGCCATGTACATTCTGCTGTTCCTGATTGCCGCGTCCACCCTGGGCATTGACGTATCCAGCATCGTGGCCCTAGCCAGCGTGCTGACCCTGGCGCTTTCCCTGTCCCTGCAAAATATGGTGTCGAATATCATCGGCGGCTTTACCATTCTCTACACCCATCCCTTCCACTCCGGCGACTATGTGGAGATCGCCGGGCAGGGCGGCACTGTCCGGGAGATCAACATGACCTACACCGTGCTGGCGACCCCGGACAACCGGGTGGTGTCCATCCCCAACAGCGCGGTGGTGGCGGCCCAGATCGTCAACTACAGCAGTGCGGACAGCCGACGGGTGGAGATCACTGTTTCTGCCTCCTATGATGCCCCCACCCAGAAGGTGCTGGACGCCCTGGTACAGGCGGGGACCGTGGACAATGTCCTGCTGGAACCGGCGCCTGCTGCCGTGATTACGGACTATGGCGACAGCGCCATCGGCTACAGCCTGCGCCTGTGGGTGAAGCCGGAAGATTACTGGGACGTGCATTTTCTGGTGATGCAGCGCATCAAGGACATTTTCGACCAGCAGGGTATCGAAATGACCTATCCCCATTTGAATGTTCATCTGGATAAGTGAAACCGTGGTATCCACGCACCCCTTTTGAATACGGAACGTTACCGAGCAGTATCCAACGGTGTAACGAATATAGACCAGCTCGCGCACGCATTGGCAGGCGGCCCTGCCGCCTACGGCAATACCGCCAGCAATGCCAGAATGCCGACCCCCGGCAGGCCCAGAATCCCGGCGGTGAGCACCGTTACGGCGTTGATGGGAAAGAAGATCCCGGTAAAGCCCGCAATGCTGTTGAGCATCCACAGGCAGAGAAAACCGCAGGCGGAGTGGATGAGCAGCTTGAAGAAAAACTTCATGGGGATCAGCATGAGCCGCACTGCCACCAGAGCCAGCATGGCGGGAATCAGCAATGTCACAAATTCTTCCATAATTTACCTCCGTATGTCCGCGCGTTTCCGGCATATACTACCCTCGGACAGCAAAGCAGCACCAATGCAGCCGTGACGACGGATGGGTGTTACATTGTCTGTCAAGTGTATCGCCGCAAAGCGCAGCGGTGTGATGCGAGAGCGGGAGAGCAGGGAACGGCTTTCCCGTGTACATGATACTAATATGACAGTTTTGCCACAAGAAAAAACGGGAACGAAGGAAGAATCCTCCGTTCCCGTTTACTTTTTTTGCTTGCAGGCGTAGAGGTAGGCCTGCTTGTAGTCTCCAAGCTCCCGGTAGCAGTGTTCCAGCCGGGGAATCGCGTCCTCCGGAAAGGCCTCCTCTGCCCGGCGCAGGCACTGAACTGCGTTCTGATAGGCACCCTCCGACAGATAGGCCTCCCCGCGCAGCAGCATCCACTGCGGAGTGTCCCGCCGCTGCATGGCTTCCAGCAGATGGGTGCCCCGGCGGGCGTTCCCCTCATGGATGGCTTCGCGGGATCGCAGCATCAGTTCTTCGTCCAGACTGGGCAGTTGGGAGCACAGCCGCTGTCTGCCGCGCAGCCGCCCCAGCAACAGGATTCGCTGTCGGTTCAGAGCTTCGGCGCAGTACACGTCATGAGTGTCCATATTTTCCAGCAGCTCCCGGGCGTATTGCTCCCGGTGCTGCGCAATTGCCTGCTCCGCCAGGCCCAGCTGTACGAGGATTGTCAGCAGAGCCTTTTCCCGGTCGTATACCGGATCCGGTTCCGTATATTTTTCCAGCACGGCCATCGCCCGCTCATACTGCTCCGCGTCGTACTGCTGTCGGGCGGATGCCATGACCGTCTGATTGACCGAGACCACCGCTTTTTCCTCCAGAAAATAGCTGACAGGTTTTCCCAGCCTGCCGGCAAGAAACTGAAGGGTGCGCATGGAGGGCTGCGCGGTTCCGTTTTCAATGCAGGAGAGCATATTGCGGGTGATCTCCCCGCCGCACAGCTCCCGCTGGCTCAGGCCAGCATCCAGCCGTGCCTGCCGCAGCTTTTCACCAAGGGACATGGCAGATACCTCCTTTCCGGTCACGAGCATTTTATCCAGTATACCACATTCAGTGCCGGTTTGCCAGAGCAACAAAAATTCATTTGAATAGTAATTTGCATAGGGCAACACCGCACAACTTCATAACGAAAATACACCTCGCTACATCCGGTAATCGTAGATGTAACGAGGTGTATTTTATAGCTCTTGATCCAAACAGATCCCGACCTTTATCCCTTCCACAAATCCAGCTTTTTCATGCTCCCGGCAAAGGGTACAGACCGCATCCACGATTCGATCCATCTCCCGGAGGGGCATACCGTGCATCCGCTGGTACAGATCCTCAAAGGCAACCTTGACGGCATCGGTGTCGGTATTATTGCACTCGTGGTAATAGGTGAAGGTCATCTCCAGGATGGAATGGGCATCGCTGCCGTAGTTCGGTGGGTTTTCTTCCTCACATTCCCTCAGTACCGCGACATACTCATTCACTCCCGATGCCGCCTCTCATCACTTCCAGCATCATTCTGCCACCCAGACGGAAGCTGTTTTGGAACAGTAGACATTCTGCCATTGTCTGGAATTCCCGGACACAGTCTGTATACCGGAAGAATAATTCCTTTTGCTCTTCGGTCATGGTCTCCAACAGTTTTTCCTCATTCCGGCTGATCAGCTGGAGCAGTTCCTTGTACTCCTGGCTGGAAGAAGTATCATATTCTGCCGGTTCGAGATTGCCATACCAGAATTCTTCCAAAATATTCACAACATCACCCTCCTCTAAAAGTGTGTGTGATGTTACCTCGCACCGGACAGAACCACTACATCGTCGAAACATATCCCGGAAATGCGTTGCAAAGTTTGGAAAAATACCCTGTTTTCCGTAAAAATGGCATAAAAAACAGATACCGCAACTGACACGATTGTATCAATTACAGTATCTGTTATGGTGCACCAAGGCAATCCAAATCCGAACCGGTATTGTTCTTTACGGCTTCTTTCACATCATCCAGGGTGATGGTTCTGGTTCCGTCCTTGTAGTTGAATGTGAGAACCAGCTTGTCATCATACAGGTAAATGGCGTTCACAAATGCGTCGATCAGCATTTTGCGGTGGGACTGCTGCCGCACATCCAGCTTGCGGAATTTGTGCAGCCAGAAGGTTACGAACTCCGGGCTGATTCTGGGCTTGGCAATCTTCTCATTAGCGATCTTGATCTCCAAATCCTCCTTGGCAGCTTCCAATTCCTCCAACCGACTCTTGGTGGACTTGGTGAGGATGCCCTGCTGGATGGCGTTCAGAAGATTCTGGATGCCGGTTTCCGCTTCCCGAAGCTGCTGTTCGTACAGGGGAAGGCTGGTGTTCTCTCTGTCCTGCAAATCCATGACCATGGACACGATGGCTTCAATGGCCTGATCGTCCATGACCACCTTCATTACCTCATTGACCACCAGATCTTCCAGCCATTGCTTCCGCACAGGCTTTTTCTTGCAGTCTGTCCGCTTCTTTTTTACGGATACGCACTTGTAGTAATGGTGGACGGTTCCGTTCCGGCTCTTGCCGCTTTCGCCGCAGAGGTAAGCGCCGCAGTAGCCGCAGAACAGTTTGGTGGTCAGCAGGTAATCATCCTCGGCTTTGTGACGAGCCGGGGCTTTTCTGTTTTGTGCCAGCTTCTCCTGGACCCGGTCAAACAAATCCTCCGGGACGATAGCGGGGATTCCATCCGGGATCAGAATGTCCCGGTACTGGTATTCGCCAATGTAGCGGCGGTTCTTCAGCATGTGCTGAATGCTGTTGAAATTCAGCGGTTGACCACGGGTATTTCTGATGCCGCTGTCATTCAGCCAGTCCCGCAGCTCCTTCATCGTCGCGCCCTTATCGTATTTCTTGAACACGCCCAGAACAAAGGGTGCAGTCAGCGGGTCAATCTGAAAATGCTGTTCCTCATCAATCACATAACCGATGGGAAGGGTGCCGCCGTTGAACTTGCACTTCAGCGCGTTGTCCGTCCTGCCACGGATAACTTTCTCAGACAGATCGGCAGAGTAGTATTCTGCATAGCCTTCCAACACGGATTCCAGAATGATACCCTCCGCACCTTCCGAAATCACTTCTGTTGCGGACACCACTTTCACGCCGTTCCTCTTCAGCTGTGCTTTGTATCTGGCACTGTCGTAACGGTTTCTCGCAAACCTGTCCAGCTTCCAGACGATGACCATGTCAAACAGCTTCTTGCCGCTGTCTTTAATCATTTCCTGAAAATCCGGGCGGTTGTCCGTCTTGGCGGAATAGGCACGGTCAATGTAGTGGCGCAGGATCGTGATGCCGTTCTTTTCAGCAAAGGCGGTGCATTCCCGAATCTGACCTTCGATGGATTCTTCCCGCTGGCTGTCGGAGGAATAACGGGCATAAATCACAGCTTTCATTTCTTACCCTCCGTCATCATCTGAAACAGGGATTCCTTCAACCGTTCGTTCATAGGGGAGCCTGGTTCAAAGCACATCTCGATAAAATCCCGCAGTTCCGGAGCATCACTCTGTTTCATGATTTTGTTTTCGTAGAGCTTTCCTCTGGGGTCATCGCAGCGGGCAAAGATATAATCCATCGACACATCAAAGTAGTCTGCATATTTCCGCAGCAAATCAATCGGCGGAGCAGCCTGACCATTCTCGTAGCGGTTAATGCTTGATTGGGTTGCGCCAAGCTCCGGCGCAAGTTTTGCCTGTGACAGCGCAACACTCTCGCGTAGTACCCGCAGACGTTTTCCTAATTCTATCAATGAACTCACCTCCTATTGTATTCGATGTTACTGTACCATATTATTAACCCATAGTCAACTCTTAAAATGATTTATCATGCAAGTTATGGAGTTGCCATCCAAGTATTAAAGAAGATCATGAATAGAAGTAAGCACCCCCGAAGGAGTGCTTACCCTGTACAAGAAAATCAGTCTTTACTCAGTACGGTCATCCTGTGGAACGGAGCGAAAATCTTCTTGAACACCCTCGTTCAAATCAAAGCACATGGTCTTCGCATCAGCGACCCAGAAGCCACGCACTTTGTACCGCTTGCCGGCAATCCACTCAACTCCGGTGATGGAGCGCAGCGGGTCAAGCAGATTCCTATTGGAGATTGTAACGACACCTTTCTGTTCTCCCTTGGGCTTAGAAAACTTGAATCCTTTGGGTTCATTGCTCTTGCACATACGAATAGCGAATACCTTTGCTTTTGCATCCAGCATACACAGCACATATGCCGGATAACCCAAGTCTTCCAACACTTTTTTCGTGAAGGTAACGCTATTTTGATTGATAAACATATCCGGATATGCGTTGATATTGGAGTCAATCGTTTCAAAGTTCAATGCAGAAAAGTCGAAGTTCATAATGTCTAGTTCCTTTCATTTTTAAGATTCAGTGTTTCATTGATGATTTGTAAGAATTCTTTGCGTTCTGCGGCAGACCAGCGGGAATCCAAAATAAAGTAACCCTGGAATAGTCCGTCTTTCACGCGAGATACAATAAAGCGGTTAGTCAAACGGCGTAATGTAGCAACCTTTTTACTATCACGCCGTACAGCGAGAATCTCCTGAACCTTTATCCAATCCTCTTTTTTGATAATTGCCGTATGGTGATTCTCTTTGAAGTACATATTGAGATCTGTGTTTTTTACGGACTTATGTGTTCGAAAATCTTTTGTGTAGGTTTTCTGCATTAAAGCATCACCGCAGTATTTTTCATTTCTGAGGATACTGCGTACCGTATCAGGAAGCCAGCAGTCTTTGCCCATTGGTGATTTGATACCTTGCTCCGTCAATGCAGCAGCTATCTCAGAAGGAGAAGCACCTTCCAGACAGCTTTCATAGATGTACTCCACAATTCGCGCTTCCGTAGGCTCAATGACCAGCCGCCCAAAGTGGTCCCGGTAAAAACCAAGCGTATTCTGGACAGAGAACTTATAGATCCCTGCAGCCATTCGCCATCGGATACCTGCCTTAATTGCTTCGCTCTTTTGCTGAGATTCCATTTCGGCAAGCGCAGACAGTAGCGCGATCAGAAGATTGTTTTTTCCGTCCCCAGTATAGGTGATGCCATCCGTTTCAAATTCAACCGACACAGGTGGGTTTAGCGCGGAAAGCGTACGCAGGTTATTCAGAATATCCACGATGTTTCTCCCAAAGCGACTAATGCTCTTGGTAAGAATCAGATCAATCTTGCCGTCAACAGCGTCGGCAATCATTTTCTGAAAACCAAGACGTTTTTCAACAGTGGTGGCGCTGATACCCTCATCTTGATAAATTTCCACCAGAATCCAATTCGGATTCCCTTCGATACGCTTTGTAAAATGAAGTACCTGCATATCAAAGCTGCCGACTTGCTGCTCTTCCTGTGTACTGACACGACAATAAGCCGCGACACGCAGTTTAGGAAGTTCATCTGGCGTTTCCATTTTTTTCTGCGGTGGGATGATAATGACACCATTGCCACTCTGGTTCCTTACAATATCTTCCTGTATTTGTTGTCGCTTTTGATTTCTGCGTTCCGTTCTGCTGGCAGACCGCCGGGATGCCTCTATTTCTTTAGGATCAAGTGATTTTGTCATGCTCAGCCTCCCACGCAATTTTTAGGGAATCTTGTTTATCTCGCATCTGAACACCACCCCTTTCCTGTTTCTTTTCGTTTCATCGATAACCACTTCCTTTTCAAAAGATTTATGACCATCCGGAAATGTAACCGGAGTGCCAACATTAAAAAGCAGCAGAATCACTCTGCTGCCAAAAAAGATCATCAATCCTTACAAAAATATTGTAAACTCCTAATCATAAAAATCAAGTTCATTGCCCTAATGTTTCAAAAACTCTACCTAGCATATGAAAGGCTCCTGTACCCGGCAATGCCACACCATATATTTTCAATCAGAAATAAAGCGCCCGCAGGGTGCGCAGCTCACAAGGAACTTGTGATTCAAAGGGCTTGGGAGATTTCCCAACAAGCAGGAAACGCTCAAATCTGCCGGGGCGGAGATGAGCGCTTTTCGCATATGGCGCGCCATAAGCATTGCTTGCGCGACTTTTGTCGCAGCAAGGTTTGTGGCCACATATGCATTGCTTGCTAATTTTATACCAAATTTGGTATAATAGCCGCAAGCAATGCATCTGTATATACAAATGCGAAAAACCATCCATTCCGCGTCTGCGGAACAGATGGTTTTTCTGCTTGTTGAGGCGATGCCCCAAGCCCTGATGAACGCAGCCCTTTGGGCTGCGGCTGCGCGATTCTCATGAATCGCTTAAGAACACTGCCCTTCTTTTGACAACAGGCTTGTTTTCCGCCCACTTCCGAAATATAATGAAAAAAAGCCAATCAACGGATGGAGAAAGGGAACAACATGAAGAGGATCTTATTGCTGGAAGATGATTTGAGTTTGGTAAATGGATTATCCTTTGCCTTCAAAAAGCAGGGATTTCAAACGGATATTGCCAGAACCCTTCGGGAGGCGGAGGCCTTTTGGGTGGTTGGGAACTATGATTTGCTGGTTTTGGATGTGTCCCTGCCGGACGGCACCGGCTTCAGCTTCTGCGAAAGGGTGCGGCAAACCTCCAAGGTGCCCATCATTTTTCTGACCGCCTCCGACGAGGAAACCAGCATTATCATGGGGCTGGACATGGGCGGGGATGATTACATCACCAAGCCCTTCAAGCTGGGGGTGCTGATCTCCCGGATGAACGCCCTGCTGCGGCGAGCCAAGGATTTCGGCGCGGCAGATACGGTGCTGGAATCCAACGGAATCACCGTTCAGCTTCTCCAAGGGCAGGCGTACAAAAACGGGGAATTGCTGGATCTCAGCGCAGGGGAATACAAGCTCCTGTGCCTGTTTATGCGCAACCCCAACGCGGTGCTTTCCAAGGAGCAGATTCTGGAAAAGCTGTGGGACTGCGAGGGGAACTTCATTGACGGCAGCACCCTCACCGTTTACATCCGCCGCCTGCGCATCAAGGTGGAGGATAACCCCAGCCAGCCCCAGATGCTCCTGACCGTCCGAGGCATGGGCTACAAGTGGAATGTAATTTTCTGAGGTGGACTATGAAGCTATTGGCTGACAAGGATATCAAGGGCTTTTTCCTCGGGATTGCCTGTGTGATGACTGCGTTCCTCCTGCTGTCCCAGTTGGCGGCCTGGGTGCAGTTTGGAGTGTTCTCCCTTCCGCTGCTTCTGCTTTTCCTGCTGGCATCCGGCGGGGTGCTTGGGATTTGTCTGTGGTATTTTCGCAGGCGGAACAAAGTTCTGGAACAGGCGGCAGCGCAGATTCTCTCGTTTCTTGACGGAAACACGGACTCCCGGATTGACTGCGATGAGGAAGGAGAACTTTACCACCTCTTTCACTGCGTCAACACCCTGGCGGCGGTGTTAAACGCCCATGCCGCTAACGAAAACCGGGAAAAGGAATTTCTGAAAAACACCATATCCGACATTTCCCATCAACTAAAAACGCCCCTTGCCGCCCTGAACATTTATAACGGTCTGCTGCAAGGAGAAGCGGAGGAGAACCCCGCCATTCAGGAATTTGCGCAGCTTTCCGAACAGGAGCTGGACCGGATTGAGACGCTGGTGCAAAGTCTGCTGAAGCTTACAAAGCTGGATGCCGGCTCTATCGTCATTGAAAAGCATCCCGAAAATGTTGCAGAACTGCTGCGGGATGTGGAACTGCATTTTGCCTATCGTGCAAAGCAGGAGCAAAAGGAAATCGTTTTGTCCGGGGCGGATAACATCTGGCTTTCCTGTGACCGGGATTGGATGCTGGAAGCCATGGACAACCTTGTAAAAAACGCCCTCGACCATACGGACAAAGGCGGCTGTATCCAGATGGAATGGCGGAAACTGCCGTCTGCGATTCAGATTCTCGTCAAGGACAACGGCAGCGGAATCCATCCGGAGGATCTGCACCATATTTTCAAGCGGTTTTACCGCAGCCGCTTTTCTCAGGACACTCAGGGCATCGGGCTGGGTCTGCCTCTGGCGAAAGCCATTATCGAAGCCCATAACGGCACCATCACCGTGGACAGCGATTTGGGAATGGGAACTACCTTCACAATCAGCTTCCGAATTCCTACAGAATTGTAGGATTCCTGTAATGTTAACGTAGGGAACGGATGGTATACTTTCGGTACAATCCAATTCAGAAAGAGGTGCTTATACATGGATTTATTGGAAGTCCGGTCCCTTTCCAAAACCTACGGCAGCGGCGAGACGGCGGTGCACGCCCTGAAAGATGTCAGCTTCTGCGTACCCAAGGGCGAATTTGTGGCGGTGGTTGGCGAATCCGGCTCCGGCAAGAGTACGCTTCTCAACATGATCGGCGCACTGGACACCCCCACATCCGGCAAGGTAATCATCGACGGCAAGGAGATTTTTGCCATGAATGACCGAAAGCTCACCGTATTCCGCCGCCGGAATATCGGCTTCATCTTTCAGGCGTTTAACCTTGTGCCGGAGCTAACCGTGGAGCAGAATATCATCTTTCCCATGCTGCTGGACTACCAGAAGCCCGATAAAAAATATCTGGAAGAATTGCTTACCGTTCTGAGTCTGAAGGAGCGGCGGAACCACCTGCCAAACCAGCTTTCCGGCGGTCAGCAGCAGCGGGTCGCCATTGGTCGTGCGCTGATTACCCGTCCTTCCCTGATTCTTGCCGACGAGCCCACCGGCAATCTGGACAGCCGAAACAGCAGCGAGGTCATTGCCCTGCTGAAAGAGGCATCGAAAAAATACGAGCAGACCATCATTATGATTACCCACAACCGAAGTATCGCCCAGACTGCGGACAGAGTGTTACAGGTCTCCGACGGCGTCCTCACGGATTTCGGGAGGTGCCGGGAATGAAAAGCTATTTAAGCCTGATTCCCATTTCCGCAAAGGTGCGCAGGCGGCAGAACCGGATGACCATCCTGTGTATTGTGATTTCCGTATTTCTGGTGACGGCGGTGTTCAGCATGGCGGATATGGCAATCCGTATGGAAACCAGCAATCGCCTGCAAAAAGATGGCAGCTGGCATCTGCTGCTGAGCGGAATCTCTCCGGAAACGGCACAGGCGATTTCCGCCAGAGACGATGTTGCTGCTTTCTCTCCCTTCGGGAATCTCAACGGTCGTTTGGATCAGGATTACTTCGTATCCGGCAAGCCAGCCGCAATCTGCGGCGCAGAGAAAGACCTTGCGAAAATGCTGCCTGGGTTTTCCGAGGGAACCTATCCTTCTGACGGCGAAGTCATGGTTTCCGAAAACATAACGGCTATCATGGATGTGTCCATCGGAGACAATTTGACCTTGGAACTGCCGAACGGCAGCACCAAAGTACTGAAAATCATCGGATTCAATCAGGCTACCGCAGTTGCATCAGAGTATGACGCGGTGGCGCTGTTTGTGAATCTGAAAACCTTCCGGGATATTGGGAAGCAGGAGGCGGAAGACCTCCAATACTATCTGCAATTCAAGAACCACACCAATCTTAGAAAAGCAATTTCGGAAATCAAAGAGCAGTATCAGCTGCCGGACAGCAGTGTGGGAGAAAATGCCTACATCCTCGCCATGAGCCTGAGCAGCGATAACAGCTACATTCTGGGGCTTTACATGGTTGCCGCTGTGCTGGCGGTCATGGTTTTGCTTGCCGGTATCTTTATGATTGCCGCCAGCCTCAACAGCAGCGTCTTGCAGCGCACCAGCTTTTATGGGATGCTGCGCTGCCTGGGGGCAAGCAAGCGGCAGGTTATGCAGCTGGTTCGGCTGGAAGCCCTGAACTGGTGTAAAACCGCCATTCCGGCAGGTGCTGCGCTGGGCACCGCTGCTACCTGGATGCTGTGTTTGATTTTGCATATCTGGGTAGGCGGCGAGTTTATGGCACTGCCATTATGGCAGTTAAGCCCCATGGGAATCCTGTTCGGCAGCATCAACGGATTTGTCACCGTGTGGATCGCCTCGGCTTCCCCTGCCAATAAGGCTTCCAAAGTCTCTCCCATTGCGGCAGTATCTGGAAATACCGACAGAAAACCCGCCGGAAAGGTGTCTGCCAATCTGGGAAAGCTGGGAAAAGTAGAGCTTTCCCTGGGCATTTCCCATGCGGTCAGCTCCAAGAAAAGCCTGATTCTGATGACCGGCTCTTTTGCGCTGAGTATCATCCTGTTTCTCTGTTTTTCCGTGCTACTGGGTTGGATTGGTACCGCCCTGAATTCCCTGAAACCCTATACCCCAGATATTTCTCTTTACTGTGCAGCCGAGGAAGACGGACTTTCCCAAAATCTTCCGGCGCAGCTGCAAAGCCTTCCCGGGGTGAAGCGTGCCTTTGGTCGGATGCATCAGTTCCTTCCCGCCGTCTATGAGGGAAAACAGGGGCATATAGATCTCATTTCCTACGATGAAACTCAGTTTCGTTGGGCAAAGGCAGATTTGGTAGACGGTGCTCTTCCAAAGAACAGCGATGACGGTGCCTTCCATGTCCTGTCGGTTTTTGACAAAAGCAACTCCCTGAAAGTGGGCGATACCATTCAGCTGGATGGGACGGAACTGACGGTGTCCGGTGTTCTGAATGACAGTCCCTTTGACACCAGTGACAGCCCTACGATCATTTGTACAGAAGAAACCTTCCAAAAGCTGACCCCGGAGCAGACCTACAAGGTCATCGATATTCAGCTTTTGAAAAAGGCATCCGATGCGGATGTGGCGGGGCTGCGATCTCTGGTGGACGCACAGGGTGTGGACATCCAGTTTTCTGATCGCAGAGAGAGCAAGGAGATGGTAAACAGCACCTATTGGGCATTTACCCTCTTTGTCTATGCGTTTCTGGCTGTGATCGCCCTGATTACTGTCTTAAACATCGTCAACAGCATTTCTCTCAGCGTATCCGCCAGGAAAAAGCGGTACGGCATTATGCGTGCAGTGGGCATGGACGATGGGCAGATTACGCGCATGATTACCGCTGAAGCCGCAACCTATGGGGTCATTGGTCTGATTGCGGGGGGCGCTGCCGGACTTCCCCTGTATCGGTTCCTGTATACCCTGATGATCACCCACTATTTCGGCATCGAACCCCCGATCCCCTGGGCGTGTCTCACCATTTGTTTCGGTATCACAGTGGTTTCTGTTTACATTGCCGTCCGTACACAGTCAAACGAATCAACGGTATGGCAATTACCGAAACCATCAATGAATTGTAAGCAATCTGCCGCAGGAACCCTCCTGCGGCAGAAGCATTATGGAACAATCGGAAGCTGAAGTACGGCAACTGCACCGCTGTCATTGCGAAAGGATACCTCTCCCCCATGGGCCGCGACAATCTGCCCCACCAGATGCAGCCCCAGAATGTGGGGCGCGTTTGGGTCGGTGCAGGTATCGGATAGGTTTCGCAGAACTGCTTCCGGGTAGCCAGTGCCGTTGTCCCGGACTTCCAACATGAATTGTTCGTCCGTGATTCCTGCCAGTACCGTAATATCACAGCCGGAGGGATTGTGCCGGACGCTGTTGTTCAGGAGGTTATCCACGGCTCTTGTCAACAATTCTTCGTCTGCTTCCAGCGTTGTCTGTCCTGCCGGTTCCCGGATCAGGAGGTCAACGCTGTGGGTTTCTTCCAATGGATCGCAGAAATCCGCGACGCACCGGCGAAGCCATGCCCCCATTTGGATTGGTGCTTTCCGCAGGGGTTGGGCGTTGTATTGCAGCTTGAAGGTCAGATTCAGGTCCTCAATGAGGGCCTTTATTTTTTTGCTCTGGGTGCAGATGGCGTCCGCCCTTTTTCGTGGTTCCGACTGGGGCGGGAATTGCCGGGAAAGCTGCTCTGCGTTTCCCATAATCAGCGCCAGCGGGGTGCGGATGTCGTGGGAGACCCCGGCAATCCAGTTGGACCGGGTCATGTCCCGGCGGGCGATCAGCTCGTTCTGCTGCTGAAGGTGGCGGCTGGTCTGGTTCAGTTTTTCCGCCAGCTCCGCCGTGGCCCCGGATTCCTTCAGATAGACTTCTTTTCCTTCCGCCAGAAGCCCGATGCCCTCCGCCAGCGCCCGCAGCGGCTTTGCGCCCCGCCAGCCCAAAAGCAGGCAAATGATCAGTACCAGCCCCAAATCCAGCAAAAGCAGTGGGCCAAAGGTGGACAGAAGGGCGTACAGAATATCGTTGTCCATGTAAAAATCGAACCGGGTCATGCTGCCGATGGGCTTGCCCGCCACCAGAAGCCCAAAGTTGTTGCGGTAGACCATCACCGGGTAGTCTTTCAGATACCACCGGGAAAAGGCGGCAACCTCGGGGACGGTATAGGGGTGGTTCAGCTCCTCCGGCAAATCCTCCGACCACAGGATTTCTCCACTGTCACTGAGCAGCATTGCCCATGCAAAATGGGGCTTCCAATCGTAATCCGCAGACGGGGCATAGCCATCTTCCGTCCGGGTAAAAGACTCCGCGAATTTCCCCACAGGGAAGAATCCCTCCTGAATACGCTTCGATCCATAGCGAAACACAATGCCGGCAAGCAAGATACCATTGACCATCAGCACCAGCAGAACAATGGCGAATGCCGCAAGAATATACCGGCGGATCAATCGGGAGATGGTTCTCATTGGGATCCCTCCTTAGCAAGCCGGTAGCCCAGTCCCCGGGCGGTGAGAATCCACCTGGGCCGGGAGGGCTGGGCCTCCACCTTTTCCCGAAGGTGCCGGATGTGGACATTCAGGCTATTTTCATAGCCGTAGTAATCGCCGCCCCACACCGCCTCGCACAGGGCATCATAGGTGACAATGCGCCCCCGGTTGTCCAGCAGCTTTTGCAGAATGGTTCGCTCTGTTGCCGTCAGGGAAACAGTGCCAGCCGGGGTGGTGACGGTGGCGTCTCCAAAATCCACAGTGCGTTCTCCCAGATGGAGAACAGTCTCCCTCTGTAACTGTCCCCGGTAAAATCGCCGGAGAATCCCGGATACCCGCAGCAGAAGCTCCTGCATTAGGAAGGGTTTGGTCATGTAGTCGTCCGCCCCCAGTCCCAGACCGAACAGCCGGTCGCTGTCTGCGTCCCGGGCGGACAGGAACAGAATGGGTACATCAGAATGGGCGCGAATCTCCCGGAACAGGGAAAAGCCGTCCCCGTCCGGCAGATTGATGTCCAGAATCACCAGCTCCGGCATATCTTCCCCGATTGCCTGCCGGGCAGTTTTGA
The DNA here is from genome assembly GCA_022775085.1 of Clostridiales bacterium. Taxonomy (GTDB): domain Bacteria; phylum Bacillota; class Clostridia; order Oscillospirales; family Oscillospiraceae; genus Faecousia. The sequence goes on along the minus strand of JALFJQ010000016.1, from coordinate 76,830 downwards.
CACTGTCGGCGCATTTCAAATGATGGTATCCCGCACTGCCCAATTCTTCTATCAGCAGATTACGCAGCTCCCGGCTGTCGTCCACAATGAGGATGTTCGCATCCTGTATGGTCTGCATAGCGTCACCTTCCTTTGCGCTCATTATACCGGGCAGAAGGTGCTTTTTCCAGATTTCACCCGAAAAATTAAGGCAAATTTAAGGGAGAAAACAGGGTGTCATAAGGTAGCGGATGTATGCTGTTTCCAGCACAAGGAAAGGAGCAACGCAATGCAAATTGTTGAAACTAAAGAATTAACCAAGCGGTACGGCGCAAGTACGGTTGTGAATCAGGTATCCCTGTCCGTGCCGGAGGGCAGCGTCTACGGCTTCATCGGCCCCAACGGCGCGGGGAAATCTACCACCATGAAAATGCTGCTGGGACTGGTGAAGCCCAGCGGCGGTGAGATTCATCTTCTGGGAAAGCAGATGAACGAACGGAACCGGCTGGAGCTGCTGCGGCAGACCGGCTCTCTCATCGAGTCTCCCTCCTGCTACGGGCACCTCACCGGGGAAGAAAATCTGCAAATCGTGGCGGAGCTGAAAAATGTGCCGAAGAAGGACATTGACCGGGTGCTGGAAATCGTGGAGCTAACTGACAGCCGCAAACGGCAGGTGAAGCAGTATTCTCTGGGTATGCGCCAGCGGCTGGGCATCGCCCAGGCCCTGCTGGGAAATCCAAAATTGCTGATTCTGGACGAGCCTACCAATGGTCTTGACCCTTCCGGCATTCAGCAAATGCGAAGCCTGATTCGGGATATGCCCAATCGCTGCGGCGCAACCGTGCTGATTTCCAGCCACCTCCTCAGCGAAATGGAGCAGATGGTGGATTGGGTGGGCATCATCAACCACGGGCAGCTGCTGTTCCAAGGGGAGCTTGCTGCCCTGCGGCAGCACAGTCAGGGGGACATTTCCCTACGGGTGCTGTGCCCGGAAAAGGCATTGCCCATCCTTGGAAAGTTAGCCAAGCCTGACCGGGAACCGGGGGCTTTCCGCCTTCCCGCTATGCGGGAGGATTCGCTGGCAGAGTTGGTGCGGCGATTGTCTGTTGAGGCCGGGGTGGTGGAGCTGAACCGTCATACGAAATCGCTGGAAGAAATCTTCCTGAGCCTGACGGGGGAGGAATCCAAATGAGAACCCTCTATGCTGAACTGAAAAAGTCCCGGCGCAGGCACAACCTGCTGGTGGCGGTGTGCATTTCCCTGTTCGTCCTGCTGTGGGCGACCCAGACCGGTAGTGCCGACGAAGGGCGGCTGGAACAGGGCTATTCCGGGCTGTTTTACGCCGTGCCGGTGATGAATACGGTGGTCATGCCCCTTGGCACGGCGGTGCTTGCCAGCCGCCTGTGGGATTTGGAAAGTAAGGGAAATAGCTGCCGAATGCTGCTGACCCTGCAAAGCCGGAAGGCGCTGTTTCTCGGCAAAACAATGGTTGCTCTGCTGCAAATTCTGCTGATTGGCATCATCGAAGGCGCGGGCATTCCGGCGCTGGGAAAGCATTTTGGGTTTACAGAGCTGCTCGACTGGGGGCAATTCTGGTGGCTGGCAATCAGCACCTTTGCCGTGAATACCATGCTGTTTTTCCTCTGGCTGTTTCTCAGCATCCGCTTTGATAACCAGGTGCCCACTCTGGCGGCAGGGATGGTGGGCAGCCTGTCCGGGCTGTTTGCCGCTTTCATGCCGAGCCTGGTCAGCTACTTTCTGCCTTGGGGCTACTACATTCCCTTGAGCACCATCCGCATGGACTGGAACCGGGAGACCCGGATCGTCCGCTATTATCCTGCGCCCTATCCCGTCTGGCTGTTGATTCTCACCGCCGCGTTTGGGGTGCTGTTTGCGGTGATGGCGTGGAAAGCGCTGAAACACAAGGAGGTATGAGTTATGCTGCTGCGCTGTATTCGGGCGGAGAACCGCAAACTCCGCCGCAGTCCCATTTGGCTGCTTTTTCTGGCTGTCCCTGCCATTTCGGCGGTATACGGCACCTTCAACTATAAGATGAATCTGGAAATCCTCACCCACGGCTGGTATGACCTTTGGACGCAATACACCCTGTTTTATGCCATTTTCTTTTTCGCACCGCTGATTGGTGTCTATGCCGCCTACCTGTGGCGGCTGGAGCACCGGGGGCACAACTGGAACCTGATTATGACCGCCCCGGTGCGCCCCTTCTGCCTGTACTTTGCCAAATTCTGCGTGGTAACGAAAATGGCAATACTTACCCAGCTTTGGCTGCTGGTGCTGTTTGTCATGGGTGGAAAATTCGGGGCGAAACTTCCCGGCTTCCCGCCACCAGAGATTGTTCTCTGGCTGCTCCGGGGCATTATCGGCGGCCTTGCCATCATTGCGCTGCAGCTTCTGCTGTCCATGGTCATCCACAATTTTGCCCTGCCGGTGCAGATTGCCCTGGGAGGGAGCGTGGCGGGTCTGCTGGCTGTCAGTAAGGATGCCGGATTGTACTGGCCCTATTCTCTCATGATCATGGGCATGAACTCCAATCGCACCGAGGATGTGATGGCAGGCGGAATCTGGGGCTTTTTCCTGAGCTGTGCTGTTTTTTTGACCGTGTTTCTTCTGATTGCCAATGTTACGCTGACAAAGCGAGATGTGAAGGCATAACATCGTAAACAAGTGGTTTGCCATCTATTTTCCGACGCCCTTACTCTCACATTTAGACCGCAAAAAGTCGTTGCGGCGCAATGACTTTTTCTCTCGATTTTGGGAGGGATGTTATAGGTATATTCGGAAGCTGAAAATCGGATTCTAAATGCGGAGAAAGCAATCCTGTCGACATCAGCTGGGAGGTTTCCAAAGGGGGAATACAATATCCTCAGCTCCTCGGAACTGGGGCAAAAAGTGATTGTGGCACAACAGCTTTTAGACTCAAAATGTCGACATCTGATGCAAGTTCTGGCCGCCCTCAATTTCGGTGTAGAAGAATAGAAACCGGATTTTCCGGTGGCGAGTACAATTCCCTTACTGCAAGAAAAACGCAAGGAAAACCTATTGTGGCACAAGCACTTTTACGCAGCTTTTTTTCTACATTGCAATCACTTTCCAAGCTATTGACACCCACTTCCAATGTGATATAATATAGAAAAAATGCAGACGCCCATCAAGCCCATGGCTTGACAAGCGCCTGCATTTTCCGTTTCTTAAGAAGGGAGCCATGCCATCAACATAGATCGTCCGCCCGTCCACAACTGAACCTTAATAATTTCATATCGAACCGGAGGGAACAACCAGCTTGGGCCGCAAGAAGAAGCTCATCAACAATTCCGGTATTCCGCAGCACGAAATCGAGAACATCGCCCGGTGCATCCTCCCCGACATTCTCGCCTACTACGAAAGTGAAGAAGGCCAGCGGGAGTTCCGGGAGTGGCTGGCTCAGCGTGAAGCGGGACAGACGGAAGGAAAGGACGGGAAAAAGTAAGCAAGTGACCGAACAGGGTGCCGCCAGTTTGGCGGTACCTTTTCTCATGCAGAAGACGCTTCCACTCACGCATTTCGGGGGTGAAAAAGCGGCTGATAGCAAGGCTCCTTGGACACGTTTTTTATTCGGGAATACAATTACCTTCGAATGTCCAAAACAGGCGTTCTATATGCATGAATTCCCCAAATCTGTCCGTCTTTCTTTCCGCGTCGTTCTTGAAAGAATGAAAGATTGATAGAACGGTAGAGGTCAGTTTTCAAACGGATGGTATTCCGTCACATTCCTGAGATACTCACAAACATCCCCGTGGAGCAGCAGGTTCACATAGTCCACAGGCGCATTGTACACCAGCCACTCCAGCTCGCTGCTTTCGTATAGATTCCGTGCAACCTCCGCTTCTACCAGAGTGCAGTCAACGGAGATCATGCTGCCGTCTACAAACCAGACTTCGACACAGGCAGTGTCGATATTGAACGCACAGGAAATAACTTTCTTATCCATAGCAGTGTCCTCCTAAATCTGTTTCTTTTTTCTTGGGCCTCTCGGCTTTGATTCCGGATGTTTGATGACACCGTTTCGGAAATGTGTCTCCTCGAATTTACTGAAGAAAACAAATAATCCGAACCCGTCTCCCACAGGGAAGATCTGGTTCGGATTATATTGGTTTGGTGCCGGTGACCGGACTCGAACCGGTACGCCATCGCTGGCGGTGGATTTTGAGTCCACTACGTCTACCATTCCATCACACCGGCAAATTTATCTTCAAATTTCCACTCCAAAATCGTTCCTCGGAAAACGGAGGGCAAAACCGGAGGGCAATTCAAAAAACGCTACATATTCACTTTCAAAAAGTGCTGGTACTCCAAGGGGAATCCTACACGCCGGAGGATTTGGCGAACCAGATTTTGAGTCCACTACGTCTACCATTCCATCACACCGGCATATGTGCCCTTAAGTATAGTACAAAGTTCAAAAAAATGCAAGAAGAATTTTGCCGGATGCACGACGATTGCATGAATGCCAACCTTGCTCTTACAATGGGCATATTTTAAGCATTGAGGAACACTTCATGATATTCAGGTTCTGCGCAGCACTTTTGTCTATTGTTGTATTCGCATCTTCACGGAAGGTGACGTCCAAATGTCAGTGCATACTTTTCATGCTCCAGTGTCCATGGATCGCACGGCTGGCCAGTTCTATTTAATCCCAGCACAGAATCTACGCGTTTGCTTTTGTTCGCAATGGCAGTCTGGGTCCCCGCCAATTGTGATTACCCATCTCCACCATTCCCATAGACCGTCCTGATAATTCCCGCATCACCTTCGCTACCCCCTTCTCTTTGATTCTGACATAAAGGGGGAATTGGCATTGTTGTTTATATTTATTCGCTCGTGCAGTTGCCGTGTCGTGGATACCTCAAAATGCGTCTCAGCGATCAAACAAACCATATTTCCCCACTGCCAGGTTCACAAAATTATAAGAAATGGCTATTTACCTTTTCGGCGGAATGGAGTATAATCTAGGTGTAAACATTAAATCAACTGTAAGGAGTGTTTTCAGATGAAACTGTCCCCTCTGCAGACCGCAAGATACCAGTATACCCCCAAGCTCCCCGGCATGCTCAGAAATGGTATCTCTGAGATCTGCGTTAAAAATGGCGATGCCACCCAGAGCGTCGCGGATCAGGAGAAGATCGCCGCCCAGTTCCCCAACACTTACGGAAAGAATGAGATCACCTTCCAGAAGGGTCAGAACACCTCCGAGGCCAAGAAGCAGGTCGTGGGTGTCATCCTGTCCGGCGGTCAGGCACCCGGCGGCCACAACGTTGTCTGCGGCCTGTACGACGCACTGAAGGCCACCAACCCCGACAATGTCCTGTACGGCTTCAAGGGCGGCCCCAGCGGTCTGCTGGAGGACAATTACCGGATCCTGGATGACGAGTACGTGAATCAGTTCCGCAACACCGGCGGATTTGACATCATCGGCTCCGGCAGAACCAAGCTGGAAACCGAAGAGCAGTTTGCCGTTGCCGCTGAGGTCTGCAAGAAGCACGGCATCACCGCCATCGTCATCATCGGCGGCGACGACTCCAACACCAATGCCGCTGTGCTGGCCGAGTACATGGCCGCACACAACACCGGCGTGCAGGTCATCGGCTGCCCCAAGACCATTGACGGCGACCTGAAGAACGAGGACATCGAGTGCTCCTTCGGCTTCGATACCGCCACCAAGACCTACAGCGAGATCATCGGCAACATCGAGCGGGATGCCAACTCCGCCAAGAAGTACTGGCATTTCATCAAGGTCATGGGCCGTTCTGCTTCCCACGTTGCTCTGGAGTGCGCCCTGCAGACCCAGCCCAACATCTGCCTGATCGGTGAGGAAGTCGCCGCCAAGAAGATGTCTCTGGCTCAGATCGCCGATTACATTGCCGATTCCGTGGCTGCCCGGGCTGCCAAGGGCATGAACTTCGGCGTTGCCATCATTCCCGAGGGCATTGTGGAGTTCGTCCCCGAGTTCTCCGTGCTGATTGCCGAGATCAACGAGCTGCTGGCCGGTGAAAACACTGCCAAGTTTAATGCGCTGCCCACCTGGAAGGACAAGTATGCCTTCATCGAGGCGGGCCTGACCAAGGAGTCCATGGCTGTCTTCGCAATCCTGCCCGAGAACATTCAGCAGCAGCTGTTCCTGGAGCGGGATCCCCACGGCAACGTGCAGGTCTCCCTCATCGAGTCCGAGAAGCTGTTCTCCGCTCTGGTCAAGGACAATCTGGCTGCCCGGAAGGCTGCCGGTACCTACAACGGCAAGTTCTCCGCCCTGCACCACTTCCTGGGCTACGAAGGCCGCTGCGCATTCCCCTCTAACTTCGACGCGGACTACTGCTATTCCCTGGGCTACAATGCCTTCATGCTGATTCAGTACGGCTACACCGGATACCTGTCCAAGGTCTCCAACCTGTCCAAGCCCGCTGAGGAGTGGGTGGCCGGCGGTATGCCCATCACCAAGATGATGAACATTGAGAGAAGAAACGGTCAGGACAAGCCTGTTATCCGCAAGGCTTTGGTGGAGCTGGACGGCAAGCCCTTCCAGTACTTTGCTGAGCACAGAGCCCAGTGGGCCGTCGAGACCTGCTTCACCTATCCCGGTGCCATTCAGTACTTTGGACCCTCTGAGGTCTGCGACCAGCCCACCAGAACCCTGGCTCTGGAGAAGGCATGATAATCTGAGCTAATAAAACAGTTTGAGCCTGTCCCCCAAGGGGGACAGGCTCTTCGTTATCTTACCGATTTGGCGTATTCCGTGGGCGTAATGCCGAATTTCTCCTTGAACTGCCGGGAGAAATGGTGTACGGTGGAATATTGCAGCTCCGCGGCAATCTCTGTGAAGTTCAGATTGTTCTCCCGGATCATCTGCTTGCTTTCCTGCAGCTTGATGCGGCGGATATACTCGCCGGGAGAAATTTGCAGGTTTTTATGGAACAGAGCCGTCAGATAGCTGGGACTGACATCCACCTGCCGGGCAACCAGGGGCACACTCAGCTTCTCCCGGATGTGGGAGGAGATGTACTGCTGGGCCTGACGGATGATCTCATTTTCCGAGTGAACGGAGTTGGCGGTCTGGAGCTTGCCGCCGGTGGGAGAGGTGGTTTCCCGCAGCAGAAGCAGCAGGAGAAGATTCAGCTGGCTCAGGATGATGTCGCCGGAGTAGGCGTCCATCCGCTCCTGCTCATGAAGCATGGTTTGAAGCAGGGATACCACCTTCTGAGGGGCGGAGAATTTCCGGTTCAGCAGCGGAATCAGCTCGGTGCCCTGGGTAGCGAAGGACAGGGTCACAAACCGGGGCGCGACACCGATGTCCGCGTACTGCATATGCCACTGATCCGGCCCATAAACTACCAGATCTCCCTGCTTTAACAGCAGGTCCTGCCCGTCCGCCACGGAATGAAGCACCCCCTGGTCCACATAGGTCAGCTCTGCCATAGGATGGGATTCCCCGGGGAAGAGGAAGCCCTGCTCCTTCTCCTGATAGAAAAAGGTATAGATCCCTTCCACACGAAGCTGATGGTCCACCCGCTGGCTGTCCGTGCTGCGCAGGCCCACCTGCTCCGGCGGCTGTGCGCTGTACATAAGAGCGTCCGCGGGGCCGGTAAAGGGACTGATGCTGAAATAGACCCGGGGATTGATGCACACCGGCTTGTCCAGATAGAAGTCCTGAAAGTTCTGCCCGTCCAGACTGACGGACAGTACGCTGGAACCGTTGCCGTTGGTGACCCAGGTATTGCAGGCAGCCTGCCAGGTCACTGTCTCCGACTGGGACAGAGCTACCGTGACGGCGGCAGATTTATCAAAGCCCTTGGCATTCTGGGACCGCTCCGGCGGCACGCTGCCAAAGCCCTGAAAAGTTACCTGATTCAAATTTCGGATCATGGCCGGTTCCTCCAAAAGAATAATAACAGGGTCACAATGGTGACCCTGTTATTATACATAAGAAAGTTGAAAATGGCAAACACTTTTCTGACAAATCCCCAGTCGCTTTTTATACGAAAGTAGGCGTGCTTTTTTGGTATTAACGCTGGTACTCAAATTCGAAGTCATAGATGTCCACGGTGTCCCCATCGGCAATGCCCAGCTCTTCCAGCCGGGCAAAGAGGCCCGCCTTGCGCAGCAGGGTGTCAAAGTGGTTCCGGGACTCGTAGTCGTCGAAATTGATGTTCTCCACCAGCCGGGACAGCCACTCGCCGGTGACCATCCAGGTGCTGCCGTAGTGCTCGATCTCGAAGGCCGTGGGGTCGGCGGGCGCGGCCACCACCTCCACATATTCCGGCTCGTAAATGGTCACGGGGGGCAGCTCCCGGAGCTTCTGGGCCACCACCCGCATGAGATTTTTGGTGCCCTGGGTTGTTCCCGCGCTGATTTCATACAGCTCGCAGCCCGCTTCCTCCGCGGCTTTGCGCAGCCGCTCCAAGTTGTCGCAGTCCGGGGGCAGAAGGTCAACCTTGTTGGCAGCCACAATCATGGGCCGGTCGCCAAGATCAACAGAGTAGCTGTGCAGCTCCTGACAGATAGCGTGGAAATCCTCCACAGGATCCCGACCCTCGCTGCCGGACACATCCACTACGTGCACCAGCAGCCGGCAGCGGTCAATGTGCCGCAGGAAGTCGTGACCAAGTCCCGCGCCCTCCGCCGCGCCCTCGATGATTCCGGGGATGTCCGCCATGACGAAGGACACGCCCTCCTCCACATAGATCACACCCAGATTTGGGTACAGTGTCGTAAAGTGGTAGTTGGCAATTTTGGGGTGGGCGTTGGAGGTGACGCTCAGCAGAGTGGATTTGCCCACGTTAGGAAAGCCCACCAGGCCCACATCTGCCAGCAGCTTCAGTTCCAGAATCACGTCCCGTTCCTGACCCTTGAGGCCCGCCTTGGCAAACCTGGGCACCTGCCGGGTGGGGGTGGCAAAGTGTGCGTTGCCCCAGCCGCCCCGGCCGCCACGGGCGATGACAAAGTCCTCCCCGGTGGACATATCCACAATAATCTGATTCGTTTCGGCATCCCGTACAACGGTGCCCCGGGGCACTTCAATGACCAGGTTCTCCCCCCGCTTGCCTGCCATTTTCCGGCCCATGCCGTTGACACCCGCGCCTGCCTGATACTTGCGCTTGTAGCGGAAGTCAAGCAAAGTGGACAGGTTATCGTTGACGTGGAGCACAACGCTGCCGCCGTGACCGCCGTCGCCGCCGTCGGGGCCGCCGGAGGCCACATATTTTTCCCGGTGGAAAGCCACCGCACCGTCACCGCCCCGCCCGCCGATGACGGTGATGCGTACTTTATCTACAAACATAAATTACCTCCTTGAGGAAATGCAAAATATTGCTTTCTGACAGGCTGCGTAGGGCGGGGTCATGACCCCGCCGATCAGGTTGGTATAATGCCTTGTGCTCGTCCAACGGGATTTGTCTGGATGTTGATTCGTCAAATACCATTCAGCGTAAATTGCTGATTGTCGATACTGCGTCGGCGGGGTCATGACCCCGCCCTACATTGGTTTTATGACAGTTAAAAAGAGCCGCCGCAGGTAGTTTGCGGCAGCTCTTTGTCTTTATGCGCTTACTGCTCAGCGTAAACGGAGCACTGACGGCGATCCTTGCCCTTGCGCTCGAACTTGACGGTACCGTCAACCAGAGCGAACAGGGTGTCATCCTTGCCGATACCAACGTTGGTGCCGGGATGGATGTGGGTGCCTCTCTGACGAACCAGAATGTTGCCAGCCAGCACGAACTGACCGTCAGCACGCTTCACGCCCAGACGCTTGGACTCAGAGTCACGGCCGTTCTTGGTGGAGCCGCCGCCCTTGTGGTGAGCAAAGAACTGAATACCAATCTTCAGCATGGTGTTACACCTCCAAAACTTCGATATAATCAGGATAATCGTCCCGCAGGGAGCACAGGTACACCAGCATACCGGCAAGCACTGCCTGAATGGTGTCCTCCTCGTCACAGACTGCGGGGAGGGTCAGGGTGATACGAGCCTGCTCGTCCTTGACCCGAACCTTGGCGTTGGCGCCGCACACATCGTTGATGGTGGCCTCCGCCATGGCAACCGCGGCAGACACGGCGGCGCAGACAATGTCGCTGCCCGCGGTCGCGTAGCCGCTGTGACCCGAGATGCTGAATCCGTTAATACGGTCGTTCTCGGTGAAAAATTCGCATCTTGTCATAAATTACAGAGCGATCTTGGTGATCTCGACCTTGGTGTAGGGCTGACGATGGCCGATGTGACGCTTCTCACCCTTCTTGGCCTTGTAACGGATGATGTCAATCTTCTTGCCCTTGCCGTTCTTGACGACCTTAGCCTCGACAGCGGCGCCTTCCACCACAGGAGCGCCGATCTTGGTGTTCTCACCGTCCAGCACAGCCAGAACCTGATCGAACTTGACAGTGGACTCTGCCTCGGCGTTCAGCTTCTCGACGAACAGGACGTCGCCCTCAGCCACGGTGTACTGCTTGCCACCGGTAACGATAACTGCTTTCATTTGTTTCACCTACTTTATATTGTGTAGTCTCGCTTTTGAGGCGTGATGCAGAGCGCACCAACTTAAGCCCCTTCAATGCGGCTTGACTATTCTACCAGACGGCACGGAAAATGTCAAGAAGTATTTTCCCTGTTTACTTGCGTTTTTCCCACAATTTTGCTATACTATCCTGGAATCCTCCTGTGGATTCTGCCGGAAAGCGAGGTGTCGGTTCATGAAAACCAAAACGTGGATTCTGCTGGTGGGCACCATGTTCCTGCTCAGCCTGATCGGGAGCTTTTTTGTACTGCGGCCCCGGCCGGATGCTTCCCTCGTCCAGATTTCCAGCGGCGGAAAAATGGTGAAAACAGTAAATCTCCATGAGAATCAGCAGTTTACCATAACCGCCGAAAATGGCGGCGTAAATATTATCACTGTTGAGAACGGCAAAATCGCCGTGACGGAGGCAACCTGCCCAGACCACTACTGCATGAAGCGGGGCTTCTGCGCCAGCGGAACGGACATCGTGTGTCTGCCCAATAAGCTTGTCATCCACTTCCTCGGCACGCAAACTGTCGATGCGGCGGCGGGCTGACCTTGCCCCTTTGGGCAAACGGTGGTATAGTAAAATTATAGACGCAATCGTAGGGGGCGATGCCCACATCGCCCCTTCGCTGGTGGTTCGTATTCGCCGAGGCGATTCAATATTCGTTCGTCTGTGCTGTGGGCCGATGTGGGCATCGGCCCCTACGGGAAGGAAATCATAACTTTCCACTTTCAACTATTAACTATCAACTTAACTCCGGGGGTGGGTATATGAAAATCCAATTCATCGGCGCGGCCCATGAGGTCACCGGCAGCTGCACGCTGCTGGAAGTTGGCGAGCGATACTATCTGGTGGACTGCGGCATGGAGCAGGGGGCGGACATTTTTGAGAATGTGCCTATGCCTGTGAATCCCGCCGCCATCGAGGCGGTATTCCTGACCCATGCCCACATTGACCACTCCGGTATGCTGCCCAAGCTGTGTAAGGACGGCTTCACCGGGGCCATCTACGCCACGGAAGCCACCTGTGACCTGTGCCGCATCATGCTGATGGATTCGGCCCACATTCAGGAATCGGAAGCCCAGTGGCAGACCCGAAAGGCCGAGCGGGCGGGCAACCCGGCAGTGCAGCCGGTGTACGATGTGAATGACGCTGCCGCCGCCCTTCGGCTGCTGCGGCCCTGCCGGTACGGGGAGATTTTGCAGGTGGCCGAGGGCATCGTCCTGCGCATGAACGATGCCGGTCATTTGCTGGGTTCCGCTTCCATTGAGCTGTGGCTCACCGAGGGGAAGCAGACCCGGAAAATCGTATTCAGCGGCGACGTGGGCAACACCAACCAGCCCCTCATCAACGACCCCAAGCCTGTAGCGGAAGCAGACTTCCTGGTGATTGAATCCACCTACGGCGACCGGCTTCACGAAAAGAACCGGGGCGACGTGGTGGCGGAGCTGGCGGGCTACATCCAAAAGGCACTGGACCGGGGCGGCAATCTGGTGATCCCCTCCTTCGCCGTGGGCCGGACACAGGAGATGCTCTACGCCATCCGGGAGATCAAGCAGCGGGGTCTCATCAAGGGCCACGATTATTTTCCCGTGTACGTGGATTCTCCGCTGGCCGTAGAGGCAACCGGCATTTTCCTGCAATGCGACGAAGCGAATTTTGACGAGGAAACGTTGGCCGTCCTCCGGCAGGGCATCAACCCCATCTGGTTTGACGGCGTGACATTGTCTGTTTCCTCCGACGAGTCGAAAGCGGTAAATTTTGACGCCCGGCCCAAAGTGATTTTGTCCGCCAGCGGTATGTGCGAAGCCGGTCGTATCCGCCACCACCTGAAGCACAACCTGTGGAGAAGCGAGAGCATCATCCTGTTCGTGGGCTATCAGGCGGAGGGTTCTCTGGGCCGGAAGCTGCAAAACGGAGCCAAATCCGTGCGCCTGTTCGGAGAGGACATCGCGGTAAACGCGGAAATCGCCACCTTACATGGCACATCCGGCCACGCCGACCGGGATGGGCTGCTGAACTGGCTGGGGGGCTTTACGGAAAAGCCCCAAATGGTGTTTGTCAACCACGGCGACGAAGGAAGCTGCGAAGCCTTCCAGAAAACCCTGAAGGAACTGGGCTATCAGGCCGAGGCCCCCTTCAGCGGCGCAGAGTATGATCTGGTAACGGGTAAGCTCGTGACCTTCGCTCAGGGCATTCGCGTGGGCCGGGAAACCGCCTTCAAAGGAAGTCAGCGGGCAAAGCAGGTCTACGACGATCTGGTGGCTGCGGCAGACGCCCTGCTGGCGCTGGTCAAGACCCGCAAGGGCTGCACCAACAAGGACAACGCCAGACTGGCCGCCCAAATCCGGGCGCTGACGGAGAAGTGGAAAAAGCAGCACTGACGATACCGTGAAACTGAGCCTGTCCCATATGGGACAGGCTCAGCGTGTTAAAAAAGCTTTGCAGCGTTTGCCGCGAACGCGGCAAATAGAGTCGGAAAATCTGTCGGAAAGCCCCGAAGGGGTTTTCGACAGTCTGAGCCTGCCCCATATGGGACAGGCTCAGCTTGCCGGGAACCCTTTTCGGGATTACCGGCATTTTTTGCTTTTCCGGGAGACGCGATGGGAGCTTCCCCGGAAAAGCGTGACTCATCGCAGCTGGGTTTTGAACATATCGTTGCCGTCGGTAGCCTGCGTGGCGATCAGGTAGGGCATGATGATTACGTCGTCGATGTCATACATATCCACAAAATCCGACAGACGGTAGCGCCAGTACTTCCGGTAGTCAATGGCGTAAATGTTGTGATAGTTCTGGGTCAGGAAAGGCACATAGCAGTTGCCGAAGGAGTCTTTGATGACCAGGCAGTTGGGGGCGTCGGGGATGCTTTCATTGACCACATGGGCCAGCGCGCAGTCGGCGGCCAGGAAAGCGGAATACCGGGAATTCTGGTTTACGTCTCCCGCCTTTTCCGCAATCAGGGGCCACTCGGTGCCCTTGGAGCCGTCGGTAAAGTGGGCATAGAAGGTGATGTCACCCTGGGGCACATAGCAGTCCAGCGTATCAGGCCGCAGCTTTTTGGGCCAGCGGACCTTGCCGTACAGGGAGCCGGTGAATGTGCCCTGATTCCACAGGGTAAAAGAGTCCAGAGGCGCGGCATCCTGCCCCGTGGCTTCACACAGGGCTTCGTAGGCATAGTAGGCGCCCAGCTGGGTCCAGTGGTGGTCGGTGCGGAAATAGATGTACTCGTCGTTGTGCCTGACCAGGTTGGAGAAGGTGTCCACCTTGACGACATTGTCGCTCATGTTGTCGTGGAGGTAGCTGAGCATTTCATCCTGCCGGGCGCAGTTCAGCTGTTCCAGATATTCCGGCTCCACCATAACGCCCACGGAAGTGGGGGCCGGGGCGCTGATGACCCGCACACCTTTTTCCGCCATCCGGTCGGCAAAGCCGCTGACGGACTTGATGTAGCGGTCACTCTGGACCTTGGAGAAGCCCAGCTGGTTAAAGCCGGTATCGCCGATCTGAATGGCCGCGCCCAGAGAAATTTCGTTGTTCTCCGTCTGTACGCCGCCCCAGCCGGTTTCCTCCGGCTCAGTGGTTTCGGCGGTGGTCTCCGTTTCGGATTCCTCTGTGCCGTCGGCCGCTGGTTCCGCCACAGGCGGTTCCTCTTCTACAGGAATCTCGTCGGACATGGTTAGGTCACCCTGTACCGCGATCTCGGAGTAGCCATGGAAATTGGACACGGACTGGGAAAGGGACATCCAGTCCTCCCGTCCGGGGAAGGTGTCGGAGAACCAAAGGGTGATGTCGTCAAAGTAATCGCCGGACAACAGGGCGTCCACGGAAAATTCCGGGAATTTGGCCAGCTCCCGCTTTTCACTGGTGGAGATGGTCGGCCGCAGGGGGATACAGAAGGAAAGGACTGTCAGCACCGCCAGCGTCACCAGGAAGGGCACTGCCAGCAGGAAGCTCCGGCGTTTTTTCTTTTCGGGATTCATTTCAGACATAGCGCTACCTCAGAACTGGAAATAGATGAAGGGATTATAGCTGTCGCCCACCAGACAGGCGGTGCAGATCAGCAGCAGCGCCACGGGAACCACGCTATAGAGGGCAATGTCCCAGACAAGGCCCGCCGCGCCATGTTCGTGGGCCATGGGTTCGAGACGGAGCTTGAGCTTCCTCATCAGCGGCGTGCTGGCCAGAATCGCCACCGTCAACAGGAACATATGGCTTTGCAGCTGCATCTGGGAGGTGAAGCTGGTCAGGGCATTGCCGCCCAGGCCGAACATACTCTTAACAAGCGCCGCGCCCAGCCGGATGTCGCTGAACCGGAAGATTACCCACCCGATGAGCACCACCAGCAGCAGGTAGAGGTTGGACACCACCGGAACCTTCTCCAGCCACCGCTTCAGCATGAACCGCTCCAGCATCAGGAACACGAAGAACCACAGGCCCCACAGCACAAAGTTCCAGCTGGCCCCGTGCCACAGGCCCGTCAGCACCCAGACCACGAAGGTGTTGAACACCGCTCTCGGCACGCTGCACCGGCTGCCGCCCAAAGGAATGTACACATAGTCCCGGAAGAAGGTGCCCAGGGAAATGTGCCAGCGCCGCCAGAACTCGGTGACGGTGCGGGAGATGTAGGGGTAGTTGAAATTCTCAGGGTAATGCAGGCCGATCATCCTGCCCATGCCGATGGCCATGTCGGAGTAAGCGGAGAAATCGAGATAAATGTGCAGGGCGTAGGCAATGATGCCCAGCCAAGCCCCCTGAACGGACAGACTGCTCAGGGCTTTCAGATTCTCGGCAAAGAGCGCCGGGTCGGAGGCAGCGCTTTCCGCCAGGATCAGGGATTCCGCCAGTGCGCCGCAGGGGTTTGCCAGCAGGACTTTTTTCGCAAGCCCCGCGCAGAACCGGGACACGCCGGGTGCCCATTCGGATGTTCTGGGCTGCCCGCTGAACAGCTCCCGGTCGATGGTCTTGTAGCGGACAATGGGGCCGGCGATGCACTGGTGGAACAGGGCGGCGTAGAGCAGCACGTTCCAGTAGCTTTTCTGAGCCTGGGCCTCCCCCCGGTACACGTCCACCACATAGGTCAGCAGCTGGAAGGTGTAGAAGGAGATACCGATGGGCAGGGCGATATTTTTGACAAACGCGGGCACTTCCCCGAAGATGCCGCACACCAGTCCGGCATACTTAAAGTAACCGATGAGGGTGATGTCGATGACCGCGGCCGCGGCCACCCACAGCCGCTTGCGCCTGCCCTCTGCCGCTTCTGTCCGCAGGGCGCAGAACCAGCTGCTCAGCGCCATGAACATGAGCAGCAATACATATTTCGGCTCGCCCCAGGCGTAGAAGATCAGGGAGAAGACCAGCAGCACCGTATTCTGCGCCCGCTGAGTTCTGCACAGGCAGTATCCCAGCAGGGACAGGGAAAAGAAGCCGTATAGAAAAATCAGACTGGAAAAAACCATAGGCTGTACTCCAAAACGTGAAATTTCTGCCTTGTTTGGCAGGATAACCGCATTATTTTATCGCAGAGAAGCCGGAAAGTCAATGCGTGGGGGGGAGAAAAAGTGCCCCTTCCGTGCGGACTACAATCCGGCACTACCCCGCATACAAGAACGGCAACTCAATATCGCAGGACTGTGATTTATGCAGTACAACCATTTACAAATATATTTCTCTCTTGGAAGCATAAGGAAACAGGGAGCCGGTTGGCTCCCTGCTTTACTTTACAGAAGTAGTTTTCGCATCATCCAACCAAGAGAGGAAAGCAAAAGGCCCTATGCGGGGCGAGCGTTCCTCCAGGCAGGGCGTGAAACTGCTATATATCCGGGATTATCTCTACACCCACGCTGCCAAGGAACACCCCACCGGGGTGTTGCATTCAGATGGGTTCGAATCTCTCCGAATGCGAAAAAACACGGGCACCCGAATGGGCAGCAGTGCTTTGGCGGGGATGAGGGATTCGATTCAATTAAGGAGTCGTCACCGTCGAGCCGGTGACGAGCAACACCCCACCGGGGTGTTGCATTTCGATGGGTTCGAATCCCTCACAACAGTAAAAACAGCAGATACCCAGACGGGTATCTGCTGTTTTTGGCAGAGGATGAGGGATTCGAACCCCCGCAAACGGAGTCAGAGTCCGGTGTGCTACCGTTACACAAATCCTCTATTTTCGTGACATGAAGCCACATGGTGGAGACAACAGGACTCGAACCTGTGACCTCATGCGTGTGAAGCATGCGCTCTAACCAGCTGAGCTATGCCTCCATGTCGGAACAGGATGTATTATACCACGTTTTCACAAAAAGTCAATACCTATTTTGGGGATTTCCACACTTGATTTCCGCCGGATTTCTGGTATCCTTTGAAACAAGGGGGAAGTAAAATGCGTTACGCGAATATGGTGCCCGGAATCTTCCGGAAGCGGCCCAACCGCTTTATCGCCCATGTGGAGATCGGCGGGCAAATGCAGGTCGTGCACGTGAAAAATACCGGGCGTTGCCGGGAGCTTTTGGTGCCCGGGGCACTGGTCTGGTGCCAGCATTCCGACAACCCGGCGAGGAAGACCCAATACGACCTGATCGCCGTGAAAAAAGGCGAAAGGCTTATCAATATGGATTCGCAGGCTCCCAACGCGGCGGCCCGGGAGTGGCTGGCAGGCGGCGGTCTGGGAGAAATCAAGAACCTGCGCCCGGAGACGGTGCACGGGGATTCCCGGTTTGATTTTTCCTTCACTTTGGATGGAAAGCCCTGCTTTCTGGAGGTCAAGGGTGTGACGCTGGAAAATGACGGGGTCTGCGCTTTCCCGGACGCGCCTACGGAACGGGGGACGAAACATCTGCGGGGACTGGCCGAAGCCGCCCGGCAGGGCTACGGGGCCTATGTGCTGTTCGTCATCCAGATGGAGGATGTGAAATACCTGCACCCCAATGACAAAACCGACCCCAGTTTCGGGACGGCTCTCCGGGAAGCGGCGGCCAGCGGCGTGCAGATTTTGGCGGTGACCTGTCAGGTAACCGCAGACGAAATGAAAATCAGCGGCAGCGTGCCGGTACATTTGGAAGGAGAATAACCTATGGATCACAGAGAAAAAGCAGCAGAATTGTTCGTAAATGGCTGCAACTGCGCCCAGGCAGTGGCGGTGGCCTTCTGCGACGTTACCGGCATGGACCCGAGGGCGGCGGCGAAGCTTTCCTCCTCCTTTGGCGGCGGCATGGGCCGGATGCGGGAGGTCTGCGGCGCGGTCAGCGGGATGCTGATGGTGCTGGGCGCCCTATACGGCTATGACGACCCCGGCGAAAAGGATCGGGCCAAGAAGGCCCACTACGCCATGGTGCAGGAGCTGGCCGAGAAATTCCGGGAGCGCAACGGCAGCATCATCTGCCGGGAAATTCTGAAAAATCCCCCCTCTGACCCCAGTCCTACCCCCCGGACGGCGGAGTTTTATAAAACCCGGCCCTGCACCCGGATGGTGGTCTGCGCCGCGGAGCTGCTGGACGAGTACATTGCCGCCCATCCGCTGGAAGAAAAGTCATGATCTGCAACCAAAATGACATTCCGAGGGACGTCCACCGTTACGGTCTGCGGCCCTCCGCGCAGACGGGCTGCGGCTGGATCGCCACCTACAATGCCCTGAAGATTCTGGGCCGCACCACGGACATTGACGCACTCATTCGCTACTTTGAATGGCAGCTGCCCCTGATTCACGGCAACTTCGGCACCTCCTTCTGGGCACCCCAGCGGTGCTTTGAGAAATGGGGATTCTCCAACAGGCTGATTTTTGACAGGAAACGGTTCGACACGGAAGCCCGCGCCGCCGATGCCTGCATCGTGTTCTACCACTGGGCAAAACAGGGACGAGCCGGTGCACATTTCGTGGCAGTGAAGCCGACCACAGAGGGATTCGTGGGTTACAATACCTTTCGGAACTCCGCCGGCCCGGACAGCTGGGGACAGAGCATCGACGAATTTTTACGGCGGAACCGCTATTTCGGCTGCGTGCTGCTGGTGATTCACGGGAAACAGGTGAAAAAATGATACGAAGAAAATGGAATCCGGCTGCCGGTCTGGCAGCCCAGGCACTGCTTATTTATATCTGGCTCACGGATCTGTCGGCCCTCGCCGGGACGGACACCTACTATAGCGTCTACCTTCTGTGCGGCACGGCAGCTCTGCTGTGCCTGTGGGACAACCGCAAGGGTGGAAGAACCCATCCGGCCCTGTGGGTGTTCGCGGGGCTGTTCTCCCTGGCAGTGGTGATGGGAAATCATGAAATTTACGAGCCGGCCTCCCTGCAGAACCGGCTGAATTCAGTCATGGATCTGCTGGGCGGCTTCTGCGTGGGATACCAGATCCTCTGGTGTATGCGCAGAAGGCTCCCGCTGCGGGGCATGGCCGGGCAGCGGAAGCATCCGGGGTGGGTGTTCTGGGGCGTATTTGCGGCCGTGGCGGTCATCGATCTGGGGTATCTGGTGTTTGCCCACTATCCCGGGATCCTGACAACAGACTCCTTTACCACCATCGGGCAGCTGCTCTATGGCCACTATGACAACACCATGCCCTACTACCACACCCGGCTGGTGGGGCTGATCGTAAAGCTGGGCATAGCACTCACCGGAGACATCAACGTTGGCGTGGCAATGTTTCATGGCTTCCAGATTCTGCTGCTGGCAACGGCGTTCGGATACACCATTATGACACTCTACCAGATCGGCGTGCCCGGCTGGGGGCTGGGGATGGCGTTTTTCGTCTACGCCATGCTCCCCTATAACATTGTCTACAGCATCACGCTGTGGAAGGACGTGCCCTTCGGCGCATCGGCGCTGCTGTTGGCAGCGGCGTTCTTCCGCCTGCTGAAACACGTGGGCAAGGCGGAAAAATGGGACTATGCCGTCTTTGCGTTTGGGGCGCTGGGGTTGGCGTTGATGCGTACCAACGGCTGGTTTTCCTTGTTGGCGGCGGCGATCCTTCTGGTGATCGTTCTGAAGAAGGAACAGAAACGTTTGCAGACGGCCCTTCTGGCGGTGCTCGTCGTGACCGGCGTGATGATTGGCCCGGTGCTGACGCTGTTGAACGTGCCGGGAACCGAGGTGACCGAGGCTTTTGCCGTGCCGATGCAGCAGATCGCCCGGGTGGCGGCGAACGGCCGGGAACTGACGCAGGAGCAGCAGGAGCTGCTGTCGCAGATCTTCTGGATGGACAAGCTGCCGGAGGCCTACGATCCGCAGACGGTTGATCCGGTAAAGTTTGAGACCTTCCGGTACGATCAGGTGGACTTTATTCGCCAAAATTGGGGCGAATATTTGAAGCTCTACGTCTCCCTGGGGCTTCGCTATCCCGGGGACTATCTGAAAGCCTGGATCGACGAGACCCGGGGCTATTGGAATGGGGGCTATTTCTACTGGATCTACACACTGGAAACCGGAGAGAACAACGTGGGCATTGTGCCGGTCACCGGGACAAATCCCATCGCCCGGCTGTATGCGGCCTGGTTCCGGTTTGCGGAGAAGCCCGCGGCGTTCCAGGGGCTGTACAGCATCGGCCTGCGGATCTGGGTTCTCGTTGCCTGCTGCCTGATTTGCTGTCTGCAAAAGCGGAAACAGTGGCTGATCACCGTGCCCGTGCTGATACTGACGGTGGGGCTGTGGCTGGGGACGCCGGTATTTGCCGAGTTTCGCTATGCCTATCCCATGATCCTGTGCTCCCCGCTGGTGCTGCTGACTACGGTGTTTGATACTATTTCTCAATAGAATGGTTTCATTCTATTGAGAAGACACCGCCTGACGGCGGGAAACGGAATAAAAGCACCGCCGCCGGATTTGTCCGGCGGCGGTTTGCCTATTGATGATCACTCGTTGCTGTCCGCGGCGTTCTGCTGCTTTGCGGCCTTTTTGGCGGCGCGGCGGCGACGGATTCGCTTGATAACCAGCACCGCGATCAGTACGACCACTGCCAGCACCACAAGGGTGGGGATTGAAACGATGAACCACACCAGCACATCCAGCAGACCCTCGCCGACACCTTCCAGGTTGTCCTTAAAGCCGTCCCGGATGCGCTCCCACAGGGTAGGTTCTTCCACGGGGGTGTACTCCTGCACTTCATCGATGGATAAGTAAACGGTGGCGTAGTCGATCTGGTTGTCGTACAGCCGCTTCTGGGAGGCGTAATTCTCCAGCTCATAGCGAACCTCGGACAGCCGGGCCTCAATTTCCAGCAGATCACTCATGGTTTCGGCCTGGGAAAGCAGCTCCAGCAGCCGGGCTTCCTCGGTTTGCAGGGCGTTCAGACGGTTTTCCGTGGCGACATAGTTGAGGGTCACATCCTCGATACTCCTATTCTGCCGGACGATATTGGCCATACCACCCATATCCTGCAAAAAAGCATCGATTCTGTCGGCGGGGACGCGAATGGTGAGGCTAGCGCTGCGGTAGCGGCGGTCACTCTGGAAGGCGCTGCCGTTGTAGACATTCTGAGCCTCCACGTAGCCCTGGAAAGCGGCGATCTTTTCATCCAGCGCGGTGCGCAGAGCATCCAGGTCCTCGGTCTCGGCGGTGAGATTCACGGTGACGATCCATTTGCGGCTTTCGGGAAGGGCGGAGGAGCCGGTGCCGGCGGTGCCATTCTTCAGAGCCGTGCCCTCGGCAGGGGCCATGGCAACTTCATCGGACATGGCGTACTCCACCATGCCGCTGTCATAGGACGCGGTGGATTGGTTGGCGGAGCCGCAGCCAGTGAACAGAGCCGCCAGCAGCACAAAGCTCAGAAACAGGGACAGATACTTTTTCATTTTGGTTTCCTCCTTTACTGGGTTCACTCCTATACTCGACAAACTTTGGGGTCGGTTGCAGAATTTGGAAAAATTGTAGGGCGGAGGCATGACTCCGCCCTACGATTATATCATTCCGAAGGAATGACCGCAAGCCCATCTTGTGAAAACCGCATAAAATAGGGCTTGCACGCCGGACGGGATTTCGGTATAATGAAGGGACGAACGGAGGTAGTGCAATGGCCAAGCTTTATTTTAAGTACGGCGCCATGGGTTCCAGCAAGACGGCTCAGGCGCTGATCACCAAATACAATTATGAGGAAAATGATCTGAAGGTCTGGCTTATCAAGCCCAGCGCGGATGTCCGGGACGGGGCCTCCATCCTTCGCAGCCGAATCGGGCTGGAGGCGGAGGTGGAGGTGATCCCGCCGGAAACCGACATTATGGAGCGGTTTTTGGACGGAAAAAGCGGAACCTGTGACGTGATTATCGTGGACGAGTGCCAATTTCTGACGGAAGCCCAGATCGACCAGCTCCGCGCCATCGTAGACGAGCACAATATCCCCGTCATGTGCTTTGGTCTGCGCACGGACTTTCAGACCAAGCTGTTTCCCGGCAGCCTGCGGCTCATGGAGGTGGCGGACACCATTCAGGAGATCAAGACTATCTGTGACTGTGGAGCCAAGGCTACGGTCAACGCCCGCATCGACGGGGAAGGGCACATCGTCACCCATGGCGCACAGGTGGTACTGGGGGGCAACGACAGCTATATCGCTATGTGCCACAAGTGCTACGTCCGGGGAATCCGGGAACACAAGGTTATAAAACTTCACGGACAGAACCATTAACCATATGAGAGAACGAATTGTCACACCAGCGTGCGCGCTGGTTCGCAATGACATTTTCTGATGGCTACAAATCGGGAGGAATAAATACTATGGAACTGAAAACAATTCTTTCAAAATGCGACCACACATTGCTTGCCCAGACCGCTACCTGGCCGGAGATCAAGGCCGTCTGCGACGACGGTATGAAGTACCACACCGCCTCCGTCTGCATTCCCGCTTCTTTCGTGAAGCAGGCAAAGGACTATGTGGGTGAAAAATTGCCCATTTGCACCGTCATCGGCTTCCCCAATGGCTATGACACCACCGCCGCCAAGTGCTTCATGGCCTCTGACGCTGTGGATAACGGCGCGGACGAGGTGGATATGGTTATCAACATCGGCTGGGCCAAGGAGGGAAAATGGGACGACATTACCAAGGAGATCGCCGCCATTAAGAAAGCCTGCAAGGGAAAGCTGCTGAAAGTCATCATTGAGACGTGTCTTCTGACCGACGAGGAAAAAATTCAGCTGTGCAAGTGCGTCTCCGATTCCGGCGCGGACTATATCAAAACTTCCACGGGCTTTTCCAAGGCGGGAGCCACATTTGCCGATGTGGCGCTGTTCAAGGCCCACGTTGCCCCCCATGTGAAGATCAAGGCCGCCGGGGGCATTTCTTCTCTGGAGGATGCCGAAAAATTCATCGAGCTGGGTGCCGACCGTCTGGGCACCTCCCGGATCGTGAAGATCGCAAAGGGACTGGAAAACGACGGCACGTACTGAATAGAGTGAAGAGTTAAGAGTGGAGAGTGAAGAAATCAGAAATAACTCCACTCTTCACTCTCCACTCTCCACACTTCTCACAAGGAGGATACTGTTATGTTAACAACCCCTACCCCTCATATTTCCGCAAAGCCCGGGGATTTCGGCAAGACCGTGCTGATGCCCGGCGACCCACTGCGCTCCAAGTTTATCGCGGAGAATTTTCTGGAAAACCCCGTGCTGGTCAACAACGTCCGGGGCGTGCAGGGCTACACCGGCACCTACAAGGGCGTGAAGGTCTCCGTCATGGCCTCCGGCATGGGTATGCCCGCCATCGGCATCTACTCCCATGAGCTGTTCAACGGCTACGGCGTGGAGAATATTATCCGGGTCGGCTCCGCCGGTTCCATTCAGGACGACATCAACCTCTACGACCTGGTGATTGCCCAGGGTGCCTGCACCGATTCCAATTTTGCCGCCCAGTTCCATCTGCCCGGCACCTTTGCTCCCATCGCAAGCTGGGAGCTGCTGACAGAAGCGGTGAAGGCAGCGGAAAGCCACGGAGCTGCCTACCATGTGGGCAACGTGAACTCCTCCGATGTGTTCTACGGTGACCATATTGGCGTTCCCGAGGGCCTCGACAGCGTGTACGGCCTGAAAAAGATGGGTGTCATGGCGCTGGAAATGGAGGCCGCGGCCCTGTACATGAACGCCGCCCGGTACGGCAAGCGTGCCCTGTGCATCTGCACCATTTCTGACCACGTTCTCAAGGGCGTGGAGACCACCTCCGAGGAGCGGCAGACCGCTTTCACCACCATGATGAAGGTGGCGCTGGACGTGGCGGTGGCTATGGAAGGAAAGTAAAGGGGAATATCGTTGATGAAGATGTCATTGCGAGGAGGGCGAAGCCCGACGTGGCAATCCGTATCCCCTTTGGCACTCCGATGATGAAGATTTTCCCAAGGAGAACGGATTGCCACGCCAGCGTGCGCGCTGGCTCGCAATGACATTTTTCCTTAGTTAGCTAAAGCACAATTTACTCTATCAACCTTGAATCAGGTGATTTTATGAAGCGTATCTTTTTAATTGTTCTGGATTCCTTCGGCATTGGGGCCATGCCGGACAGTGAGAAATTTGGCGACGTGGGGGTCAATACCCTTGCCGCCTGCGCCGGTTCCGATAAACTGCGCATCCCCAACATGATTTCAGCCGGATTGGGAAATATTGACGGGGTGGAGTGTCTGCCCAAGGCGGACGCGCCTCTGGGAGCCTGCGCCCGGATGACGGAAAGCTCCATGGGCAAAGACACCACCATCGGCCACTGGGAGATTTCCGGCATCATTTCCCCGGAACCCCTGCCCACCTATCCTAATGGCTTCCCCAAAGAGGTACTGGATGCCTTTGAGCAGGCTACGGGCCGGGGCGTGTTATGTAACCTTCCCTATTCCGGCACGGATGTAATCCGGGATTACGGCAAGGAGCATATGGAAACCGGAAAGTGGATCGTCTACACCTCCGCCGACTCCGTGTTTCAGGTGGCGGCCCATGAGGATGTGGTGAAGCTTCCAGAATTGTACGATGCCTGCCGCAAGGCACGGCAGATTCTGCAGGGAAAGCACGGCGTGGGCCGGGTGATTGCCCGTCCTTTCGTGGGAAATCCCGAAGAAGGCTTCCGCCGCACATCCAACCGCCATGACTTTTCTCTGGAGCCGCCTGCTCAGACCATGCTGGACGCCATCAAAGCGGCAGGACTGGACTGTCTCGCCGTAGGCAAAATTCACGACATTTTTGCCGGTCACGGGGACACGGAGTACGTGTTCAACAAGAGCAACGCCGATGGCATGGCTCACACCGATGACTTTGCCGCCCGGGATTTTCATGGCCTGTGCTTCGTGAATCTGGTGGATTTCGACATGGTCTACGGTCACCGCCGGAATGTAGACGGCTACGCAAACGCCCTGTCGGAATTTGACGCCTGGCTGGGCACGTTCCTGCCGAAACTCGGGGAAGAAGATATTCTGATGATCACCGCCGACCACGGCTGTGACCCGGCCTACACCGCCACCACCGACCACACCCGGGAATATGTGCCTCTGCTGGTGCTGGGCAGACAGGTGAAGCCCGTGAATCTGGGCACAAGGGCAAGTTTCGCCGACATCGCCGCCACGATCACCGACCTGCTGGGCGTAGAATATTCCACACCGGGCAGGAGTTTTGCCAAGGAGATTTTGTAAACTGATGTCATTGCGAACCAGCGCGCACGCTGGTTCGCAATGACATTCGATGTAAAGAAGGGTGAATTATGCCTCCAGAAGAATTATGTAAACTAGCGGTTGAGGCCATGTCCCATGCTTATGTGCCCTATTCGGGCTACAAGGTGGGGGCGGCGCTGCTGTGCGCCGATGGCACCGTCTACCAGGGCTGCAACATTGAAAACGCCGCCTACAGCCCCACCAACTGCGCCGAGCGCACCGCCATTTTCAAAGCTGTCTACGATGGGCACCGGGATTTTGCTGCCATCGCCGTCTGCGGCGGAAAGGACGGCATTATCACCGGGGCCTTCCCGCCCTGCGGGGTCTGCCGCCAGGTCATGCGGGAATTCTGCAACGACGATTTCCTTATCTATCTGGTGAACGACAAAGGATATGAGACTGTGACACTCCAGCAGCTTCTGCCCTATGGTTTCAGCGCTGGGAAGCATATGTCCACCAACGGGTGACATTTGCTTTTACTTGGCAAAAAATCCCGGTAAATTCAAATTTCGGTGTTGATTTTTTGTGAGAAATGTGCGACAATAAATCTTGGTATATTTTGATACCGAATCCTAAAAATTATGGAGGAATACATCATGAAAAAGATTCTGGCTGTGCTGCTGACTCTGGCTATGGTGCTGGGTCTGGCTGCCTGCGGTGGCTCCTCTGCCCCCGCTGCCACCGAGGCCTCCGCGGCTGCTCCCGCCGCTACCGAGGCTCCCGCGGCTGCTCCTGCTGAGACTGAGGCTGCTGCCACTGAGACTCCCGCTGCTGCCGCTTCCGCTGACGACATCCCTGACGAGATGACCTCTGCCGACGGCAAGTATCAGATCGCCTTCGTCACCGACGTGGGCCAGCTGAAGGACAAGTCCTTCAACCAGGGCACCTTCGACGGCGTGAAGCTGTACGCTGCCAGCGCCGGCAAGTCCTACAAGTACTATCAGCCCGCTGGCGGCGATCAGGCCACCGACGACGACCGTTACGACGCCATGAAGCTGGCTGCCGACAACGGTGCTGAAGTCATCGTCTGCGCCGGCTTCATGCAGGGTGCGGCCCTGGAAAAGGCTGCCGCTGAGTTCCCCGACGTCAAGTTCGTCTTCATCGACGGCTGGGCACTGGGCAAGAACAATGTTGCCGGCATCTGCTTCCGTGAGGAGCAGTGCGGCTATCTGGCCGGTTACGCCGCCGTTATGGACGGCTACACCAAGCTGGGCTTCTGCGGCGGCGGCGGCGGTACCAACGCTGCCTGTAACCGCTACGGCTACGGCTTTGTGCAGGGCGCTGACGCTGCCGCTGCCAAGCTGGGCGTGCAGGTCGAGATGAACTACTCCTGGCTGTACGGTTCTTCCTTCCAGGCTTCCAACGAGCTGCAGACCATGGCCGCCGGCTGGTACACCAACGGCACTGAGGTCATCTTCGCCTGCGGCGGTTCCATGTTCCAGTCCATCGCCGCTGCCGCGTCCGCTGAGGACTGCGCTGTCATCGGTGTTGACGTCGACCAGTCCTTCGAGTCCCCCACCGTTATCACTTCCGCTATGAAGGGTATCGGCGAGGCTGCTCAGCAGGCTCTGAAGGCCGCTGAGACCGAGGATAGCTGGAACGCCTTCATCGGCGACGGCAGCGCCTCCATTACTCTGGGTGCTGCCGAGGGTGCCGTGGGCCTGCCCACCGCTACCTGGTCCCTGGAGGGCTGGACTGTCGCTGACTACGAGGCCATGCTGGCTGACATCGTCGCCGGCACCGTTGTCGTGGACAACGCTGACGTTCCCGAACCCGCCAGCACTGCCAATGTGACCATGAACATTGTCAAGTAATTTTTGACGGTATACAAAACTTCCCCCGGCACCATATGGTGCCGGGGGATTTTGTGATTCGTGAGGAGTTTGGAGTGAGGATTGGAGAGTGAAAATAGATGGTGCTTCCAGCGTAGCAAAAAACTTTCCCCGATAAATGGAAGGTGGATCACCGAGGGCGAGACGGATGAGGTACTCGACGCTATATTTTCCCTCATCCGTCAGCCCTGTGGGCTGCCACCTTCCCCCGGAGGGGGAAGGCTTTTCAATCTTTTATGCTGACAAGCATGTCCAGAGCCTTGCGCTGTTT
The DNA here is from genome assembly GCA_022775085.1 of Clostridiales bacterium. Taxonomy (GTDB): domain Bacteria; phylum Bacillota; class Clostridia; order Oscillospirales; family Oscillospiraceae; genus Faecousia. Next base: position 49,611 of record JALFJQ010000016.1, on the reverse strand, counting down.
GGGGCGGTGGGGATCTCCCTCGGCGGCGTAGCCAAGGGTGATGACCAACCGGGCGGGGGTGTCCAGCCCAGTGATCTTGCGAAGCTTTTTGTCATCAATCCAGCCCAAGATACAGCTGGACAGCCCCTGAGCCGTGGCTTCCGCCGTGAGATAGGCGGCGGCAATGCCGATGTCAATGGAGCGGTAGTCGTTGTTCTTGACTCGCGCGCCCATGGCGGCGGACTTGCTGTAGGACTGCTCAGAGACAATGATGAGAACAGGAGCCTGAGAGACAAATTTGTTCATGCCGAGACCCTGGCAGGCTTTCGCCGCGGCCTTTGCCGCCTCGCCCCGGCAAACGGTGAAGTGGTAGGGCTGGGCGTTGCAGGCGGAGGGAGCCAGACAGGCTGCTTCCAGAACGGCGTTCAGCTTTTCCTGCTCCACGGGTCGGTTCAGATCATAGCTGCGGCAGGATTGGCGGTTTTTCGCGATTTCGAGAAAGTTCATAGGGATTCCTCCTGAAAAGAGATTTTATGGTAGAGGCGGGTCAGTGACCCGCCTGTCCGCGTAAACGGCTTCTCAAGAACGGACGGCTGACGCCGAAGGGAGGGTCAATGACCCTCCCCTACGAATTTGCAAAATGATTACTGTTTCGCCAGCAGCCCGTCGATGAACTGGGTGGCGGCTCTGGCGGAGCGGCCGCCCCTGCCAAGGGCGTAGCGTTCCGCCAGCATGTCCAGTTCATTTACGTCCATTGTGATTCCCTTCTCCTGAGCCAGATGCCGGACGATGCCCAGATAGGTCTCCTTATTAGGCTTCTGGAAGGTGACCTGAATGCCGAACCGCTCAGACAGGGAGATGACCTCCTGCATGGTGTCATTGCGGTGGATGTCGTCACCGTCCCGGCCGGAAAAGCTCTCCTTCACCAGATGCCGGCGATTGGAGGTGGCGTAAATTACCACGTTGCGGCTCTTGGCGGAAACGCTGCCCTCCAAAATGGCCTTCAGGGCGCTGAAATTGTCGTCGTCCTTCTGGAAAGACAGGTCGTCGATGAACAGGATGAACTTCAGGGGGTTGGTGTTCAGCTCGTCTAAAATCGCGGGAATGGCGTGGAGCTGCTCCTTGCGCACCTCCAAAATCCGCAGGCCCCGGTCATGCAGCTCGTTGACCACTGCCTTGACAGTGGAGGACTTGCCGGTACCCGCGTCACCTGTGAGCAGAATGTTGGCGGCGGGCTTGCCCTCGAGAAGGGCCACGGTGTTGTCCAGGATGATCTGCTGCTCCCGCTTGTAGTCAATCAGGGAGGACAGCCGGGTCTGGTCGGGGTTGATGACGGGGACAATGCGCTTATTTTCGCCAATGTAGAACATGATGTGCTTGGCGTAAATTCCGTAGCCGTAGCGGTGGATATTGGAGCAGCGCTCATGATAGCTGTCCACAATATTCAGCTGTTTTGTGGCGAAAACAGGAAGATAACCATCCCAGTTAAGCCCTTCCCGCAAGCTCTCCGGGGTCAGGTCAGCGATGGCCTGCAAAATCTGCAATTCCTGCTCCACCTGGGCTTCCATCTCCGGCCAGGGCTGTGCCCCGCGCCCGATCATGCGGATATAGGCGTTCTCGTCGTTGTTGACGATGTGCTGGATGTAGCCCGCCAGCGTCCGCTTTTCCGTGCCGTAGAGGGCGGACACAAAGGCCGCGTATTTGCAGACGGCTTCGGCAGTGCAGCCCTCCCGGCTGTTCAGATAGTCCAGCAGGGCGGATACCACCGGATCGGAAAGCAGTACCCGGAAAATTGCCAGCGAATTGAGGCGAATTTGCAACTCTTTCAGCTTCATACGTTCAGAATCGCACCCTTCGCGCCGCTGGAAACCAGGGCGGCATAGCGTTTCAGATAGCCGGACAGTTCCTTTTTCTTGGGAACAAAGCTCGCCATGCGCTGCGCCAGCTCCTCGTCGGAGATTTTCAGCTCCAGCTTATTGTTGGGAATGTCGATGGAAATAATGTCGCCCTCTTTGACGATGCCGATGGGGCCGCCGGCGGCGGCTTCCGGGGAGACATGGCCGATGCAGGCACCACGGGTAGCACCAGAGAACCGGCCGTCAGTGATGAGAGCCACGGAATTGCCCAGACCCATGCCCATGATGGCGGAGGTAGGATTCAGCATTTCCCGCATGCCGGGGCCGCCCTTGGGGCCTTCGTAGCGGATGACCACCACGTCGCCGGGCTTGATCTTTCCTTCATTGATGGCAGCCTGTGCGTCTTCCTCACTCTCAAACACACGGGCGGGGCCTTCGTGCACCAGCATTTCCGGCAGCACCGCGCTGCGCTTGACCACGCTGCCCTCGGGGGCTAGATTGCCATGGAGCACGGCAATGCCGCCGGTGGCGGAATAGGGATTCTCCACGGTGCGGATGACGGAGGTGTCGATATTCACGGCATCGGCGATATTCTCACCCAGGGTCTTTCCGGTGACGGTCATCACGGAGGTGTCCAGCAGATTCTTCTTGGTCAGCTCTTTCAGCACCGCGTATACGCCGCCGGCGGCGTTGAGATCCTCCATGTAGGTGGGGCCGGCGGGGGCCAGATGGCACAGGTTGGGGGTCACGGCGCTGACCTCGTTGGCCAAGTCCAGGTCAAAGGCCACGCCGCACTCGTTGGCGATAGCGGGCAGGTGGAGCATGGAGTTGGTGGAGCAGCCCAGGGCCATGTCGGCGGTGAGAGCGTTGCGGATGGCGGCGGGGGTCATGATGTCCCGGGGGCGAATGTTGCGGCGCACCAGTTCCATGATCTGCATACCGGCGTGCTTGGCAAGCTCGATACGGGCGGAGTACACGGCGGGGATGGTGCCGTTGCCCTTCAGGCCCATGCCCAGAACTTCCGTCAGACAGTTCATGGAGTTGGCGGTGTACATACCGGAGCAGGAGCCGCAGGTGGGACAGGTGTTCTTTTCGCAATAGGTCAGGCGGGCTTCGTCGATCTTACCGGCGGTGTATGCGCCCACAGCCTCGAACATACTGGAAAGGCTGGTTTTCTTGCCGTCCACACGGCCCGCCAGCATGGGGCCGCCGCTGACGAAAATAGCAGGGATGTTCACCCGGGCAGCAGCCATCAGCAGGCCCGGCACGTTTTTGTCGCAGTTGGGCACCATGACCACGCCGTCAAAGCCGTGTGCCTTGAGCATGGCCTCGGTGGAGTCGGCAATCAGGTCCCGGGTGACGAGGGAATACTTCATGCCCTCGTGGCCCATGGCGATGCCGTCGCAGACGGCAATGGCGGGGAATACGATGGGGGTGCCGCCGGCCATGGCAACGCCCAGCTTCACCGCGTCCACAATCTTGTCCAGATTCATGTGACCGGGGACGATCTCGTTATAGGAGCTGACCACGGCGATCAGGGGCCGCTGCTGCTCCTCTTCCGTCAGGCCCAGAGCGTGATACAGGCTGCGGTGGGTGGCGTTCTGCGGGCCGTTCACGACCTTGTCTTTCATCATCATAGCAATTTCCTGCTTTCTGTAAAATAGTAAAAAATGTCATTGCGAGGAGCGCAGCGACGTGGCAATCCCCCGGTTGACCGGGCAGCCCGGAAAATGGAGGGGATTGCCACACCAGTGTGCGCACTGGTTCGCAATGACATAAAAACGATTTAGTTGTTGATCAGCTTATCCTCGTCGCTCCAGCTGTACAGCTTGCGCACTTCCTGACCCACGATCTCGGAGGGGTGCTCGGAAGCCAGCTTGCGCATGGCGTTGAAGTGGACCTGGGCACCGGCGGAGGACATATCCAGCAGGAAGTCCTTGGCGAAGGTGCCGTCCTGAATGTCGGACAGGATCTTCTTCATGGCCTTCTTGGTCTCGGCGGTGATGATCTTGGGGCCGGTGATGTAGTCGCCGTACTCGGCGGTGTTGGAGATGGAGTAGCGCATGCCGCTGAAGCCGGACTGGTAGATGAGGTCAACGATCAGCTTCATCTCATGGATGCACTCGAAGTAGGCGTTTCTGGGGTCGTAACCGGCCTCCACCAGGGTCTCGAAGCCGGCCTGCATCAGGGCGCACACGCCGCCGCACAGCACGGCCTGCTCACCGAACAGGTCGGTTTCTGTCTCGGTGCGGAAGTCGGTCTCCAGCACGCCGGCACGGGCGCCGCCAATGCCCAGAGCGTAGGCAAGGCCGATGTCCAGGGCGTCGCCGGTAGCGTCCTGCTCCACGGCGATCAGGCAGGGCACGCCCTTACCGGCCTGATACTCGCTGCGCACGGTGTGACCGGGGCCCTTGGGGGCGATCATGATGACGTTGACGTCCTTGGGGGGCTTGATGCAGCCGAAGTGAATGTTGAAACCGTGGGCGAAGGCCAGAGTCTTGCCGGCGGTCAGGTTCGGCTCGATGCTCTCCTTATACAGGGCGGCCTGCTTCTCATCGTTGATGAGGATCATGATGATGTCGGCGGCCTTGGTAGCCTCGGCAGCGGTCATGACGGTCATGCCCTGGGCTTCCGCCTTGGCCCAGCTCTTGGAGCCGGTGTACAGGCCGACGATGACGTTGACGCCGCTCTCCTTCAGGTTCAGAGCGTGGGCGTGGCCCTGAGAGCCGTAGCCGATGATGGCAACGGTCTTACCGGCCAGCTTCTGAAGGTCACAGTCCTGCTGATAGAAAATGCGATTCATTTGAATTACCTCTTTTCAGAAAATGTAGTTTGCAGCCTTGGCTCCCCCTTTGGGGGAGCTGGCAAAAATCTATGATTTTTGTCTGAGGGGGTACTTCTGTATATCCGAGGCACCCTCTCCGTCAGCCCCAAGGGCTGCCACCTCCCTCCAAAGGGGGAGGCAGGATTTATAAATTGGTCACCCGGCGGATGGTGGTGGCGCCCCGCTGGAGGGAAACTACGCCGGTGCGGCAGATTTCGAGAATGTCATATTCCTTCATTAAGGACACGAAATTGTCGATCTTCCGGCTGTCGCCGATCATCTGAATGATGATGGAGTCCTTGGTGAAGTCAACGATCTTGCCCTCGTAGGCGTCGCTGGCTGCGCTGATCTCACCCCGGACGTTGGGGTCATTTCTGACCTTAATGAGCAGCAGCTCGCGGTTCACGGTGTCGAGATTGTCTAATTCCGCAATGGAGACCACGTCAGGGAGCTTGTAGAGCTGGTTGATGAGCTGCTCCTTCTTGATTTCGTCGCCCTCGGACTGGACGGTGATCCGGGAAAATTCCTCGGATTCCGTCTCGGACACGGTCAGGGAGGTGATGTTGAACTGGCGGCGGCGGAACATGCTGGTGACCCGGTTCAGAACGCCGAACTGATTGTTGACCAGAATGGCTACAGTAAATTTCTTCATCTTTAGTCACCGATCCTTGTAATAATATCGTCCATAGAACCGCCGGGGGGCAGCATGGGCAGCACGAACTCGTCCTTGTCGATGGCGCAGTCGATGAGGTAGGGGCCATCGCAGGCGAAGGCATCCGTCAGGGATGCTTCCAGCTCCTCTAGGGTCAGCGCCCGGCTGGCCTTGGCGCCGAAAGCCTCTGCCAGCTTCACAAAATCCGTCTGGCGCTCATCCAGCATGGTGTTGGAATAGTGCTTGTCAAAGAATAGGGTCTGCCACTGGCGAACCATGCCCAGTACGTTGTTGTTGAGCAGGAGAATCACCATGGGAACCTTGTTGGCAACCGCTGTTGCCAGCTCGTTCAGGTTCATGCCGAAGCTGCCGTCGCCGGTGACCAGCACGGTGCGTTCCCCGGTGCCCAGAGCCGCACCGATGGCCGCGCCCATGCCGAAGCCCATGGTGCCAAGACCTCCGCTGGAAAGGAACCGGCGGCTGTTTTTCAGGTTCAGGTACTGGGCGGCCCACATCTGGTGCTGGCCCACGTCTGTCGCCACAGGGGTGTTCTCGTTTAAGTAGCGGTTCAGGGTGGTGATGACGTTGCGGGGGGTCATGCCCTCCCGGCTGTCAAGGTTCGCCTGTTCCTCCACAATCAGCTGATCGATCTCCGCCTGCCATTCGGGGTGCTCGGCTTTGTTAAGCAGGGGGATCAGCTTTTGCAGGGTCTTCTTCACGTCGCCCCGCAGGCCCTGCTGGGGGGTAACGGTCTTGCCCAGCTCCGCGCCGTCAATGTCGATGTGGACAATTTTGGTGCCTACTGCGAATTTGGCCCGGTTGCCGGTAACCCGGTCGTTGAACCGGCAGCCGAGAGCGACGATGCAGTCGGCGTGGTGCATGGCGGTGGAGCAGGCGTAGTGACCGTGCATACCCTGCATCCCAAGGAAGCGGGGGTAGTCGGTGGGAACGCCGGAGATGCCCATTAAGGAGCAGCCAATGGGTGCGTCGATGAGTTCCGCCATTTGCAGCAGCTCGTCCTGGGCCTCGCTGGTGATGAGACCGCCGCCAAAGTAGATAAACGGCTTTTTCGCGTTATTGATGATCTCCGCCGCCTTCTGAATGCGGATGTCCTTGGCGGGGAAAGTCTCGTCGGCTTCCACCGGGGGCTGAGGTTCGTAGTCGAATTTTGCAATCTGCACATCCTTGGGGATGTCGATGAGCACCGGGCCGGGACGGCCGGATTTTGCCAGCCGGAAGGCTTCCCGAACAGTGTCCGCCAGATCTTCAATGGAGCCGACAAAATAATTGTGCTTGGTGATGGGCAGGGTCACGCCGGTAATATCGATTTCCTGAAAGCCATCCGTGCCGATGGTGGAGTTTGGCACGTTGCCGGTGATAGCCACCATGGGAACGGAATCGAGATAGGCTGTGGCGATGCCGGTGACCAGGTTTGTCGCGCCGGGGCCGGAGGTGGCGATGACCACGCCCACCTTGCCTGTGGCGCGGGCGTAGCCGTCGGCGGCGTGGGCCGCGCCCTGCTCATGGGCGGTGAGGACGTGCTTCAGTTCGTCCTGATATTTATACAGGGAGTCATAAATATTGATGACCTGCCCGCCGGGATAGCCGAAAACAACATCCACGCCCTGTTCAATCAGGGTGCGAACCAGAATATCGGAGCCGGGAAGAATCATGGTATCATCCTTTCTTGAGGTTTTCTATGATCAATCTGCCCATCTCCCGACAGCCTACCAGGCTGCACTGGTGGTCGCCGGAGGGAAGAATGTCGCCGGTGCGGTAACCGCTGTCCAAAACCTTGGAAACGGCATTTTCGATGCAGTCCGCTTCCTCGGGCATGTCGAAGGAGAAACGGAGCATCATGGCGGCAGCGAGAATCGTGCCGATGGGGTTTGCAATATCCTTGCCCGCAATGTCGGGAGCGGAGCCGTGGATGGGCTCGTACAGACCCCGGGTGCCGTCGCCCAAGGAGGAGGAGGGGATCATGCCGATGGAGCCGGTGATCATGGAGGCTTCGTCAGACAGAATGTCACCGAACATATTCTCTGTGACAATCACGTCAAACTGGCTGGGGTCTTTCACGATCTGCATGGCGCAGTTGTCCACCAGCATATCGGAAAGTTCCACGTCGGGGTATTCCGCGGCCAATTCGTGTAAGACAGCCTTCCACAGCCGGGAGGAATCCAGCACATTGCTCTTTTCCACGCTGCACAGCTTATGATTGCGCTTCCGGGCGGTCTCAAAGCCGATGCGGCCGATGCGGCGAATTTCGCTTTCGCTGTAGCGCAGCTCATCAATGGCAACGCTCTCAACCTTTTCGGTGACGGTTTCGTGCTTGCCGAAGTAGATGCCGCCGATCAGCTCTCTTACAATAATAAAATCAATGCCCTTGTCCACGATCTCCTGCTTTAAGGGAGAAGCGGAGGCAAGCTGGGGCCAGATCTTGGCGGGGCGGTTGTTGCTGTAGACTCCCATTCCGGCGCGAAGCCGAAGCAGGCCCTTCTCAGGCCGCATGGGGCCGGGAACGCCATTCCACTTGGGGCCGCCTACCGCGCCCAGAAGGACACTGTCGGAAGCTAAGCACTTGTCAAGCATTTCCTGGGGGAGAGGGTCGCCCCACTTATCGATGGCGTTTCCGCCCATATCCACGTCGGTGTAGAGAAACTCGTGACCGAAAATCTCGGCGATCCGGTCCAAAACCAGCTTGGCCTGCCCAACGATCTCCGGGCCGATGCCGTCTCCCCGAATCAGAGCTATATTCTTAGTCATATTATCACATCTCCTTCAAGGATGCAAGCAGTCCGCCCTTTTTTATGATATTTTGGATGAATTCCGGGAAGGGCTCGGCCTGGTAGGTTTTCTGCGTGGTGTGGTCGGTGATGACGCCGGTGTCAAAATCCACGCTGACCTCGTCCCCGGCTTGAATCTCCTCGGCGGCTGCCTCGCATTCTAAGATCGGCAGGCCGATGTTGATAGCGTTGCGGTAGAAAATCCGGGCGAAGGACTTGGCGATAACGCAGCCGGTGCCGCAGGTCTTGATGACCAGAGGGGCGTGTTCCCGGGAGGAACCGCAGCCGAAGTTCCAGCCCGCTACCATCACGTCGCCGGGCTCCACTTGGTTGACATAATTTGCGTCAATGTCCTCCATGCAGTGCTTGGCAAGCTCTTTCGCGTCGGCGGTGTTTAAGTACCGGGCGGGGATGATGACATCCGTGTCCACGTTGTCGGGGTATTTGAAAACTCTTCCCTTGGTATTCATGGGTTAGACCTCCTTGGGGGCGGTGATATAGCCCGTGAGGGCGGAAGCGGCGGCGGTGGCGGGGCTGGCGAGGTAGACCTCGCTGTCCACATGGCCCATGCGGCCTACGAAATTGCGGTTGGTGGTGGCGATGCAACGCTCTCCCTGAGCAAGGATGCCCATGTAGCCGCCCAGACACGGCCCGCAGGTGGGGGTAGAGACCACCGCTCCCGCGTCGATGAAAGCGGTGACATAGCCCCGGTTGACGCACTCCTTATAGATCTGCATGGTGGCGGGGATGATGATGCAGCGCACGCCGGGGGCCACGGTCTTGCCGTTCAGGGTCTTATAAGCGGCCTCCATGTCCTCCATGCGCCCGTTGGTGCAGCTGCCGATAACCACCTGATCGATCTTGATGTCACCCAATTCGGAAGCGGGGCGGGTGTTCTCCGGCAGGTGGGGGCAGGCCACGGTAGGAACGATGGAAGAAAGGTCAATGTCAATGGTCTGCTCATAAGCAGCGTCGGGATCGGCTTCATAGACCTTGGGGGCACGCTCGCTGCGGCCTTCCAGATAGGTCTTAGTGACCTCGTCCACGGGGAAGATGCCGTTTTTCGCACCGGCTTCAATGGCCATGTTGCAGATGCACAGCCGGTCATCCATGGAAAGGGACGCGACACCCTCTCCGGTGAACTCCATGGACTTGTACAGCGCGCCGTCCACGCCGATTCTGCCGATGATGGTTAGGATCACGTCCTTGCCGCTGCAATTTGTGGGCAGCTTGCCCGTCAGGCGGAACTGAATGGCGGCGGGAACCTTGAACCAGGCTTCGCCGGTTGCCATGCCCGCTGCCATATCCGTGGAGCCAACGCCGGTGGAGAAGGCACCCAGCGCGCCGTAGGTGCAGGTGTGGCTGTCCGCGCCGATGATGCAGTCTCCGGCGGTGACCACGCCCTGTTCAGGGAGCAAAGCGTGCTCGATGCCCATTTTGCCCACGTCATAGAAATGGCTGACGCAGTGCTCGCAGGCGAACTCCCGGCACTGCTTACTCTGCTGGGCGGCCTTGATGTCCTTGTTGGGGACGAAATGGTCAAGGACGATGGCAATTTTATCTTTGTCAAACACGGTGTTGAAGCCGTTTTTCGTAAACTCGTTGATGGCCACGGGGGTGGTGATGTCGTTGCCCAGCACAATGTCCAGCTTGGCCCGGATCAGCTGGCCGGGATTTACATGGTCAAGCCCCGCATGGGCCGCGAGAATTTTCTGTGTTAATGTCATACCCATTGTGATTCCTCCGGAATAGATACAAGATAGAAGATACAAGATAGGAGACAAGATTCAGAGAAAAATATCTTGTATCTGCGCACTAGGCGTTCGTCATGTTATTGAACGCACCTACCAGCGCGCTGGCGCTGGCCTTAATGATGTCGGTGTCGGTGCCCGCGCCCCAGAACATCTTGCCCTCGGGGCTTTCCAGACCGATGTAGGCGGCGGCGGTGGAGCCGGAGCTGCGCTCCTGCACGGAGTGCTCAGTGTAGACCTTCAGGGTGTAGCTTGCGCCGGTGTAGGCTTTCAGGGCGTTACTCACCGCATCCAGAGAGCCGTTGCCATGGCTCTGCACCGTGGTTTCCCTACCGTGGCGCATGAAGGTGACGATGGCCTCCACACCGCTGTCATTTTGGGTGAAGTGCAGGCCAGAAATGGCGAGAGGGCTGCGGACGTTCAGATAGCAGTCCATGAAGATAGCCAGAACGTCCTCGGCTTTCAGCTCCCGGTGGTCGTGGTCAGACACGGCCTTGCACTGGTAACTCAGATGCTCACGCATCTTGGGCGGCAGAATGTAGCCATAGGCCTGTTCCAGAAGGTAGCCGATGCCGCCCTTGCCGGACTGGGAGTTGACCCGGATGACATCAGCATCGTAAGTCCGACTGATGTCCTGAGGATCCACGGGCAGGTAGGGAACCGTCCAGCGGTGGAGGTTCTTTTCTTTCCGCCACTGCATCCCCTTGGCAATGGCATCCTGATGGGAGCCGGAGAAAGCGGCGAAGACCAGCGCGCCCGCGTAGGGGCTGCGCTCATAGACGTGCATCCGGGTGCAGTCCTCATAGGTCTTGCAGATGGCGGGCATATCGGAGAAGTCAAGCATGGGGTCCACGCCGTGGGAGTACATATTCATTGCCAGTGTGATGACATCCACGTTGCCGGTGCGCTCGCCGTTGCCGAACAGGGTGCCCTCCACCCGGTCGGCGCCTGCCAGCAGGGCCAATTCGGTATCCGCCACGCCAGTGCCCCGGTCGTTGTGGGGGTGCAGGGAGAGGGTCACGAACTGGCGGTACTTGAGGTTCTCGCTCATGTACTCCACCTGGCTGGCGTAGATGTGGGGCATACTCATTTCCACGGTGACGGGCAGGTTGATGATGACGTTGTTGTCAGGGCCGGGTTCCAGCACATCGAGGACTGCGTTGCAGACCTCCAAAGCGTATTCGGGTTCGGTGCCGGTGAAGCTTTCGGGGGAGTATTCAAACCGGAAATTGCCCTCATATTCCGCTGCCAGCTTCTTGACCAGCTTCGCGCCCTCCACGGCGATCTGCTTGATCTCCTCCTTACTCTTGCGGAAGACCTGCTCCCGCTGGGCCACGGACACGGAGTTGTAGAAGTGGATGATGGCGTTGGGGGCACCCTTGCAGGCATCGAAGGTCTTGCGGATGATGTGCTCCCGGCATTGGGTCAGCACCTGCACGGACACATCTTTCGGAATCATGTTGTTCTCAATCAGGGTGCGCAGAAACTCGTATTCGGTTTCGGAGGCGGCGGGGAAGCCTACCTCGATCTCTTTGAAGCCGATGCGAAGCAGCATATGGTAGAATTCCAGCTTCTCTTCCAAGCTCATGGGGATCACCAGGCTCTGGTTGCCGTCCCGTAGGTCCACGCTGCACCATTGGGGGGCTTTTTCAATGTGATCCTTCTGTACCCACTTGTAGTGGCTGCCCGGTGCCGGGTAGTAGCCGATTGCGTATTTGCTGGTATCCATATGCGTTTTCTCCTTTTTGTAATGCCTTTCTCTTTCGCGGCGGAGCCGCTTGCCCCCCTATATTAGGGAGGTGGCTGAGCGTCAGCGAAGTCGGAGGGAGTTCCTTGTCGAAAGAAGGACACCCCCTCAGACAAAAATCGAAGATTTTTGCCAGCTCCCCCAAAGAGGGAGCCAAGACTGGGCGCGCGAAATGGAAAAGCGGATATTTTATACTATCTTGAACCCTGCGTCTTTCAGGGCCTGGGTGATTTGCTGAACGTGGTCGTAGTTCCGGGTCTCCAGGGTCAGCCGCAGGTAGCAGCCGTTGATGGATTCGGTTTCGCCGTTGCGCTCATGGTGGACGGAGATCACGTTGCCGCCGCAATGGGCGATGATCCGGGATACCTCCATCAGCTGGCCGGGCTTGTCTGCCAGCTCAATGAGCAGATTGGTGGTTCTGCCGGACTTCATCAGGCCCCGGTCGATGACCCGGGACAGGCTGGTCACGTCGATGTTGCCGCCGGAGATCAGGCTGACCACCTTCTTGCCCTCAAGGGGGAACTTGTGGAACATGGCGGCGGCAACGGAGACGGCCCCCGCGCCCTCGGCGATCATCTTCTGCTTTTCGATGAGAGCCAGAATGGCTGCGGCGATCTCGTCCTCGGTGACAAGGGCGATGTCGTCCACGTAGTTCTTCACCATTTCGTAGGTAATTTCACCGGGCTTCTTCACGGCGATGCCGTCGGCAATGGTGGAAACCTTTTCCAGGGCTTCCATGTGGCCGTGATTTACAGCGTTGAACATGCTGGGAGCGCCCGCCGCCTGCACGCCGTAGACCTTGACATGGGGAGAGATGGACTTGATGGCGCAGGCCACGCCGGAGATCAGTCCGCCGCCGCCGATGGGCACGATCACCGCGTCCACGTCGTTCATTTCGTTCATGATCTCAAGGCCGATGGTGCCTTGCCCCGCGATGACGTACTCGTCATCAAAGGGGTGGACGAAGGTGTAGCCCCGCTCCTCTTTCAGTTCCAGCGCTCGGTTGTAGGCGTCGTCGTAGACGCCGGGGACGAGACAGACCTGGGCGCCGTAGCCCTTGGTAGCCTCCACCTTGGAAATGGGGGCAGTGTCCGGCAGGCAGATGAGGGACGAGATGCCGCACTTGCTGGCGGCGAGAGCCACGCCCTGAGCGTGGTTGCCGGCGGAGCAGGCGATAACGCCCTTGGCCTTCTCCTCGTCAGACAGCATGGCGATCTTGTAGCCGGAGCCGCGGAGCTTGAAGGAGCCGGTTTTTTGCAGGCACTCGGGCTTTAAATACAGCTCGCAGTCCTCGGCGATGCCGTATGCCTTGGCCAGAGGGGTAGGACGAATGATGTCCTTGAGCACCACGGAAGCGTGGAAGATTTTGTCGATCGTGACCATTTTTTATCTCTTTCCTTTCTAGTATTGAAGATCAAAGGCTAAAAAAACGCCCTGCCTCTTCAATCCTAAAGAGACAGGGCTTTTACTGACATAAAAACCTTGCGGTACCACTCTTCTTGCCGCACAACGCGGCCACCTCACGACGGTCCAACAACCGTCTCCCGCTGTATCGGTCGGGCTCCGTCCCGCCTACTTGGAAAGACCGTTCGGCAAGGCCGCTCAGAGGCCAGTATACAGCTTCACCCGCCGCTGCCTCGCACCACCCGGCAGCTCTCTGGAGGAGGAAGGAAACTGCTTTATCCTCTTCAAAGCGTTATCTCTATGTGTGGTGGATTATAACACGAATTTCGCCGGGTGTCAAGCATGGAAATGCAAAAGTCTTTCGGTGAAGCACACATTGTAAAAAAGCCTTCCCCAAAGGGCAATGCCATCAACTTAAGGAACCAGGGCCCGATTTCCGTGTCATTGCGAACCAGTCCGCAGACTGGTGCGGCAATCCGCTCCCCTTATAACGTCCCGTTTTTGCACCTGTTACCAAGGAGAAAACGGATTGCCACGTCGCTGCGCTCCTCGCAATGACAGTGGTAGATGGTACTCCGGTGCTTAAGTTGATGACATTGCCCCAAAGGGGAATAAACACCGGGGACGAAAACCGTCCCCGGTGTGTGATTATTCGATGACCTGAATCCAGCCTTCGGGGGCTTCGATGCGGCCCATCTGGATGCCGGTGAGGGTGTCGTAGAGCTTCTGGATGGTGGGACCCATACCGGCGTAGTGGATTTCCTTGCCGTGGTCAACAATGGTGCCCAGGGGGGAAATCACGGCGGCGGTGCCGCACAGGCCTGCCTCGGTGAAGTTGCCCAGCTCAGAAAGGGCCACAGGGCGCTCCTCGACCTCCATGCCCAGATACTCCTTGGCAACGTAGACCAGGGAGCGGCGGGTGATGGAGGGCAGGATGGTGTCGGACTTGGGGGTGACCAGGGTGTTGCCCTTGACGAAGATGATGTTGGCGCCGCCGGTTTCCTCGATGTGGGTGCGGGTGGCGGAGTCCACATACACGTTCTCGTCGTAGCCCTTCTCGTGGGCGTCCACGATGTTATAAAGGCTCATGGCATAGTTCAGACCGGCTTTGACGTGACCGGTGCCCCGGGGGGCGGCGCGGTCGAGGTCAGAGATGCGGACGGTCAGGGGCTTCACGCCGCCCTTGAAGTAGGGGCCGACAGGGGTGGCAAAGACCCGGAATTGGTACTCATTTGCGGGCTTGACGCCGATGATGGAGTCATAGCCGAACATGAAGGGCCGGATGTACAGAGTCGCGCCGGAGCCGAAGGGAGGAACCCAGGCGGCGTTGGCCCGGACGGTCTGGACAACCGCGTCCACGAACTTATCCTCGGGGTAGACGGGCATCTTCAGACGCGCGCAGGACTGTGCCATCCGGGCGGCGTTCAGGTCGGGGCGGAAGCAGACAATGCGGCCGTCCTCGGCGGTGTAGGCCTTCATGCCCTCAAAACAGGTCTGGGCGTACTGCAGAACGCAGGCGCATTCACTCATGGTGATGGTGGCGTCGTCGGTCAGAACGCCCGCGTCCCAGGCACCGTCCTTATAGTTGGAGACAAAGCGCTTGTCGGTCTTGACGTAGCCGAAGCCCAGGCTGCTCCAGTCGATATTTTTCTTTTCCATGGGAAACACCTCTTAATCTTGTACTTCTTGCCTCCCCCCTTTGGGGAGGTGGCAGCCCAATGAGCTGACGGTGGGGTGCTGCCGAACGGAACCCCTTCAGTCAAAAATCAAAGATTTTTGCCAGCTCCCCCAAGGGGGAGCCAAGTGTTTGCTTCATTTTACCACCACGCAAGCGGAAGGTCAATAGGGGAAGACGAAAAATGTTCCTTTATGGCGGACAGATGTTTCTGATGCAAACGCACAAAATGGAATGGTGAAATTTGTAAAATTTGACTTGACTTTAGTAGTGTAAAGTGATAAAGTTATCAAAAAACGGGGAAAGGAATATCACCATGACAAAACTGCGGCACCGTGACGAAGAATTGTTTTATGAAGCGGTCATGACCCTGCGCACGCAGGAGGATTGCAGGCATTTCTTTGAGGATATCTGCACCATTAAGGAACTACAGGCTATCTCCCAGCGGATGCGGGTTGCCTGCCTGCTGGACAGCGGCAGCAACTATTTGGAGGTGTCGGAGGCCACTGGAGCCAGCTCCGCCACAATCAGCCGGGTGAACCGGTGTCTCAACTACGGCAGCGGCTACCGGGAAGCCATTGATAATTTGAAAAAGGCGGGAAAACTGAATGACGACGGATCAGATCTGGAGAAATGAGGAGCAGGCGGTGTTCGCTCTGCGGGGGCTGTACCAGCGCTATGGCTATGCCCCCTATAAAATGAGCCAGTTCGAGGAATACGACCTGTATGTACGCAACAAGGACTTTTTGATTTCCGATAAAATCATCACTTTCTCCGGCGAGGGCGGCAAGCTCATGGCCCTCAAGCCCGATGTGACATTGTCCATCGTGAAGAACGCCCCGGAGGAGCCGGGAGTTGTGCAGAAGGTCTACTATAGCGAGAACGTCTACCGGGACTACCGGGAGATCATGCAGGCAGGGCTGGAATGCGTGGGTGATCTGACGCAGTACGACATCGCCGAGGCGGTGCTGCTGGCGGCGAAGAGTCTGGATCTCTTAGGCGGGCGGTATGTGCTGGACATCTCCCACATGGGCTTGCTGGCAGCGGTTTTGGAGCGCTGCGGCTTTGATGAGGTGAAGCAGAAGCAGGCGATGGCCTGCCTGCGGCAGAAGAATACCCATGACCTCAAGGCCTTGTGCGGGGAGAACGAGGAAGGTTGGCAGACGTTGCAGGCTATCTCCGCCTGCCGGGGCGGCATGGACGCGCTGGAAGCGCTGCTGCCGTACCTGACGGGGGAACCCGAGCAGGCGGCGGTGGCAGAGTTGAAGGCACTGCTGGAAATGCTGAAGGAACGGGGCTATGTGGAAGGTGTGCGGCTGGATTTCTCCGTCAGCAACGATTTGGGCTACTACAGCGGCGTGGTGTTCCGGGGGTACCTGGAGGGCATCCCGGAGAGCATCCTGTCCGGCGGCCAGTACGACAAGCTGCCCCGGAAAATGGGCAGAAAGAGCCGGGCCATTGGCTTCGCGGTGTACGCGGATCTGTTGCAGGAACGGAACCGGGAGGATGGCGCTTTTGATGTGGACACCCTGGTTCTCCACGATGGCACCGTGCCCCTGGCTGAGGTGAACCGGGCGGCGAAAGCGGCATCGAAGAACGGAAGCGTGCTGGTGGCTACCACCGCGCCCAAGGGAAGAAGCTGGAAGAATCTGGTGACATTAAAAGGAGGGGCGGCGCAATGAAGGATTGGATCAACGTTGCCCTGCCGAAGGGAAGACTGGGCGAAAAGGCCTACGCTATGCTAAAGAACAGCGGCTATGAATGTCCCGCCATTGAGGACCCAGGCCGAAAGCTGATCTTTGAGAACCCGGAAAAAATGGTTCGCTACTTCTGGGTCAAGCCCTCGGACGTGGCGATCTATGTAGAGCGCGGTGCGGCAGACCTTGGCATCGTAGGCAAAGATATTCTGCTGGAATACGAGCCGGAGGTCTACGAGCTGCTGGATTTAAAGATGGGCAAATGCCGCATGGCGGTGGCGGGTAAGAAGGACTTCCGGGACCCTGTTGGGCAGACCCTGAAGGTCGCCACCAAATTTCCCAACATTACCCGGAATTTCTACGCCGGAAAGTGTCGTGACATCGACATCATCCACCTGAACGGCTCCATTGAGCTGGCCCCGATCTTAGGCCTGAGCCATGTCATTGTGGATATTGTGGAGACGGGCACGACTCTGCGGGAAAATAATCTGGCGGTGCACGAGGAGATCGTGCCCATCAGCGCCCGGCTCATTGCCAATGTTGCCAGCTACCAGTTCAAGGATGCCCAGATGGGCGCCATTCGGGAGAGTTTGCGGAAGCAGGTGGAGGGAAAATGATTAAGATTATGAAATACGGGCAGGTGCCGAGTTCTGAGATTTTCGCACGGGTCGCGCCTACCGTGGACGTAGCGGGCATTGTGGCGGACATTCTGTACGATGTGCGCGAAAACGGCGACAAGGCGGTGCTTGCCTACTGCGCCAAATTCGACAAGGCAGAGCTTACCTCGTTGGAAGTCTCCAAAGAGGAAATCGAGGAAGCGCTGACGCTGGTGGAACCCGGCTTTTTGGAGATTCTGAAGGAAGCGGCGGCGAATATCCGGGCGTTCCACTCCCGGCAGGTGCGAAACAGCTTTGTGATCGCGGACAAGCCCGGCATCGTGCTGGGTCAGAAGGTGACCCCCATTGAGAAGGTGGGCGTCTACGTCCCCGGCGGCACGGCGGCTTACCCCTCCACGGTGCTGATGGACACCATCCCCGCGAAAATCGCCGGGTGTCCCCAAATACTTATGGTGACCCCGCCCGGCAGAGACGGAAAGGTGAGCCCCGCCATTCTGGCGGCGGCCAGCATCGCCGGGGTGGATAGAATTTTCAAGGTGGGCGGAGCCCAGGCCATTGCGGCACTGGCCTACGGAACGGAATCCATTCCCAAGGTGGATAAAATCGTCGGCCCCGGCAACGCCTTCGTGGCGGAAGCCAAGAAGCAGGTTTTCGGCATGGTGTCCATCGATATGATCGCGGGGCCCAGTGAGATTCTGGTGATTGCCGATGGGAAAAGCGACCCCGTCCATGTGGCGGCAGATCTCTTAAGTCAGGCTGAGCACGATAAACTTGCCAGCGCGGTGCTGGTGACGGACAGTGAGAAATTGGCGGCGGCGGTTGCTGAGGAACTGGAGCGTCAGCTACCGAAGCTGCCCCGGGAGGAGATCGCCCGGGCCTCTATTGAAAACAACGGCAAAATTATTGTGGCGGACAGTCTGATGGCGGGCATTGAAATCGCCAACGAGATCGCCCCGGAGCATCTGGAACTGATGGTGGACGATCCCTTCTCTTACTTAGACGCGGTGAAAAACGCTGGTTCCATCTTCATGGGCCGCAGCTGTCCGGAGGCTCTGGGCGACTACTTTGCAGGCCCCAACCACACCCTGCCTACCTCCGGAACGGCGCGGTTTTCCAGCCCCCTGAGTGTGGATGATTTCGTGAAAAAGAGCCAGTTCAGCTATTATACCGCCGACGCACTGGGGAATGTGGCAGAGAAAATCGCGGCCTTTGCGGAAAAAGAGGGTCTCCGTGCCCACGGGCGCAGCGTTCTTGTTCGGAAGGAGGGGGAGGTATGAGCCGGTTTCTGAAGGAACAGTACCGGTCCATGGAGGCCTACACCCCCGGCGAACAGCCCCGGGATATGCAGTACATCAAGCTCAATACCAACGAATCCCCCTATCCCCCGGCCCCTTCCGTGGTGGAAGCCATGAACGCTGAACAGGTGGAGCTGCTGCGGCTGTACTCTGACCCCACGGCGAAGAATCTCAAAGAAAAACTGGCGGGGCTGTATGGCGTCCGTCCAGAGAACGTGTTCGTGTCCAACGGCTCTGACGAAGTTCTCAACTTCGCCTTTATGGCCTTCGGCGGACAGGGGGCTGTGTTCCCGGATATTAGTTACGGATTTTATGAAGTTTTTGCAGAGCTTTACGCCATCAACGCCGAGAAGATTCCGCTGGAAAGTGACTTTTCCGTTGATTATCGGAAGTATTGCGGCAAGAACCAGCTGGTGGTCATTGCCAACCCCAACGCACCCACAGGCATGACGATTCCGGTGTGGCAGATCGAGGAAATTGTCAAGTCGAACCCGGACGCAGTTGTGGTCATTGACGAGGCTTACGTGGATTTCGGCGGGGAGACCTGTCTGCCGCTGGTCAAAAAATACGACAATCTTCTCGTGACCCGCACCTTCTCCAAATCCCGGTGCCTTGCCGGCGGACGTCTGGGCTACGCCTTTGCCAGTCCTGAGATCATCGCGGATCTGGAGAAGATCAAATATTCCACCAATCCCTACAATATCAACCGTCTGACCCTGCTGCTGGGCGAAAAAACCGTGGACGCGGAGGATTACTACCAGGAAAAATGCCGGAAAATTGAAGAAACCCGGGCGTGGACGACAGCGCAGTTGGAGGAATTGGGCATTACGGTTCTTCCCAGCAAAGCCAACTTCATTTTTATGAAAACCGACAAAATGGATGGCGGAGAGTTGTACAAGACGCTGAAAGCCAAGGGGATTCTGGTGCGGCATTTCACAAACCCCCGGATCTGCCAGTTTAACCGGGTCACCATCGGCACAAAGAAGCAGATGGAAACCTTTATCGACACCCTGAAAGAGGTTATTTTATGAGAACCAGCGAAATTCAGAGAAATACGGCGGAAACCAAGATTTCTTTGACCTTGAATCTGGACGGAACAGGCAAGTCGGAAATCAATACCGGGGTTGGCTTTCTTGACCATATGCTGACCCTGTTTGCTGCCCACGGAAAATTTGATTTGACTGTTGTTTGCAGCGGAGACACCCATGTGGACGACCACCACAGCGTGGAGGACATCGGCATCTGCTTAGGGCAGGCCTTTCAGGCTGCGCTGGGGGACAAACGGGGCATCACCCGCTACGGCAGCTTCCTGCTCCCCATGGACGAGGCCCTGATTCTCAGTGCGGTGGACATTTCCGGCAGAAGCTGCCTGTGCTATGGACTGGATGTCCCCACGGAAAAAATCGGCACCTTTGACACGGAGCTGGTGGAGGAATTTTTCCTTGGCTTCACCCGGAACTGCCCCATGAGCCTGCATCTGCGGCAGCTGGCAGGGACGAACTCCCATCACATCGTGGAGGGAGCCTTCAAGTCCGTAGGCCGGGCGCTGAAAGCGGCGGTTTCACTGACCGGCAGCAATGAGATCCCGTCCACCAAGGGGGTGCTGTGATGATCGGCATTATCGACTACGGCGTGGGAAACCTGTTTTCCCTGTGCTCCTCCTGCAAAGCCATCGGCGAGGAGGCCTTTGTCAGCGGCAACGCGGCAGAGCTTGCAAAGGCCGACCGGCTGATTTTGCCCGGTGTGGGGGCCTTCGAGGACGCGGCAAAAAAATTGAGAGATTCCGGCATGGCGGAGTTTGTCCGGGCGCAGGCAGCACAGGGAAAGCCGCTGCTGGGCATCTGCCTTGGAATGCAGCTGCTGTTTGAAAGAAGCTACGAATACGGCTGCCATGAAGGGCTGGGACTTCTGAAAGGACAGGTCGTCCCTATGGAAGGACGGCTTCCCAAGGAACTGAAAATCCCCCACATGGGCTGGAACGCGCTGGATGTACGGCGCGGCACTCTTTTAGAGGGCCTGAGCGGGCAGTATGTCTACTTTGTTCACTCTTTTTTCGCGGAAAACTGCGAAGATTCTCTGTCTGCCCTAACGGAGTACGGCATCCCCATCACTGCCGCCGTGGAAAAAGGAAATATCTACGGCTGTCAGTTCCATCCGGAAAAGAGCGGCAATGTAGGGCTGTCCATCCTGCGGAAATTCGCGGAGGTTTGATATGTACATTTATCCTGCTATCGATCTCTACGGCGGCAAGGCCGTCAGGCTTTTCAAGGGCGACTACGCACAGATGACGGTCTACAGCGACGACCCTGTGTCCGTTGCGAAGGATTTTGCCGCCGCCGGGGCCAGCCACATCCATCTGGTGGACTTGGAGGGGGCTAAAATCGGCAGACCCGCTAACCTTTCCACTATTGCAAAGATTGTCGAAACCACGGGACTGTTTGCTGAAGTGGGCGGCGGCATCCGGGACATGGAGACGGTAGACAGTTATCTGTCTATCGGTGTCAGCCGGGTGATCTTGGGCACCGCCGCCGTAAAGGATCCCGACTTTCTGAAAGAGGCCCTTGCCAAATACGGCGAAAAAATTGCGGTGGGCGTGGATTTAAAGGACGGCTTTGTAGCCATCAAGGGCTGGACGGAGACTTCCGATTTGAAAGCAGAGGATTTCTTCATCCAAATGCAGAATCTGGGGATCAAGACCATTATCTGCACCGATATTTCCCGGGACGGGGCCATGAAGGGCACCAACCGGGAGCTGTACCGGGACTTGTCGGCAAAATTCGACATTGACCTGATCGCCTCCGGCGGCGTATCGTCTATGGAGGACGTGAAGGCTCTGGCGGAAATGAAGCTTCACGGGGCCATCATTGGCAAGGCCTACTACATCGGCGCGGTGGACTTAAAAGAAGCGGTGGAGGCGGCAAAATGATCACAAAACGAATTATTCCCTGTCTGGACGTGCGGAGCGGCAGGGTGGTGAAGGGCACCAATTTTCAGGGGCTGCAGGACGTGTCTTCCCCGGTGGAGCTGGGCAAATTCTACAGTGACAACGGTGCGGACGAGCTGGTATTCTACGACATCACTGCCTCTGCCGAGGGGCGGAAGCTGTTCACGGACATTCTCACCGAGGTGGCTTCCACCATCTTCATTCCCCTGACCGTGGGCGGCGGCATCAACACCCTGGATGATTTTGACCGGGTGCTCAAATGCGGGGCGGATAAGGTCAGCGTCAACTCCGGGGCCATCCGCAATCCCCAGCTGGTGCATGACGCGGCCCGGCTGTATGGTGACCAGTGCGTGGTGCTGTCCTCCGATGTCAAGCGGGTGGGCGGCCAGTTCCGGGTTTTTGCCAAAGGCGGCCGGGAGGACACCGGCATGGAGGCGATTTCCTGGATCAAACGCTGCGTTGACAACGGCGCGGGGGAAGTGGTGCTCAACTCCATCGACACCGACGGCGTAAAGGGCGGCTTTGATTTAGAAATGCTGGAAGCGGTTTCCAATGCGGTGGACGTGCCGGTGATCGCCTCCGGCGGCGCGGGCTGTGCCGAGGATTTTGTCACATTATTTGAAACCCTGCCCAAGGTGGACGCGGGTCTGGCGGCCTCCATTTTCCACTTCGGGACGGTGAAAATTCCGGAACTGAAAGCGCTTCTCAAAGAAAAAGACATTCCTGTGAGGTTATAAATATGAATCTGGACGAACTGAAATTTGACGAAAAAGGGTTGATCCCCACCATCGTGGTGGACGACGAGACGGGGAAGGTGCTGACCCTGGCCTACATGAACCGGGAGAGCCTGCAAATTTCCATGGAGAAAAAGCTGACCTGCTTCTGGAGCCGCTCCCGGCAGGAGCTGTGGCTGAAAGGGGAGACCAGCGGCAATTACCAGCACATCGTATCCATCACCGCCGACTGCGACGGGGATGCTTTGGAGGTGCGGGTGAAGAAGGACGGCCCCGCCTGCCACACCGGGGAGGAAAGCTGCTTCCACAATCCCGTGCTGGGCGAGCAGACGGAAAAGTTCAAGCTGGAAGGGCTGTATCAGCTACTCCAGAGCCGGAAGAAGGAGCTGCCGGAAGGGTCCTACACCACCTACCTCTTCCAGAAGGGCCTCGACAAAATTCTCAAGAAGGTGGGCGAGGAGAGCACCGAGGTCATCATCGCCGGCAAGGCCGAGGACAAGGCGGAGACCATTTACGAGATCGCCGACCTTGCCTACCATGTCCTGGTGCTGATGGTGCAGATGGGCATCTCCGTGGAGGACATCCGGGCAGAGCTGGCCAGCCGCCACATCATTGACCACAAGGTCAAGCAGGAGAAGATGACAAAATAAAAAAGAAACTGTCATTCCGAACCAGTGTGCGCACTGACTTGGAATGACAGCTGTTTTTATGCGGCAGGAGCGTTTTCTTTTGGGAGCTTTCGGCATACCAGAAGGAATGCCGCCATCTGGAACAGGAAGGTAATGACCCAGGAGACAGTGTAGGAAAAGAACAGACAATCCGGGGTATGGTAGACCTGAAAAATGGTGTAGATCCAGAAGATGCGCAGACCGCAGACGCCGAGAATGGAGATGACCATGGGCACCACAGAGGCACCCAGACCCCGCAGAGCGCCGGTGGACACGTCCATCAGGCCGCAAAGGAAATAGGGCAGGCAGATGTATCCCAGCCGTACCAGGCCGTACTCAATCGCCTGGGGAGAGTCGGTGATGTAGATGCTCAGCAGCTGCCGCCCAAAGAAGCAGGCGAGAGAGCCGAGAACCAGCCCCACCACTGTGACGCAGCCAAGGCAGATAAGCAGCGTCTGGTGAACACGGCGGTACTTCCGGGCACCGGCGTTCTGGCCGATGAAATTCACTGCCGTCTGGTGGAAGGCGTTCAGGGACACATAGACGAAGCCCTCAATATTGGAGGAGGCGGCGCTGCCGGACATGAATACATCGCCGAAGGAGTTCACCGAGGACTGGATCAGCACGTTGGAGATGGAAAACAGGGAGCTTTGGATACCGGCAGGCAAACCGATGCGAAGGATTTTTGCCAGCTGGGCCTTGTGAAACTTCATTTTATTCAGATACAGGCGGCAGGCATCGGTGCGCTTCATCAGCGCCCGGGTGACCAGTACTGCCGAGATGCCCTGGGAGATGGTAGTGGCAAGGGCCACGCCCGCCACGTTCATGTGGAGCACCGTGACGAAGAAAATGTTCAGGATCACGTTCACCACACCGGCGATGGTCAGATAGATCAGGGGGCTTTTGGTGTCTCCGGCGGCACGGAGTATGGCGGCGCAGAAATTGTAGACCATGCCGAAGGTGATGCCGCCGAAGTAGATCTGCATATAGACGGAGGACAGCGGCAGGACGTTTTCCGGGGTGCCCATCATGCGCAGGAAGGTCTTGGAGAAACTCACGCCCACAACGGTGAGGAACAGACCGCTGAGGATGGCGGTGGGCAGGGCGGTGTGTACGGTATTGCTCACCACAGTGTCCTCACGGCTGCCGAGGCCATGGGCAACGGAAACGCCTGCACCGACGGACAGACCGATGAAGAAATTTACCATCAGGTTGGTGATGGCACCGGTGGAGCCAACGGCGGCAACGCTGACGCTGCCGCAGAACCGGCCCACCACTACAAGGTCGGCGGCATTGAACAGCAGCTGTAAAAGGCTGGTGAGGATGATGGGGACGGTATAACGGATAATGCTGGGAAACAGCGGGCCTTCCAGCATACTCTGATTTTGGCGGGCCAAGAAAAACACCTCCGTTATGAGTTTGGAGTTTGAAGTGAGGAGCTTGGAGTTGAGGGTGGAGATGCGCAACAGCTCTATTATAGTCATTTTTTGGAAAATCGCAAGTGGGCAAACTGTATGAATCCTGGCGAGGAATGGATTGCCGCGCTGACAAATAGGTGGCGTTACCGAGCGGGCCCAATGGTGCAACGATTACAGAATGGACTTGTAATACTAAGGCAACACCGCACAATGGGAGCAGCGGGCTTCGGCGGATCTTTTGCCCCAATCGTGCAGCATGAAAAATGGGAAATACATCCAGTATTCCCGCATTTTCCATACTTTCGCTTGGGTCAAAATCTCTCACCGAATCTCCTTGCCCCATTATGCGGTGCTGCCCTAATTCTTGATTAAATCTTTAATATCAGCTTGGACTATTGGTGAAATACTGCGTTATCGTCACTTGCCATACATACAGTATGGCTGCATTCCTCTGCCTTGTCTTGCACCAATATCCCTGCGCTGCTGATTAAATCTTTTTATCAAGAATTAGTATAACGCAATGTCAGCGGCGCCTCACCGCAAAAAACACCGGATGCCCGAAGCATCCGGTGTTTTTGGTTTGTTGGATTACGCGGCAGTCTTGTGAGCCTTGTACTGCTTGCAGATGGTCATAACACCCTCGATGGCGAGGACAACGGCCAGAACGATCAGCAGCACGCCCAGAATGACCTGTGCGTAGGGGCCCCAGTCAGCACCGCCCTTGGCAATGGTAGCCAGCTGGGTCTTGGTGTTGATGAACAGGGAGGCGATGGTGACGCACAGCATGAAGGCCATGGGCAGCAGGAACATCTTGTTGTCCTTGCCGATGTTGCTCAGCCAAGTGGCAACGGCCAGCAGGCCCAGAGCGGCCAGCAGCTGGTTGGCGGAGCCGAACAGCGCCCAGATCTTGCCGTAGCCGTTCATGCCCAGCAGGATGCCCAGCACCACGGTGATGATGGTGGCGACGTAGGGATTGGACAGAACCTTCTTGTAGCCGGTGACAGTCTCGGGGGTCTCACCCTTGTTGCTGTCAACCCAGAACTCCTGGAACATGAACCGAGCCAGACGGGTGGCGGTGTCCAGAGAGGTCAGGCAGAAAGCGGAGTAGGTCAGAACCAGCAGGGTGTACAGAACCTCGTACACAGCACCCCGGGAAGGATCGATCATGCCGGCGATACCGCCGCCGAAGATAGCGGTGGCACCCTTCAGAGCGCTGTCAGGGTTGGCAGCGTTCCAGCTGTAGGCGTAAGCAACGGCGCACAGGGTCAGGACAGCCAGCACACACTCCAGCAGCATACCGCCGTAAGCGATGGGCTTGGCATCGGTCTCCTTATCCAGCTGCTTGGAGGTGGTGCCGGAGGACACCAGAGAGTGGAAGCCGGAGATAGCGCCGCAGGCGATGGTGGTGAACAGAACGGGGAACACGGGGGTGGTGGACTCGGCGCTCTGGAACACGGGCATGCTGTCCATGGAAGGACGGCCCATGACGACAGCGATAACGGCCAGAGCCAGCATAGCGTACAGCAGGAAGGAGGACAGGTAGTCACGGGGCTGCAGCAGGATCCACACGGGAGCAACGGAAGCCACGGCGATGTAAACGCCCACGATCCACATCCAGGTAGAGTTAGACAGGTAGATAGGATGGAAGTTCATGCCGACGGCGATGATGGCGACGATGGCCAGAACGCCCACTGCGGAAGCGGTGCCCATGGAGACATTGCGGCGGTACACGGCAAAGCCAAAGATGATGGCAATGACGATGAACAGCAGGGAAACCATGGCGACCCGGGCGTTGGACAGGGACTTAGCCACATCAACAGCACCAGACTCGTCGAAGGTGGCGCCGAAGGTGCCGGCCACGATGGAGGCGAAGGCAGCCACGACCAGAATCAGGGTCAGGTAGGAGAAGATCAGGAACAGCCGCTTTGCGCGGGTGCTCATGTTGGCGGAGATGATCTCGCCGATGGACTTGCCGCCATGACGGATGGAGGCGAACAGGGCGCCGAAGTCATGGACACCGCCGAAGAAGATGCCGCCAATGACAATCCACAGCGCGCAGGCGCCCCAGCCGAAGCCGGCAGCAGCGGCGCTGATGGGGCCGGTAATGGGGCCGGCACCGGCGATAGAGGAGAAGTGATGGCCCATCAGCACAGGAGCCTTGGCGGGGACATAGTCGATGCCGTCCTCCATGGTGTGGGCGGGGGTGGGCTGATCGTTTTCGCCGACGCCCCACTTCTTGCACAGGTAGCGGCCGTAGAAGACGTAACCGGCAAGCAGAGCGGCACAGCAGATGATCAGAAGAACAAGACCATTCATACTTTTTTGTTTACTCCCTTCTTAGGTTCTCTGGGAGCGAAATTGCTCTCCAGATTCTTCCGGACTTCCTTCCCGGCTGGGTTGGAAAAGAAGTAATTGGTGGATGTTTCCATAGCTGCCAACTGATACTCCGTCCAGCCGTGGAGGCTCAGCAGATAGTTCTTCCGGAAGTGGGTGCGCTTAATGAGCTTCTTCGCCTCCGGGGCAATGGTGTTCGCCAGCACCACCAATCCGACGTTGGAAAACATATGCTCCTTGTGGGGATGAACCAGTGCAAGGCCTGCCGCTTTGGTGCGGTCAATGTGCGCTTGCAGGTCATCGGCACAAAGATGGTCGGCCAGCAGAAAGTACAGATATTCGTGTTGCTCCACTGCCGACAGGACGTGCTGCCTGGAAATCAGATAATTCTCATCCCGCAGATAATAGGTGGCCATGGCGGGGTATACCGTGTCCTCTACGCACACGTCACGGTCAATATCATACAGGTGAGAATAGGCATCCAGCAGCTTATTCAGCCGCTGTTCCAGGTCGATTTCCATAGGCGTTCCTCTCTGCTTTTTGCGTCGAATTTTGGCACAGGCGTGATAACGGCGTCATTATACATCGATGATGTCCGTTTGTGAAGTACAAATGTCCCCGAACGAAAAGATTTGTAGCATGTGACAAAATTATCATTCATAAATTGTTCACATTATGCAATATGCGCAAAACGCATAAAAAACGGGAAGCATGGCAAATCATGCTTCCCGTTGTGGGCGGTGTGAGTGCCGTCCAGAGAAATAAAGAATTATTTCACAAAGATCATGTCGCGGGTGATGTCCGTCAGGGTCTTGGCACCGCACATGGACATGGTGTCCGCCAGCTCGCCGCCGATCTTGTCGATGTACAGCTTCACGCCTTCTTCCGCACCGCCATAGACCGCGGAAACGAAGGGCCGGGCGATGATCACCGCGTCCGCGCCCAGGGCCAGGGCCTTGAACACGTCCACACCGCTGCGGATGCCGCCGTCCACCAGCACCTTGACGCCGCTGCCTTTCAGGGCGTCCACAATACCGGGCAGGACCTCGGCGGTAGCGGGGCACTGGTCGAGGACACGTCCGCCGTGGTTGCTGACCACAATGGCGGCGGCACCGGCCTCCTTGGCCTTCAGAGCGCCTTTGACAGTCATGACGCCCTTGATGATGAAGGGCTTGCCTGCCATCTTGGCAATCTCGGAAAGCTGCTCCACGGTCTTGCTGCCGGCGGGGGGATTCATGCCCTTCAGAAAGGGCAGACCTGCGGCGTCGATGTCCATGGCCACGGCGAAGCTGTCGGAGGCCTTGACCATGGTCATCTTCTCGGCAATGGTCTCCTGATTCCAGGGCTTGACGGTAGGCACACCCATGCCATCGGAAGCGGCGATGGCTTCACAGGCAACCTTCATGACGGTGGCGTTCAGACCGTCACCTGTGAAAGCGGCGATGCCGTTTTCGGCGCAGGCCTTGACGAGGATGTTGTTGTAGGCCATGTCGTCGTACTTATCGGAATAGTGCATGGTCACCGCGCCTACGGGGCCGGCGAAGAAGGGGAAACGGAAGTGCTTGCCGAAAAGCTCCAAAGAGGTATCTGGTTCGCCGCCCTCGCAGATGGTGTCCATGTTGACACGGATCTCCTGCCACTTGTCAAAGTTGCGGATAGCGGTGTCGCCAATGCCCTTGGCGCCGGGGCCGGGAACATGGTTGGTGCAGGCTCTGCCGTTGCACACGGGACAGGCCTTGCAGTTCTTGCTCATTGCCTCCCGGGCATTGCTGAGAACTTCCTGATAGGTCATTGATATTTCCTCCTGTATTCTTGCCTTCCCCTTTGGGGAAGGTGGATTCGCGAAGCGAAGACGGATGAGGTGTCCCATCGTATTGGGAGACACCCCCTCAGTCAGCTTGTGCTGACTGCTCCCCCAAAGGGGGAGCCGAGAGTATAATACCACGGTTTTCGGAAAATGTCACGCTCAAATGGAAAAATCCGGCGGATTCCGCAAAAACGGGAATCCGCCGGGATTGCTTGGACTTAGCCCTTGACGCCGCCGGCGGTGAGGCCGCTGGTCAGATTCTTCTCAATGGACATGAAGAGGATGACCACGGGGACAATGGCGAAGATGGACGCGGCAAACAGATACTGCCACTCGATCATGTTGTAGCCGTTGAAGATGTTGATACCGACGGTCAGAGGCTTAATGGTCTCGGTGGAGATCAGACACAGCGCCACGGTGTACTCGTTCCAGGCGTTGATGAAGATAAAAATCAGGGTGGTGACGATGCCGGGGGCGGCAACGGGCAGCAGAATCTTCATCATCGCTTGAATGCGGTTGCAGCCGTCGATGGTGGCAGCCTGCTCCATCTCGGCGGAGATGGACAGGAAAGTGCCCCGCAGCAGCCAGATGGTGAAGGCCTGGTTAAAAGCGGCGTTGATGAAAATGAGACCCAGCAGAGAGTTCGTCAGGCCCAGAACCTGCATGACCTTGTAAATGCCGATCAGCAGAACCACAGGAGCAAACATCTGAGACACGATAATGAAGCCCAGGAAAGCAGTCTGACCTTTGAACTTCATACGGGCCAGAGCATATGCCGCGGGAATGCCACAGACCATGGCAATGGCCGTGGAGCCGGCGGCGATGATGATGGAGTTGAGCATATACCGGGCCATGGGAGCCTTCTGCCAGATGTCAATGAAGTTGGACCACATGACATCAATGGGGAAGATGGTGCCGTTCATGGCAAAAATCTCGGACCGGCTCTTCAGGGCAGTGCAGACCATGACGAAGTAGGGATACAGAATGAACAGGCAGATGAGGGCCACCGCGAAATACAGCAGGATGCGGCTCAGCAGTTTGCCATAGTTTACGCGAACGTTGTCAGCCATAATCATTCATCTCCTTTCTTCAGGGTGGAAACCATGTAGAAGCTGGCACAGACCAGCAGAATCAGGAAGCCGATGACGGAAACGGCGGCGGCTTCGCCCTGCTTGCCGTTGTAGAAGGCCAGCTTATAGAGGTAAGTAACCAGTGTGTCGGTGCGGCTGGCGGGGTCGCCCTTGGTGATGGTCCAGACGATGGGGAAGGAATTGAACACGTAGATGATGTTCAGCACCGTAGCTACGGTCAGGCTGGGCTTGACCAGAGGCAGGGTGATGTTGAAGAGTTTCTGCCAGTAGCTGGCGCCGTCAACAGTCGCGGCCTCATAGTAGCTGGAATCAATGCTCTGTAGACCACTGAGGGCGGTGAAGCAGACGAAGGGAATGGTGACGAAGATACCACAGGCAATCTCCCAGGCGAAGAAGGCCTCGGGAGTGGGGGTCCAGTTCACATTCTGCTGGATAATGCCGAGAGATTTCAGCAATGTGTTCAGTGCGCCGTAGTCGGTGTTGATGATGAACTTCCAGGCGGAAGCCTGAATGACCAGGGTGGTAGCCCAGGGGAATACCACGATGGCACGGGCGATCTTGCGGCCCTTGAACTCGTTGTTCAGAATCAGCGCCAGAATGAAGCCCAAAACCGTGGACAGCACCACAACCATAATGGTCCAGATGATGGTGTTTTTCAGAACCATGCCGAATTTGGCACTTTTCAGAACCTTCGCAAAGTTATCGAAGCCGCAGAAGCCCTTCACGAGTCCGGCCTTGGTGACCTGGCTGAAAGCCATGCGGAATACAAAGCCGATGGGCACGATGATGAAAATCGCCATCAGAATGACACTGGGCAGAATCCAAAGGTAGGGCTCCGCCTTATTCAGAAGCGTATAAGGCCTTTTTTGTTTCACGTTTTGTACCTCCCTGTTTCTTTAGAAATGCGCGGGGGATAAGCGGCGGGAAAATGTGCAGCCACTTTCAAAATGCGGCCTTTCCTTGCAACACTTTGAAAGAGGCTGCAATCAAAGTGGGCCGGGCCAAACGCCCGGCCCACCTCTTATGCTAGATCATGCCGTGATTTGCAGGTATCCGAAGATTAACCGGCGATCTCAGCCTGCAGGTTATCCAGCAGCTCCTGAACGTTGCCGCCCAGCAGAGCCTGCTGCTCCACATCGATAACGCCCTGCTTGACGTCAGCCCACTCAGCCTTGGCGGTGGGGTAGAACTTAGCGGAGCCAACGATGTCGATCCAGGCGCCCATGGCGGGATCAGCGGCGGCACAGGCCTCGCCACCGGCGGAGGTGGCGGGCAGGAAGCCTTCCATCAGAACCCAGTCGGAGTAGGGCTCATCGTCGTAGAAAGCATCAACCACAGCGGTGATGGCGGCCATCTGCTCGTCAGACTGACCATTGTCGAAGCACATGATGCGGTCCATAACGCCGGCGGAGACGGAGGTGCCGGAGTTATTGGGGATGGCGGCGAAGCCATAGTTGACGCCAGCCTCACCGGCCTGAGCGGACAGGGCGTTGGGGGCGATCATCATAGCCAGCTTGCCGGCGCAGAACAGATCCTGCAGGTCGTAACGGGTGTTGTTGGCGGGGTCGGAGTTGGTCAGACCGGCGTTCACCAGGCCCACAGCGTACTCAACAGCGGCCACGTTCTCGGCGGAGTTCAGAATCCACTCGCCATTGTCATCCACGAAGCCGCCGCCGTTGCCCCAGGTGTAGTAGGCAAACGCAGCCTGGCCTTCATCGGTGGTCATATCAATGCCCCAGGGGTAGATGTCAGGGCACTTCTCCTTGATGGTCTTACAGGCGGCGGTCAGCTCTTCCCAGGTGGTGGGAACGGCGACACCAGCCTGCTCCAGGATGTCCTTGTTGTAGTACATGGCACGGGCGGAAGCCAGGTCGGGAACGGCCCAGACAACGCCGTCAACCACGGACTGATCCAGGAAAGCGGGGTAGAACTTGGCGTAGGTCTCAGCGGAGCACCACTCCTCGGCGGGCAG
Organism: Clostridiales bacterium; assembly: GCA_022775085.1. GTDB lineage: Bacteria > Bacillota > Clostridia > Oscillospirales > Oscillospiraceae > Faecousia. The sequence goes on along the minus strand of JALFJQ010000016.1, from coordinate 18,360 downwards.
CAGCAGGCCGTCAGCCTGATAATCGGCGAAAACGTCGATGTTCAGCAGGTCGGGAGCCTGGCCGTTGGCGATACGGGTATTGACGACGGTGTAGATGTCGTTCCAGGAAACGACGTCAACAACCAGCTCAACACCAGGGTTGGCCTCGTTGAACTTGGCAACAAAGTCAGCCCACCAGTCGCCGGTCTTGGGACCGTACTGGGCAGCGATCATGGTGACGGTGGTCTTCTCGCCGGAAGCGGCGGGAGCGGCGGCCTCGGTGGCAGCAGGAGCGGCAGCGGCGGGGGCCTCAGTAGCAGCGGGGGCAGAGGAGCCGCCGCAGGCTGCCAGACCCAGAACCATGACCAGAGCCAGCAGCATAGCGATAATCTTCTTCATCTTATGTCCTCCATTTGTATTGGTATATGCAATCCACAGCGCTGAGCGCTGGAAAAGCCAATCGTTACAGATGCGTTTGCCATTTTGCATGACAAGTGGTATCTGCTATTAGTATACAGCAAAAAAAGGATAAGTCAATGTAATTTCGCGGAAATATCCGCCGGTTTTCGACGAATTACACAAAATTGGATGATTCAACAATTCACACGTCTTCAAATTGTACAATTTCCCAAATCAGAAAAGTCGTATTTTCATACGAAAAATTGTTGCATCATGAGATTCCCTGTGCTATACTGAAGAAAAAATGGGGCGGGAAATAACTGAAATTTGCATAAATCAACTATTTATGTGCGGATTTCCGTTAAACCGACCCGAATTATAGGAGGGAGCCAGCCATGTCACAGATTTCCATTCCCCAGAACGACCCGATTCTTGCCGAGGTTCTCGCGGCTTACGAGTTCCCCGCCACCCTGCTGGGCGCGGTGCGATATGGGCAGGGACACATCAATGACACCTTTTGCGTCATCTGCCAGCCCCAGGAGGGGGACGCCGTCCGATTCATTCTTCAGGGCCTGAGCAGCGCGGCCTTCCCCCACCCGGAGGAGCTGATGGAAAATTTCATTGGAATTACCTCTTATTTAAGGGAAAAAGTGATCGCCGCCGGCGGCGATCCCCTGCGGGAGACCCTGTCACTGGTGAAAACCAAAGACGGCAAGGACTTTTATACCGATTCCAATGGGAAGGTCTGGCGGCTGACCCCTTTCATCGAAAATACCGACTGCTTCCAGTCCGCCACCCCTGAGCTGTTCGAGGCCTCTGCCCGGGCCTTCGGCCGGTTCCAGTACCTGCTGCAGGGCTATCCCGCCGCTACCTTGCACGAGACCATCGTGAACTTCCACAACACCGAGGATCGGTTTGCCAAATTCGAAGCTGCGCTGGCTTCCGACAAGCTGGGAAGGGCAAAGGACATTCGGAAAGAGATTCAGTTCGTGCTGGATCGGAAAGCGGACTGTTCCGTGGCGCTGGAAGCGCTGCGCAGCGGCAAGCTGCCCCTGCGGGTCACCCACAACGACACCAAACTCAACAACATCCTCATTGACCGGGACACCCGTGAGGGCATCTGCGTCATCGATCTGGACACCACCATGCCGGGTCTTTCCATCAACGACTTCGGCGACTCCATCCGCTTCGGTGCAAACCACAGCGCAGAGGACGAGAAGGACCTGAGCAAGGTCAATTTTGACATCGATCTGTACGAGGTCTACACCCGGGGCTTTCTGGAGGGAGCCAGGGGCAGCCTGACACCGGCTGAACTGGAATACCTGCCTTGGGGTGCCCGGCTCATGACGCTGGAATGCGGCATCCGGTTCCTGACGGACTACTTAGACGGCGACCACTATTTCCGTATCCACTATCCCGAGCAGAATCTTGACCGCTGCCGCACCCAGTTCAAGCTGGTAGCCGACATGGAGGCGCAGTTTGAGCAGATGGCAGCAGTGGTGAGCAAATACGCGTGATGCACTGAGACGTTAGGCGTGTGAGCAAAAGTAACATTTCGCGATTTCAACTTCTCATACTAATTCTCGATAAAAATGTTCGATTTTTATCGAGAAGGCACCGCCTGATAGCGTTGCCGAATATGTGATTTTCGGAATAGAAAATCACATATTCCCGTCTCATATGATTCTCTAATAAAATGTTTAATCAGGATTGATTAAACATTTTAAAAGAGAATCAGTATCACTTCAAGCTCCCACGGCACTTGCATGAGTCAGTTACGGAACTGTAGATCAGCTTCCCGTTTTGGGAACCGCGGAACTGGCGCAACAGGCTCACTGAGTAAGCCCTTTGAAAACAGGACCAAGGACAGCATTCATACAGCCGTTGTGATTCTATGAAGATTGGTATTGAAAAACGCGGAAATTGTGATATAATGAACTGTGAAACGGCAGGCGCAAGGCCTGCGACAAAAGAAAGGATTGATACCAATGCCTCTCGTAACTACAAAGGAAATGTTTAAGAAGGCCTACGACGGCGGCTACGCCATCGGCGCTTTCAATGTCAACAACATGGAAATCGTTCAGGGCATCACCGAAGCTGCCGGTGAGCTGAACTCCCCCGTCATCCTGCAGGTTTCCAAGGGTGCCCGCGCCTACGCCAACCACACCTATCTGGTGAAGCTGGTTGAGGCCGCTGTCATCGAGAATCCCCAGATCCCCATCGCTCTGCACCTGGACCACGGCGATTCCTTCGAACTGTGCAAGAGCTGCATCGACGGCGGCTTTACCTCCGTCATGATCGACGCTTCCTCCAAGCCCTTCGAGGAGAACATCGCCCTGACCAAGAAGGTCGTTGAGTACGCCCACGATCACGGTGTCGTGGTCGAGGCCGAGCTGGGCACTCTGGCCGGCGTTGAGGACGAGGTCGCTGTTGAGCACGGCAAGGAAAGCTACACCCGCCCCGAGGAAGTCGAAGAGTTCGTCTCCCGCACCGGCTGTGACTCCCTGGCCATCGCCATCGGCACCAGCCACGGCGCTTACAAGTTCAAGGCTTCTCAGTGCACCCGCAATGCCGACGGCATTCTGGTTCCCCCTCCCCTGCGCTTCGACGTGCTGCACGGCGTTATCGAGCGCCTGCCCGGCTTCCCCATCGTTCTGCATGGCTCCTCCTCTGTGCCTCAGGAGTTCGTGAAGATGGTCAACACCTACGGCGGCAATATGCCCGACGCCATCGGTATCCCCGAGGATCAGCTGCGTGAGGCTGCCAAGCTGGCTGTCTGCAAGATCAACATCGACTCCGACATCCGTCTGGCTATGACCGGCAACATCCGCAAGTATTTTGCCGAGCATCCCGATCACTTCGATCCCCGCCAGTACCTGAAGCCCGCCCGTCAGGCTGTCAAGGACATGGTTGCTCACAAGATCATCCACGTTCTGGGCTCCGACGGCAAGGCCTAATCGGATACATTTCCAAAGGCTCCCGATTTTTCGGGAGCCTTTTTGCGGCGAGTCGCCGCTGACAATGCGGGCGGCAGTGCCGCCAACCAATGCGTGCCCAGGCTGGTGTGTTGTCGTTACACCAATGGGCGATGCTCGGTATCGTTCTCCGATCTCAAACCCAAGCAAGCCTTCCCTGGAGGGGAAGGCTTTTGCTTCGATTGTAAACCTTCTAAAATTTTTTAGTTGACAATTCATTTCCGCCATGCTATACTCCCAACGAAATGAATTTGGAGGTATCTTCCATGGAAAACAAAACCAAGCTTTCCGTCCGGGATATGGCCTACATTGCGATGTTCGCAGTGGTTATGGCGGTGTGCTCCTGGATTTCCGTCCCCTATGTGGTGCCCTTCACCCTGCAAACCTTCGGCGTGTTCCTTGCCGTAGGCGTGCTGGGCGGCAAACGGGGCACGCTGGCGGTGCTCATCTACATTCTGCTGGGCTGCGTGGGCCTGCCGGTGTTCGCCGGCTTCTCCGGCGGTCTCGGTGTGATCCTCGGCAGCACCGGCGGCTATATCGTTGGCTTCCTGTTCACGGCGCTTGTCATGTGGGCGATGGAAAAGCTGCCCGGCAATAAGACCGTGATTTCCGTCGTGTCCATGCTGTTGGGGCTGCTGGTGTGCTACGCCTTCGGCACGGTCTGGTTCGTGGTGGTCTACGCCCGTACCACCGGCCCTGTAGGTCTGTGGACAGCCCTGGGCTGGTGTGTGTTCCCCTACATCATCCCCGATCTTGTGAAGATCGCCCTGGCGCTGGTGCTTCAGAAGCGTCTGAAGGCCGCCATCCGTCTGGCATGAGGACTTACCACATCCGCGCCCACCATGGAATGTGCCTGTATTTCTTCCGTGGAAAGGGATACAGCGGGGAATTCGTGAAAAATATGAGCGCAATGAAGGCAATTCTGGAGGGAAACCCGGAAATCTGCCTGATGGACAGCGCAGACGACATCTGCGCCGCCTGCCCCAATAAACTGACAGAAACCTGCGCCGAAAAAGCCTCCCGGTATGATCGGGAGGTTCTGCGGCGTTGTGGCCTATCTGCGGGAGATACCCTTCCCTACCGGGAATTTTCCGAAAACGTCATTGAAAGCATCCTTCGTCCGGGTGTTCGGGGGTCAATCTGCGGCGACTGCCAGTGGAGCAGTCTGTGTCAATGGGAGGAGACGCCATGACCACGAAAGAACAGATTTTGACCCTGCTGGAAGCCCGGCAGGGAAGCTTTGTTTCCGGTGAGGAGCTTGCGGCAGAGCTGAACCTGTCCCGGGCGGCGGTGAGTAAGGCCGTGAAGCAGCTGCGGCAGGCGGGTTTCCCCATTGAGGCAATTACCAACCGGGGCTACCGTCTGTCCGGGCAGTGCGACATTTTATCGGCTCAAGGGGTCAAAAAGCACCTGAATCCAGCGTTTCAGGTCAGCTTTGCCCCCAGCGTGGACTCCACCAACACCGTCCTTCGTTCCCTTGCGGAGCAGGGCGCGCCAGAGGGCACCGTGGTCATCGCGGGCGAGCAAACCAACGGCCGGGGCCGCCGGGGCCGGGCCTTCTACTCCCCAGCGGGCACCGGCATCTATCTTAGCCTGATGCTGCGTCCCGTCAATGCTGACCCCCGACAGGCCGTGACCCTGACAGCCGCAGCGGCGGTTGCCCTGTGTCAGGCCATGGAAGCCGTCAGCGGTGCCGCCCCGGAGATCAAGTGGGTCAACGACATTTTTCTGGGCGGCAAAAAAATAAGCGGCATTCTGACGGAAGCCGCATTCAGTTTGGAATCCGGCGCGCCGGAATACGTGGTGGTAGGCGTGGGCATCAACGCCTACGCCCCCGAGGACGGCTTCCCGCCGGAGCTGGCGGAAATTGCCGGTTCCCTGTGGCAAAGCCCCGTGCCCGACGGCAAAAATAAGCTGGCGGCGGATTTTCTGAACCGCTTCTGGACGCTGTACACCGCCGGTGATCCTTCCGCCTTTTTGGAGGACTACCGCCGCCGCAGTCTGGTTGTGGGCAGGGACATCACTGTGATTACGGGCGATACCGAAATCCCGGCCCACGCCCTCGGCATCGACAACAGCTGCCGGCTGCTGGTGCGCTATGAAAACGGGGAAACCGCCGCCCTGTCCTACGGCGAGGTGCGCATCCGGGCGTAAATTCTTGTTGACTTTTTCCTCCATGGTTTTTATAATACTTCCTATATAGGAAAATGCAGTGAAGGAAAGAGTACCTCGTTTCCCTGCCTCACAGAGAGCCGCCCGGATGCTGAAAGGGAGACAGGCAGGCGCGAGGGAACATGGCTCCGGAGCAGCGCGGCTGAAGTGTTAGGCCGCGACGGGTCTGCCCGTTACAGCGGAGGATGCTGCTGGGCATCCGCAATGAGGCCCTGTTTTCGGGGCGAAGAGAAGTGGTACCACGGACAATGACGCCCGTCTTCTGTTTGGAAGGCGGGCGTTTTTTATTTTGTAAGGAGGATCTCTATGAAACAGAAAAAATCCCTGAACATCACCCTGGCCATCTTTATCGGACTGGTGCTGGGCATCCTGTTCGGCCTGTTCATGCCGGGACGGTATGAATTCGCCCTGCCGGTCATCCAGACCGTCAGCAGCCTGTACATGAACGCCCTGCGCATGATGGTATACCCACTGGTCTTCTGCAGTCTGATCATCGGCATTCAGGGCATCGGCTCCGTCAGCGCCACCGGCAAGGTGGGCGGCCAGTCTGTGCTGTACTTCGTTTCCACCACCCTCATTGCCAGCACCTTGGGCCTGTTTCTGCCCCGGATGCTGGGCCTTGGCAAGGGCGTTTCCATTCAGATGATGGACTCCGCCGTGGAAGCGGCAAAGTTTACCAACCTTCTGGACACCGTGAAGAACCTGATCCCCGCCAACCCCGTGGCCTCCTTCGCCACCGGCGATATGCTGCAGGTGCTGGTTTTCGCCATCATCGTGGGCATCGCCTGCCTGACCCTGGGCGAGAAGGCAAAGCCTGTTGTCCAGCTGTGCGAAGCCTTCCACGCTATCTGCATCAAGGTGGTGAGTTGGGTCATGTTCTGCACCCCCGTGGGTGTGTTCTGCTCCATCGCTTCCGTGATGTACGCCAACGGCGTACAGACCATGATCGCCCTGGGCGGCGTGCTGGTTGCCATGTACGTCACCTATTTCTTCTACATTCTGCTGGTCTACGGCGGCATCGTCAAGTTTATGGGCAAGTATCCGGCTCTTAAGTTCTTCAAGTCCGTCATGCCCGCGGCTCTGACCGCTTTCGGCACCTGCTCCAGCGCCGCCACCATCCCCATCAGCAAGCGCTGCGCCGATGAAATGGGCGTACCCAATGAGATCTCCTCCCTGGCCCTTCCTCTGGGTGCCACCATCAACATGGATGCCGTGTCCATCATCATGTCCTTCATGATCGTGTTCTTCGCCAACGCCTGCGGCGTGGAGATCACCTTCGGCATGATGGTGGTGGTGATGCTGTCCAACACGCTGCTCTCCATCGGCGCCCCCGGTGTCCCCGGCAGTGCCATCGCCTGCTTCGCTGCCCTGTCCACCATCGCCGGCCTGCCCGCCGGTGTCATGGGTGTGTACATCAGCGTCAACACCCTGTGCGATATGGGCGCCACCTGCTGCAATGTTCTGGGCGACATTGCCTGCTCTGTGGCTATGAAGAATACCGTCAAGCTGGACACTGCTCCTGTTGAGGAGAAGCGGTAACTCAGAAAGGGGCGATGTGGGCATCGCCCCCTACGGGATGCTTTTGGGACACACTGTTTTGCTGCTGCACGAAACCGTGCAGCAGCAATTTTTTGGTTAAAGAAAACCAAAAAGGAAGGGGTCCGAATCACCGGACGGATTCGAGCCCCTTTTTCACAGTTTTTTCCATTCGTACAGCTTTTTCACACTAATTCTCGATAAAAATTTTCAATTTTTATCGAGAAGGCACCGCCTGATGGCGTTGCCGAATATGTGATTTTCGGAATAGAAAATCACATATTCCCGTCTCATATGATTCCCTTATAAAATGTTTAATCCGGATTGATTAAACATTTTAAAAGAGAAAGGAAGCACATTTGCAGCAGAACCGGGGTGTTCTGAATAACTTCCACATATACCCGCGCGATAAATGCCAACACTCGGTTTCCGCTGGTAGCGAGCAGGCCAAAGAGAATGCCCAGCACCAAGGCCAGCGCCAGCGCGAACACCGCCGTCAGCGCTGTATTTTCCAGACCCAGCAGAAAGGTGCTGCGGTAAGTCCAAATTTTACTCCACGCATCGGCGGAAAACAGTCCAGCCATAAAATGCCTCCTTTGTCTTTAGAAACGCTATGTCATTGCGAGAAGTAGCGCACACTGGCGTGGCGACCGAAGGGAATGCCTGTGGTGCAATCCCTTTGTGGGGGCCAGAGTCAGGTTGCGCAGCACCGTCATGTGGGGGTACAGGTTAAACTGCTGAAACACCATGGAGGTGGTGCGGCGGACCAGCTTGGTCTTGTTCTTCGCTGTCAGCTCCTCGCCGTCGATGTACACATGGCCGCTGGTAGGCGTTTCCAGAAAGTTCATGCACCGCACGGTGGTGGACTTGCCGGAACCGGAGGGGCCAATGATGACCAGCTTCTCGCCTTCCTTCACCTCCAGATTTACGTCCTTCAGAACGTGAAGGTCACCGAAATATTTCTCAACATGTTCCAGTTTTATCATCATTTTCATCCCCAAATCCTATAATAAAAAGGAAAAGGCGTTTTTCTCCCGGAAAACCGGTTGAAAAACGCCATTGCTTTTCATCACTTTAGTATATTAAAATTATACAAAAGTCTATACACCGTTTTGGCTATTTTGTCAAGCACTTTGTGTCAGATTTTTTCAGGCTTCGGAGAATAATTTCTTTCCGAACCGTCGGCGGAGCCAGACGAAAGCCCTGCGATGAAAGCCGCCACTGCGGACAGGGTGTTTGCAATGGCGGCATAATTCAATGATTCTCCTCCGTCAGGGCTTCCAAATACTTTTCTAAGTAAACCTTCTGCACGGCGGCAATAATACAGGTATACAGCAGCCGCTTTCCGTCAGAGCTGGTCTCCGGGAATATATCTGCCGTGTCCGTCAGTTCAAAGGTGAACAGGAGCAGACTCTCAAATTCCCGAACAAAATAGTCATAGGCCCTTTGCAGGGGGTAAGACCGCTGCTGAAGCCGCAAAAAAGCATCCAGCGCATCCAGCGACAGCACACTTTTGCAAATGGCGATGAAGATCAGATAGGCGATCTGATCCCGGCTGTACTGCTTTTTTACCGGGCTGGCAATCAGCCCTTTTTTGACGTAATTGCTGATCATGGAGCCGGTGAGAGCCATGTCTCCCAGCGGGGCAAGACAACTGCCGATGTATTTGGCTGCCTGTTCCAGATACAGGCCCACGTCGGGGATCTCCTGGTACCGGGGCAGGTGGAAGTCCTGAAGCGGCTGCGCAATGCGCTGTTTGGTTTCCTGATTCATGATTATCACCTTGGGCCATTATACCGAAAAAGGCCGGGAATGTCAATACACGAAAACTTGACATAAGATTTCCTTGACATTATCTTAAGATATTGATACAATGAACACAGGTTATTGAAAAACCGATGAAAGAGAGATGTCATCATGAATTTTCGCATTGTAACAGATTCCTCTTCCAATGTGCTGTGCCGCCCCGGCGAGGACTATGGCTGCGTACCTATGAAGATCGTGGCGGGGCAGGAATATGTGGATGCCCCCGGTCTGAATGTTGCCCAGATGGTGGAGGATCTGAAGGGCTTTAAGGGAAAATCCGGCTCTTCCTGTCCCAACGTGGGCGAGTGGCTGGAAGCCTTCGGCGATGCCGAGTATGTGTTCGGTATCACCATTACCAAGCATCTGTCCGGCTGCTACAACGCGGCCCGTCAGGCAGCGGACACCTATATGGAGGAGCACCCCGGACGGCGGGTATACCTGTTCGACTCTCTGTCCGCAGGCCCGGAACTGATGATGATCGCCGACAAAATCCGCCAGTGTGAGGCCGAGGGCGACGATTTTGATACGACCGTGGCAAAGGTGCTGGATTACCACAACCACACCCATACCTTTTTCTGTCTGGAATCCATGAACAATCTGGCCCATAACGGCCGGGTGCCGCTGACTGTGGCAAAGCTGGCCGGCGTGCTGGGGATCCGCATTATCGGCGAAGCCCAGGGAGGTCAGATCGTGCCTGTGCATAAGCCCCGCGGGGCAAAAAAGGCGCTGCACGCCGCCATGCAGGTTCTGCGGGAGCGGGGCTATCAGGACGGCGGCCTGATCCGCATTGCCCACTGCTACGCTGAGGACGCGGTGCAGGAGTTTATGGCGCTGGTTCGGGAATCGTTTTCCCATGCCCGGTTCATCGTGGAGCCGACGACGGCTCTGTGCAGCTACTATGCTGAGGCGGGCGGCTATATCGTGGGCTTTGAAGGCGCGTTCAACGCCCACAACGATAATTCTAAATTCTGATGTGACGAAACGCTGCGGCAGGGCGGGGCTTGCCCTGCCCTCTTCGGAGGAAAAACATGACACAGCGGGAAGAAAATTTTGAGAAAATGCTGGCCTTTGTCCAGCGGAAATATGCCGATACCACCGCGAAAATGGAAGCTCTGAAGGCGGCGGACAAGACGAAGTCGGCAACGTTCCGGCAGCTCATGGGCGATAAGCTCATGTATCAGAATATGCTGACGCTTTATAAGCTGTATGGGCTCATGGAGGAATCCTAAGGCAACACCGCATAATGGGGCAAGGAGATTCGGCGGGAGATTTTGGCCCAATCGAAAGTATGGAAAGTGCGGGAATACTGGATGTATTTCCCATTTTTCATACTGCACGATTGGGGTAAAAGATCCGCCGAAGCCCGCAGCTCCCATTGTGCAGTGTTGCCCTAACGGAAACGAGCCGCCCCGGCCGGGGCGGCTCGTGTTTTGTTATGCCCGCTGTTCACAGTAGATGCAGCGGTGGATGTCCGCAGCCCGGTCGGTGCAGCGGAAAATCTGGGGCAGCTCCTGCTCGGTCTGGGAAATGCACTTGGGGTTGTGACAGACCCGGTCGTATTCCAGTTCCGTAGTATCGATGGCTTCCTTCTCGGGATTCCGCTTTGCCTCGTCCAGCAGTTTCAGAATCAGCGCCATACGCATGTACTTGCCGTTGAGCGCCTGACGGAAATAGGCGGCCCGGGGATCGTCGTCCACCTTCACGCTGATCTCATTGACCCGGGGCAGGGGATGCAGGACGCACATTTGCTCCTTGGCCAGCTTCATCTTTTCCACGTCCAGAACGTAGCTGTCCTTGAGGCGCTCGTACTCCCAGGGATCGTCAAACCGCTCCCGCTGGATTCTAGTCATGTACAGCACGTCAAGCTGGGGCATGGCTTCCTCCAGCGAGGTGGTCTCCGTGTAGGGAATGCCCTTGTTTTCGAAAACATTGTAGCGGATAAAGCCGGGAATCTTCAATTCTGCCGGGGAAATCAACACAAACCGGTTGCTGGGGTAGCGGCTCATGGCTTCAATGAGAGAATGGACAGTACGCCCATACTTCAAATCGCCGCAGACGCCGATGGTCAGATTATCCAGATGTCCCAGTTCCCGGGAGATGGTCAGAAGGTCTGCCAGGGTCTGGGTGGGGTGGTTGTGGCCGCCGTCACCGGCGTTGATGACGGGAATGGTGGCAGCCCGGGAGGCAACATAGGGTGCGCCCTCCTTGGGGTGGCGCATGGCAATGATGTCGGCGTAGCAGCTGACCATCCGGGCGGTGTCGGACACGCTCTCGCCTTTGGCTGCGGAGGAGGAACCGGCTTCGCTGAAGCCCAGCACCGTTCCGCCCAGCTCCAGCATAGCAGCTTCAAAGCTCAGACGGGTGCGGGTGGAAGGCTCAAAGAACAGGGTGGCCAGCTTCTTGTGGGCGCATTTGTCCCAGTAGTTTTCGGGATGGGCAATGATGTCCTTGGCGGTGGCGATCAGCTCGTCCAGCTCCGCCACGCTCAGTTCCAATATGCTATTCAGACTTCTCATGCTTTTGCTCCGTTCACGGCAAGGTAGTTTTTGATCCGGGTCACGTTCTCAGAGTTGGCGGGGTCTTCTTCCAGATACTCGATGATGTCATACACATCCACCACAGAGTACACGGGGAAGCCAAACTCGTCCTCCACCTCCTGCATGGCAAGCTTTTCACCCTTGCCCCGCTCCTTGCGGTCCACCATGATGAAGGTAGCGGCGACTTTCACGCCTTCCAGCTGGCTCAGGATGGCCATGCTCTCCCGGATGGCGGTGCCGGCAGTAATCACGTCCTCCACAATGACCACTTCCTCGCCGGGCTGGGGCACATAGCCCACAAACACGCCGCCCTCACCGTGATCCTTGGCTTCCTTACGGTTAAAGAAGAAGGGCACGTTCAGGCCGTTCTTGCTCAGGGCCACGGCGGCAGATACGGCGATGGAAATGCCCTTGTAGGCAGGGCCATACAGGACGGCCTTTTTATCGCCCAGCTTTTCTTTATAGGCCCGGGCATAGAATTCACCCAGGGTGGCAATTTCCTCACCGGTTTTAATCATGCCGGCATTGATGAAATAAGGAATCTTCCGGCCGGACTTGGCGGTGAAGTCACCAAACCGCAGCACACCGGCCTTTTCCAGAAACTGAATAAACTCGTGCTTGTAGGCTTCCATATTCTATCTCCTTAAATGTATTCGTAGGGCGGAGTCATGACTCCGCCGACGCACCAAAGGTTTTGCATCGTTTTGTCTATTCTGGCGGGGCAGTTTTCCCTCCCGTTCGGCGGGGTCATGACCCCGCCCTACAGCGTTTTAGTCAACAAACTCGGCTACACACCGCTCATAGGCTGCCACAGGATCAGCGGCGGCGGTGATGGGGCGGCCCACCACGATGTAGTCGGAGCCGATGGCCTTGGCGGCGGCGGGGGTCATGACCCGCTTCTGGTCGCCTACCTCCCCGTCGGCAAAGCGGACGCCGGGGGTGACGGTCAGGAAGCTCTTGCCGCAGAGGTCGTGAACCTTGCCCGCTTCCAGAGGGGAACACACAATGCCGTCCAGACCGGCATTTTTCGCGGTCTCGGCGTAGTGCATAACCACCTCGTCAATGGGAGCGTGGATCATCAGATCCCGCTCCATGGCCTCCTGATCGGTGGAGGTCAGCTGGGTCACGGCAATCAGCAGGGGCCGGGTGCCGTCGGGACGGGTCAGCCCCTCCAGCGCGGAGCGCATCATGGCGGTGGTGCCTGCGGCGTGGAGGTTGGTGATGTCCACATCCAGATTGCTCAGCACCGCCATGGCCTTCTTGACGGTGTTGGGAATGTCGTGGAGCTTCAAATCCAGGAAGATTTTGTGGCCCCGGGCTTTGATTTCCCGGACGATGCTGGGGCCTTCGGCATAGTACAGCTCCATGCCGATCTTGACGAAGGGCTTGCGCCCGGTGAACTTGTCCAAAAACGCGAAGGTTGCCTCTGCGGAAGAAAAGTCGCAGGCTACGATAACGTCCTTACCCATTGTGTGCGCCTCCTATAATATCCTTCAGATTTTCAATTCTGTATTTCTTCATGGTTTCCGGCAGATCCCGGATAATGTCCCGGCAGACGAAGGGGTTTACGAGGTTCGCCGCGCCCACTTCCACAGCCGTTGCGCCCGCCAGCATCATTTCGATGACGTCCTCGGCGCTGGACACACCGCCCATACCGATAACGGGCACCTTCACCGCCTGAGATACCTGATAGACCATCCGCAGGGCCACCGGGAAGATGGCGGGGCCGGAGAAGCCGCCCATGGTGTTGGCGATGATGGGCCTGCGGGTACGCAGGTTGATGCGCATGCCCAGCATGGTGTTGATGAGGCTGATGCCGTCGGCTCCCGCGTCCTCACAGGCCTTGGCGATGGACACGATGTCGGTGACGTTGGGAGACAGCTTGATAATGACGGGCTTTTTGGTGACGGCCTTCACCGCCCGGGTGACCTCCGACGCCGCTTCCGGCTGGGTGCCGAAGCTCATGCCGCCGCCGTGAACGTTGGGGCAGCTGACGTTGACCTCCAGCCAGCCCACCTGTTCCTCTTTGTCCAATTTTTCGCAGGTGTAGGCGTAGTCCGCAACGCTAAAGCCGGAAACATTCGCCATGACGGGCTTGTGGAAGCATTTTTTCAGCTTTGGCAGTTCCTCAGAAATGACCTTTTCCACGCCGGGATTCTGCAATCCCACGGCGTTGATCATACCGGCAGTGCACTCGGCAATCCGGGGGGTGGGGTTGCCGAACCGGGCATCCTTTGTAGTGCCCTTAAAGGAGAAGGTTCCAAGCTCGTTGATGTCGTAAACTTCAGCATACTCATAGCCATAGCCGAAGGTACCGGAGGCGGGGATTACGGGGTTAGAAAGCTCAATTCCACACAGGTTTACGCTCAGGCTTCCCATAAAATTTCCTCCTTCTTCATCACGGGGCCGTCCTTGCAGATGCGTTTGTTCCCTGTCAGGGTCTTGCAGGAGCAGCCCATGCAGGCGCCGAAGCCGCAGCCCATCCGCTCCTCAAAGCTCATCTGACCGGAGGTTTTGGTTGCCCGGTACACGGCTTTCAGCATGGGTTCGGGGCCACAGCAGCAGAAGTGGGTGTAGCTCTCCGGCAGGGCGTCGGTGACGAAGCCTTTTTTGCCGAAGCTCCCGTCCACGGTGGTGACGATCACGTCGCAGCCCAGCGTCTTGAATTCTTCCTCGTAGAAAATCTCGCTTTTTGTGTTGAAGCCCAGAATGACAGTGACTTTTTTGCCCTGTTCCAGCAGCTTTTTCGCCAGGTTATACATAGGGGGCACACCTACGCCGCCGCCCAGCAGCACGGGATGCTGCCCGGTGATGGACAGGTCGTAGCCGTTGCCAAGGCCGGTGAGAATGTCTAAGGTTTCCCCGGCGGTCATGGTACTCATGGCTTCCGTTCCCTTTCCTACTACCTTGTAGACAATGGTGAGGGTTTCCGCATCATAATCGCAGACGGAAATGGGGCGGCGCAGGAACAGCCGGTCAAGCTGAATGTTCACAAACTGTCCCGGCGCGGTGATGGCGGAGGTATCGCCGGAGAGCACCATTTTATACACGCTGTCGGTTAGCTTTGTGTTGCTGAGGATGGTGAAAATGCTTTGTTTCATGGTTCCTCCTGTAATCATGTCATTGCGAGGAACCCGAAGGGTGACGTGGCAATCCCCTTCGACAAAGATACAGTCTGAAAAAAGAGGGGATTGCCACACCAGTGTGCGCACTGGTTCGCAATGACAGTTTGTTTTACGCGTCGATGGTGGAAATGGTCAGTGTCGTCTCCTCCAGCACGTCCAGCAGGACCTTGATGGTGTCAAGGGCCGTGAACAAGGTCACGTTGTGCTCCGTGGCGATCTGACGGATCTTGATGCCGTCGTTTTCGTTGGCGCCGGGGTCCCGGGTGTTAATGACATAGGCGATGTGGCCCTGCCGCAGGGCGTTGGGAATTTCATCGCTGCCGTCGCTGATCTTGGCGAGAGCGTGGGTGCGGATGCCGTTTTGTTTCAGGAAAGCGGCGGTGCCGGAGGTGGCCTCGATGTTGAAGCCCAGCTGGTAGAACCGGCGGATCAGAGGCAGTGCCTCCTCCTTGTCCTTGTCAGCAATGGTGCACAGCACGGTGCCGTAGTTCTGCAGCTTCATGCCGGAGGCCTGCAGGGCCTTGTACAGAGCACGGGTCATGGTCTTGTCGTATCCGATGGCCTCGCCGGTGGACTTCATTTCGGGAGACAGGTAGGCGTCCAGACCCCGGATTTTATTGAAGGAGAACACGGGGGCCTTGACGTACCACCGCTCCTTCTCGTCGGGATAGATGTCGAAGAAGCCCTGCTCTTTCAGGGTCTTGCCCAGAATGACCTCGGTGGCAATGTCCGCCAGAGAGTAGCCGGTAGCCTTAGACAGGAAGGGCACGGTACGGGAGGAACGGGGATTGACCTCGATGATGTAGACATTGTCGTCCTTGTCCACGATGAACTGGATATTGAACAGACCCACGATACCGATGCCGAGGCCCAGCTTCTTGGCGTACTGGAGGATGATGCCCTTGACCTTGTCGGAGATGGAGAAGGGGGGATAGACGGAGATGGAGTCGCCGGAGTGAACGCCGGTGCGCTCCACCAGCTCCATGATGCCGGGGACGAACACATCCCGTCCGTCGCAGATGGCGTCAATCTCCACCTCCTTGCCCTGAATGTACTTATCTACCAACACGGGCTTGTCCTCGTCGATCTGGACGGCGTTTTTCAGGTAGTGGCGCAGCTGGCGCTCGTTGGCGACGATCTGCATGGCCCGGCCGCCCAGCACGAAGGAGGGACGCACCAGCACGGGATAGCCGATTTCCGCCGCGGCGGCAATGCCGTCCTCAATCTTCGTCACGGCCTTGCCCTTGGCACGGGGGATGTTCAGCTCGTTCAGGAGCTGCTCAAACTTGTCCCGGTCCTCAGCCCGGTCGATGGCGTCGCAGTCGGTGCCGATGATCTTCACGCCCCGGTCATGGAGGGGCTGGGCCAGATTGATGGCGGTCTGACCGCCCAGAGAAGCAATCACGCCCTCGGGCTTCTCGAACTCGATGATGTTCATCACATCCTCGGGGGTCAGCGGCTCAAAGTACATCTTGTCGGCGGTGGTGTAGTCGGTGGAAACCGTCTCGGGGTTGTTGTTGATGATGATGGCCTCGTAGCCGGCCTTGCGGATGGTCATGACGGCGTGGACGGTGGAGTAGTCGAACTCTACGCCCTGACCGATGCGGATGGGGCCTGCGCCCAGCACCACGATTTTCTTCTTGTTGGTCAGCCGGGAATCGTTGGAGCCGGTGTAGGAGGAGTAGAAGTAGGGGATGTAAGCCCCGGTGTGGCAGGTGTCCACCATGCGGAAGGCGGGGAAAATCTTGTTGGCCTTGCGCAGATTGAACACATCCAGTTCGGTCTGCTTCCACAGACGAGCAATATACTTGTCGCTAAAGCCCATGACCTTGGCCTTTTTCAGCCACAGGGCATCGCCCACATGGAGCTTCAGGGTCTCCTCCATGTCCACGATGTTCTTGATGGCGTTCAGGAAGTAGGGGGTGATCTGGGTCAGCTCGTAGATCTTCTCCACGGAAACGCCGTGGTAGAACAGCTCGGCAATGGCGAAAATATTGTCGGAACGGAACTTGCTGATGTATTCCAGCATCTCGTCCACGGTCATATCGTTGAACTTGGGATGGTAGATGTGGTTCTCGCCGCTTTCCAGAGATCGGATGCCCTTCAGCAGAGCTTCCTCCAGATTGGCGCCGATGCCCATGACCTCGCCGGTGGCCTTCATCTGGGTGCCCAGCTCGTTGGAAGCGGAGGCAAACTTGTCGAAGGGGAACCGGGGCAGCTTGGCGATGACGTAGTCCAGGCTGGGCTCGAAGGAGGCGTTGGTGTTGGCGATCTTGATGTCCTCCAGGGCCATGCCCACGGCGATTTTCGCGGTGACCCGGGCGATGGGGTAGCCGGAAGCCTTGGAAGCCAGAGCGGAGGAACGGGAGACCCGGGGATTGACCTCGATGAGGTAGTATTCGGAGGAATTGGGGTTCAGGGCGAACTGGACGTTGCAGCCGCCCTCGATTTTCAGCTCCTTGATGATCTTGATGGCGGAGTCGTTGAGCATTTTCTCGTCTTCCTTGCTCAGCGTCATGATGGGAGCCACAACAAGAGAGTCGCCGGTGTGGACGCCCACAGGGTCGATGTTCTCCATGCCGCAGATGGTGATGGCGTGGTCATTGGAGTCCCGCATGACCTCGAACTCGATCTCCTTATAGCCCTTGACGGACTTCTCCACCAGCACCTGATGCACGGGAGACAGAGAGAAGGCGTTCAGACCGATTTCTTCCAGTTCCTCCTCGTTGTAGGCAAAGCCGCCGCCGGTGCCGCCCAGGGTGAAGGCGGGCCGCAGAACCACGGGGTAGCCGATGCGCAGGGCAGCAGCCTTGGCTTCCTCAATGGAGTAGGTGATCTCGGAGGGGATGACCGGCTCGCCGATGGACAGGCACATCTCCTTGAACAGCTCCCGGTCCTCGGCACGCTCGATGGAGGAGCTGGGGGTGCCCAGGAGCTTGACCCGGCACTCCTTCAGAATGCCCTTTTCCTCCAGCTGCATAGCCAGGTTCAGGCCGGTCTGGCCGCCGATGCCGGGGATGATGGCATCAGGACGCTCATAGCGGATGATCTTCGCGATATATTCCAGAGTCAGAGGCTCCATGTACACCTTGTCGGCGATGATGGTGTCCGTCATGATGGTGGCGGGGTTGGAGTTGCACAGGACGACCTCGTAGCCCTCCTCTTTCAGTGCCAGACAGGCCTGGGTGCCCGCGTAGTCAAACTCCGCCGCCTGACCAATGACGATGGGGCCGGAACCGATGATAAGAATTTTCTTGATGTCTGTTCTCTTTGCCATTTTTCGTATCCTCCAAAATATTGTAATCAGAAAATTTTCTGAAACCTTTTTCGTAGGGCGGAGTCATGACTCCGCCCTACAGTCGTGCGTATTATGCCTGATAAACGATTTTGCCATCGCAGACCGTGGCGAGGCATTTGCCGTTTACCTTCCAGCCAGCAAAGGGCGTTGCCTTGCCCATGGACAGGAAGGTTTCGGGATCGACCGTTTCCT
The DNA here is from genome assembly GCA_022775085.1 of Clostridiales bacterium. Classification (GTDB taxonomy): domain Bacteria; phylum Bacillota; class Clostridia; order Oscillospirales; family Oscillospiraceae; genus Faecousia. The sequence goes on along the minus strand of JALFJQ010000016.1, from coordinate 341 downwards.
CCGCTTCCAAGTCCCAGATGGAGTAGTCCAGCGTCAGCGGCAGACCGAACCGCTTTCTGGGATTGTCGCACAGAAGCTCCACCAGCTTTTCCATGGGCAGAACGCCGGGCTTTACCAGATAGGTATAGAGAATCTGGAAGGCAGTTTCAATGCCCACCACACCGAAGGCGCTCTTTTCCAGGCCCTTTGCCTTTTCCTCAGCGGAATGGGGGGCGTGGTCGGTGGCGATCATGTCAATGGTGCCGTCCAGAAGACCCTCTATCAATGCCTCCCGATCCTCCCTGTCCCGCAGGGGGGGATTCATCTTGAACCGCCCGTCCTCATGGAGCATGGCATCGTCC
>JALFJQ010000018.1 GCA_022775085.1 Clostridiales bacterium | reverse complement strand
GACAAGCGGCGTGTGGTGGATTTGATGATCACCACCATAGCCGCCACAAGCGACAGCTTGAACATCACATGGAAAATCTGACTGGCGGCACCCCTCCCGTCAGATACCTACCCTGTGTAGTCCCTTGTAAACTGTACTTTGTCATAGGTCAAACATTCCTTTTTCTTTTTCACATGGCCGCAGGTCATACAGATGTATTGGTCAATGGAAAACAGTCATGTTTTCGGGTTTATTATGCCGCATCTTTGTACCGCATATAGATATACTGGTATATTTCTTGGCGATGAGCGGAAACACTCAATTCATCATAGCTCTCAGGAAGCTCTGCCCACAGGGTGTCACGAATCAGATTATCAATAATCGCTTTGGTCTCCGTCTTATCTGTCCAGTGATCCAATTCAGAAATCTTTGCTTTCACTTTTGCCAGCAGATCCACCGCTACCTTCTTGATCATTTCGATTTCCTTCTTGTTCAGATCCTCCTTAAACAGCAGATCAAATACAGAAAGCTCCTCGTCACTGGAAAAACCTTCGCGGACATACCGCTTTTCTTCCTGGGAAAGATCCTGGGCAAGCTTTGTCAGCTCATCAAAAATGCGTTCAATCTCCGAGCGGTCTTTCTCAGCGTTGTACTGCTCAATAATGCTCTGATAACGTTCATAATAATCAATGCGGGCAGGGTTGCTTCGGAGCATCTGTTTGAGCCGTTCCTCCACAAGCTCTGTCAGGTCTTTGATAATCAGGCCCTTATTCGCGGCTTTCGCAAATTCCCGGTGCAGCAAATCAAAGTCAATCTTGGAGATGTCAAAGCGCTTCGACTCCATCAGCCCTTCCGATGTTGGCTCCAGGGCAAGGCTTTCACTGACGATCCTGTTGATCTCTACCATCAGGTCCGTATTGTCCGCGTGCTTCCGTTTTGCCTGCAGTTCCTTGTAAATTGCCACTATGGCGTCCCTGCAGGTAAGCTGCTGCTCTGTCAGATCATCACGCTGCAAGTATTTCATGACCCGGACAAACTCAGAGGCGTAGGTTTGAAATTCCTTTTTCTCCTCCATGGATCCGCAGACAGCATCCGCGCCTGCTCGGATGAGCGCCTGTTTCGCAAAGTCTTTCGCCTCGACCAGGGCGGCCAGGGAGAATCCTTTTTCCCGCAGAAAAGCATTGGTGTAGTGCTCCACGAAGTCCCTGGCAATCGCATCCAGACGGGGCTGGGCAGTCAGAATATGGATTTCCTTTGCAAATTCCCGTTCCAGTTTTTCCTGTTGGCTGACATCCAGATCCGCCGCCTCGATGGCATCCATGATCTCCTGCGTGATTTCCGGATTCTGGATGGTGCCAAGCTTTTCGCCGCGGTTTTCATAGTACAGCGGAACCGTTGCGCCGTCCTCTACGGCGCGCTTAAAGTCATAGATGGAGATATAGCCGCCGAAAGTGCGTTCCGTGATGGAATCATTGGAGAACAGGGGCGTGCCGGTGAAACCAATCCTGGAAGCGGTAGGCAGCAAAGCCATCATGTTTTCCGCAAAAATACCATTTTGACTGCGGTGGGCTTCGTCGGACATGATGATAATGTCATAGTTCGGCGTAATCGGCGGCAAGCCCTTCTGATTGAATTTTTGAATCAGCGTGAAGATGAAGCTGGGATTGCTTTTCAGCTTATGGATGAGATCCTCACCGCTCTGGGCTATGTACTTGGATGCTTTCACGTTGCCCAGCATTCCGCAGTTTTCAAAGGTATCGCTGATCTGTGTGTTCAGCTCCTCCCGGTCTGTGAGCACCACGAAAGTGGGAGAGCCGTCAAATTTCCGGCGGATCTTCTGGGCCAGGAACAGCATGGAATAGCTCTTGCCGCTTCCCTGGGTGTGCCAGAATACGCCCAGCTTGCCGTCTCTGAGCTTGCGCTGCCTGTAGACCTCCACTGCTTCGTTGACGCCGAGATACTGGTGGTTCCGGGCCAGAATTTTGGCGGTATGCCCGCCGGAGTGGTCAAACAGAATGAAATTCTCAAACAAATCCATGAGATTGCGCTTGTTGCAGATGCCCCGCAGCATGGTTTCCAGGGCGACAGAGCCTTCTTCGTCCTCCTTCAAGCGCTTCCACTCATGGAAGAAGGCATACTTACTGCCCAGGGTCCCTACCTTTGCCTCAGTGCCATTGGAGAGCATCGTAGTCATGGGTTTGCTCATACCGTTCAAGCTGCCGCTGCAATGCCTGCTCCATGGCGCAGTAGGCTGCTTCCGCACCCACAATGTCATCGTCAGCGGCGGCATAGCTGCCGGCAGCGATTCCCGCACCGATGCCTTCCACCATCATGGAGCAGGAGGAAACAGCATTCAACAGGAACGCAAGTAGCATGAAAATCCCCAGAATCACGACAATCCCTTTTCTATGCCGCACCACGAAGGTTGCTGCCTCTTCCGTCTTTTTGGCAGCCTCCTTCACAGTTTTTGCGCTGGTTTCCGCAGTACGGAACCCGGCTTTCTGGGCAGCATACTGGCGCTTGATTGTCTGCTTCTGCCGCCAGCGGGACAGGGGGTTGCTGGTGGGATGCTCTACCTCCGCTTTCTTTTGCAGGGCATGGATATTGGCTTTGTCAAGCTGCTTTTCCGCACGGGCAGCAGAACGGTAGGGCTGGAGCTGGGCGGAATGGTGTGCTTCCTGAAGCAGATGGGCAGAAGAATCCACGGCATCTGCGGCATACCAAGCAGCTTCCACACCCACCTTGTCATCCTCAGATTCCCGGATTTCCCGGCGAATCTGCCTGCGGACAGCGGCGGCAGGAGCGTCGGCGACTTTGAGCTGGGAGGGCGGCTTTTTCTCGGTATCCTCAAAATGCAGCTTACCGGGTTGTATTGCTTGCTACTTCTCTGGGAGATAATATCGTCGGAATGGATAATTGCATCATGCTCGACGATTGAAACACGCCAAAATTGCGTATAATATTTTCGAGAAACACGCAGTTTTTGCGTATTTCTCTTGCGCATTCAGAAACGCTGTGCTATTATGTATCCGAGGTGATTGGGCTATGACCTTAAAACAGCTTCGAACGCAGAAGAAACTAACCCAAGCAGCCTGTGCTGCATATCTGGGTGTTCCTTTGCGCACATATCAAAACTACGAAAACGATGAGCAGAAGCAAGCTTCCATAAAATATCAGTTTATGCTTCAAAAACTGGATCAATACGGCTTCCTTGATGAGACCCATGGCATTCTCAGTTTAGAACAAATCAAAAACACCTGCAGCCAAGTGTTTGAAGGGAAAGAAGTATCTTACTGTTACCTGTTCGGTTCCTACGCCAAGGGGAAAGCCAATGAGCATAGTGATGTGGACCTTCTGGTTTCTACGCCGATTTCCGGCATGCGGTTTTATGATCTTGTTGAGGAACTTCGGGAACAACTGTGCAAGCAAGTAGATGTGCTCAACCAGGATCAATTAAAAGACAATTTATCCCTTGTGGAAGAAATACTGAAGGACGGAGTTAAAATCTATGGATAACGCAAAAGACAACCGTTACTATCTTGATAGGATTTTGACCGACTTGCGCTTCATCATCGCGCACACCCAGGATCTTGATCAGGAAGATCTGGAAGAGAATGAGGTGCTTCAGGATTCTGTGATGTTCCGCCTAATTCAGATTTCTGAGAACTCCGACAAGCTGACACAGAACTTCAAGGACCAACATCCCGAAATTGCCTGGAGAGCACTGAAAGGTATGCGAAACAGAATCGTCCATAACTACGGCGGCGTAGACATGGGTATCATTTACGATTGAACATTCAGGAGAAGACTATGGCAAGAGCTGTTCTTGATAAAACCAAACGCGGCTGGTGGAAATCCGCCGTATTCTATGAGCTGTACCCCAGAAGCTTTCAGGACACCACCGGCACCGGCATCGGCGACCTGAAGGGAGTCATTTCCCGGCTGGACTATCTGGAAACGCTGGGCATCGACGCCATTTGGCTGTGCCCGATCTGCGCGTCACCCCAGGTGGACAACGGCTACGACATTTCCGATTTCTGCGCCATCGATCCGCTATTTGGCACCATGCAGGACATGGAAACCCTGATCGCGGAGGCGAAGAAGCGGGGAATCGGCATTCTGGTGGACTTGACGCTGAATCACAGCTCCAACCAGCACCGTTGGTTCCGTGAGGCCCTGAAATCCCGGGACAACCCCTTCCACGATTACTATGTCTGGCGTGACGGCGGCCCGGATACCCCGCCCAACGATATGCGGGCCGGATTTGGCGGCTCCGCCTGGGAATATGTGCCGGAACTGGGGCAGTGGTATTTTCATCAGTTCGCCCCGGAACAGCCGGACCTCAACTGGGACAATCCCACTCTGCGGCAGGAGCTATACCGGGTGCTCCGCTTCTGGGTGGACAAGGGCGTTGCCGGCTTCCGGCTGGATGTGATTGACCAGATTGCCAAGGATCCCGACCGAAAAATCACCATCAACGGCCCCCGGCTCCACGAGTTTTTCCGGGAAATGTCCCGGGAGGCCCTTCTTGAGGAGGGACTGGTCACTGTGGGCGAGGCCTGGGGCGCGGATACCCAGCGGGCGAAGCTGTACAGCACCCCGGACGGCAGCGAGCTGAGCATGGTGTTCCAGTTTGAGCACATCGGCCTTGACCAGCAGCCCGGCAAGGACAAATGGGACATGGCCCCTCTGAGCCTGCCCCGGCTGAAGGACTGCCTTCGCCGCTGGCAGCAGGAGCTTCACAACTGCGGCTGGAACAGCCTGTTTTTCAATAACCACGACCTGCCCCGAATTGTTTCCCGCTGGGGCAACGATCGGCAATACCGGGCGAAATCAGCAAAGATGCTGGCCACCATGCTCTATGGATTGCAGGGGACTCCCTACATCTATCAGGGTGAGGAGCTGGGCATGACCAATATCCGGCTGGAGTTGGAGCAGTATCAGGATTTGGAAACCCTCAATCTGTTCCGGGAGCGGACGGCCCAGGGCTATGCGCCTGAGGCGGTCATGGAATCCATCTGGGCCAGAGGCCGGGACAATGCCCGCACACCGATGCAGTGGACCGCTGGGGAGAACGCGGGCTTTACCACAGGGACACCGTGGCTTCCTGTCAATGAGAACTATCTGCAAATCAATGCGGAAGCGGAGCTGGCAGACCCGGATTCCGTGTTCCACTATTACCAAAGGCTGATTTCTCTGCGAAAGACCTACCCGGTGTTCCGGGATGGATATTTCACGCTGCTGTGCCCGGAGGATGAACGGATCTTCGCCTATACCCGGGACACGGAACAGGAGCATCTGCTGGTGGTGTGCAATTTCTCGGATGAGCAGGCTGCCTTTGACCTCCCGGAGGAATACCGGGACGCACAGGTGCTGATATCCAATGATTCTCAGCCTGAAACGCGGACGCTCCGCCCCTGGGAGGCGTGGATGCTTTACCGGTAGGGACCAGCACACGGTCAGGAAATATGCAAAGGCTGACCCTTTGTCATGCGCCATGCACCCTGCTGACGGAATTTGACGTGATGAACTGTCCCAGGATGTTCAAGGCAGGTGCTATCCTTTCCTGATTCATAAAAATAACGCAGGGAGACATCCACCGGTACTGTGAATGTCTCCCTGAAATCATTTTTCCCAGATGCCCCGGTCGTATTCCGCAATAGTGCGGTCAACAGATAGCGCCTGCATCGTCGGAAGTTTCGCTGAGGCAGCACCGCCTGATTCAGCAAGGAAGCCCGGCGAGAGATTTTGTGCCGGTTCTTTCGCTCCAAAAATGCGGAATGCATCCGGTATCCCAGCATTTTCCACGCTCGGGTCAAAATTTCTCGCTGTCAGCTCTTGCCGATTGAATCAGAGCTTTCCTAATTCTCGATTAAACCCCGGCTCATTATGGGTCCATATACAAAACTACAATTATGTACTTTGGGGGTATCAGATGTGTCTCATCCCATCAGCTGTAGGTTTGTCAATGATGTGTTACACATTAGGAAAAGAATAAAGGACGTTTTTGGGGGCCATCCAGTTGAGGGGTCTCATGGGGAAAGCGTTATAGCGTCTCTGTCTGACAGCAAGCTGTTTGGCAAAGTCATCAAAGG
>JALFJQ010000014.1 GCA_022775085.1 Clostridiales bacterium | reverse complement strand
ACGACCTCCGGGTTATGAGCCCGACGAGCTTCCAACTGCTCTACTCCGCGATATTCATCCGCACCTCAAAGTGCTTAGGTAGTATATCATGGATTTTCGGGTTTGTCAACACTTTTTTCTGATTGGAACTCCACACCCTGCAAACCGGGCTGTCTGACGCAGAGACAGGCCCTGAAAAGCGTCTCCAAAAAGCCGGCGATTCCGTCCATGTGAAGCTGACGGCTTTCCAATTCCGGATCCAGCCGCGCGGAAGCGGAAGGTTTGGCAGGAGACTTCATCCATCCGCTCTGCGGCTCGACTGCCTCAGCGCCAGTACACAAATTACCAGCACCAGCGGGAAGATGCCGCCCGCCAGCATCCCACGCTGTAAGTTGTCGCCGCAGGCCTGGGTCACCGCGCCTGCCAGACTGGGGCCAAACGCGCCGCCTAAGTCTCCCGCCATGGCAAGCAGGGCAAACATAGCAGTGCCGCCATAGGGCATCCGTTTGGAGGAGATGCTGATGGTGCCGGGCCACATGATGCCCACGGAGAAGCCGCAGAAAATGCAGCCGATGAGGCCAACCATCGGGATTCCGGACAGAGATGCCATCAGATAACATACCAGGCAGAGCACACCGGAGCCAAGCATGAAGCCCGTCAGCTCGATGCGGTCGCCGTATTTTCCGTAGAGGGCCCGGCTGATACCCATGGTGACCGCGAACAGGCAGGGGCCGGCCAGGTCGCCCATGGTCTTGCTCAGGCCGATGGCGGATTCGGCGTAGGCGGAGGCCCACTGGGCCATGGTCAGCTCCGAGGCACCGGCGCAGACCATCAGCACAATGGCCAGCCAGAACATGGGTACCTTCAGCAGGCCCCGGATGCCCATGCCCTTGCCCTCCTCCACCAGCGTCTCAATGGGGCAGGTGGCAAAGTTATAGGTATTATATAGAGGAATCAGCGCCCACAGCAAGGCCAGCCACTTCCAGCAATCAATTCCGAACACCGTGAAAAACACCGTAGACACTACGACCACGCCCACGGAGCCCCAGCAGTAGAAGGAGTGCAGCAGGCTCATCACCGCCTCCTTGTGGTCGAAGGGACAGGCCTCCACAATGGGACTGCCCAGCACCTCCAGCAGGCCGCTGCCGACGGCGTAAATGACCACGCTGACAAGGATCCCAGCAAAAGGACTGGGGAGCCATTCCGGCAGGAAGGCCAGCCCGGCGAGGCCCGCGGAGAAGCACAGGCTGGACACCACTACACAGACCCGGTAGCCGATTTTGTCCACAAATTTGGCGCACAGCACATCCATGACCAGCTGAGTCATAAAAAACACCGTGGAGATCAGGGCAATCTGTCCCAAAGGGATACCGTAGTCGCCGTGGAATTTCAAAAACAGCAGGGGCGCGAAATTTGCCGCGATGGCCTGGGTCACAAAGCCCAGATAGCAGGCGAGCAGGGTTTTCCGATATTTTTTGACCATGACAACCGTTCTCTCTTTCCTGATTCAGGTTACCGTCATTATAGTCCATCGGCTTCCGGATAGCAACAGGCTTTTTTGCTGTGCATTCTGGCCAATATCCGCATCGTCCGCGCGGAGCTTTTCCATAGTATGCGGCTCTTTGTTCTCAGCCGCGAACAAAGAGCGAAAATGTAGCTATGCCGCGAAATTTTGTCCGTCTGCCGTGTTCAGACAGCACAAAAAGCGCCGTCATATTTTATACAAATGAAACTGTCGTTTTTTCTGTTTTTATGCAATAAATAGAAGCTGATTATCGCCGACGAGTGCATTTCCGCTCTGGACGTGTCCATTCAGGCCCAGGTGGTGAATCTGATGAAGGACATTCAGCAGGAAACCGGCACGGCCTACCTGTTCATCGCCCACGACCTGTCCATGGTCAAGTACATTTCCGACCGCATCGGTGTGCTGCATCTGGGCCATCTGCTGGAGACCGGCACCACGGAGGAAATTTTCTCCAATCCCGTGCACCCCTACACCAGAAGCCTTCTGTCCGCCATTCCCAGTCCCAACCCCAGAGTGGAGAAGACCCGGGTCGCCGAAAGCTACGACTACGCAAGCTCCGGCATTGACTACCACGCGGGCACCCTGCACACCCTGGAGGGCACCCATCAGGTGCTGGGCACCGACGAGGAGATTGCCCGCTGGCTGGCAAAATGAGTACGAATCGTAGGGCGGGGTCATGACCCCGCCCTACAGACAATATCGCAAACCAGCCGGTATGACAAAATTCTGTCATACCGGCTGATTTCATTTTTTATGACTTGGGACGAGGAAATAGACGCTCAGTCCTCCGATGATGGTCACGATGCCAATGAGCTGCTGAAGCGAAATCGACTCGTGGAGGAACAGGTACGCCAAGATGCAGGTGCCGATAGGCTCCCCCAGAATGCTCATGGTCACAGCGGAAGCGGGCAATTGTTTCAAAAGCAAGTTGAAAACGAATTGTCCGCCCACCGTGGCGATCAGGGCGATGCCCACAAAGGCCAGCCATGTCTGGGACGGGTAGCCGGTCAGCGCTTCCCCTCGAACCAGCGTGTAGATCAGCAGCACGGCCGCGCTGGTGATGTAGGCCAGCACGGAATAGGTCAGGGCAGACACCTCTTTGCGGATGGTCTGGCCCAGGAAGTAATACCCGGAGATCACTCCCGCCGCTACAAAGGCCAGCACGTCCCCCAGCAGGCTCAGTCCGCTGATCTGAAAATCCCCGAAGCCGATGATGACGCTGCCAATCAGCGCGATGCCGCAGCCCACCAGCGCGGCGGGTCGAAGGCGGGATTTGAGAAGCACCCGTTCAAGCACGATGGAAAACAGTGGCTGTAAACACACGATCACCGTGGAGCTGGCAATGGAGGTGTAGTTCAGGGATTCAAACCACAACAGGTAGTGAAGGGCCAGAAACGCCCCTGCCGCCATGGTTCTGCCCCACTGGCCCCGGCGCAGGGCTTTGACCTCTGCCCGGCAGGATTTGCTCAGCAGGAAAAAAGGCAGCATCGCCGCCGCTGTGATGGCAAGCCTGTAAAATGCCGTGACAGAGGATGGAGCCGCCGCCACACGCACCCAGATGGCGGAGGTGGAAAGGGCAAATACCCCGCCAAAGAGAATCAAATAGGTCTTTATGTTGTTCATCGGTCTACCTCGCTGCAAAATTCGACTTACTGTACCACATTTTTCTCCCGATTGCAACCGGCGCGGATACTTTCTCTCACCGCGTCAAAAACGCCCGTATGGATAGTTCCATACAGGCGTCATACAGGGTATATTGGTCAGTCCTGCTCCCCAAGCTGCCTGCCAAGGTAGAGCATCAGGGTCTTCTCCGCATCGCTGCTGCTTCTGGTGAACTGGATCTGAGAAATATCAAACAGGATACATCCGCAGTGCCCCGGATACGTGGGAAAGCAGATCACCTTCAGGTTGGTATCTATCTCCGGACTGTAATCCATGATTTCCAGTGTCTCCCCATACAGGGCTGCCCGCTCGTAGCTGCGAAGCCACTTGGAATCCATATTGGGAAACAGTGTGCCAAAGGAACTTCCGATCAACCGGTCCAGCGGTATTTTCTCCAGCTTCGCCAGAGCGGGATTGCCATAGCGGAATACCCAATCCACCGCTCGGCTCTGATCGTCAAACACCATCTCAATATCCGTAAAAGCAAAGGGCATGCTTTCAAAGCCGGCGTAGTGCGCCCGATACTCCTCCGGTGTGGCAGGGAGCCCCTTCATGGAAAAGTTCCGGATCATGCGCTGCTGCTTTTCCCGGAATGCCGCGATGATCTCCTTTTTCTTTCTGACCGTATATTTCAGCTGCTCTCCGCTGCTCAGGATCACCTTGTCACCGATCTCATGGATCGCCATGACCGACACCATGCAGCCCCGTCGTATCAGGATGAAGTCCTCCTCCAGGACCTCCATCAGATTCACCAGCGGAATCCGTGCTTCGTAGACCTTTCCGCCTCGAACGTGGATTTTGGCACTGTTTCCGGTCATCAGAACATAGAGAATCGTGCTGATGCTGACAATTACTTCCTTTCTTTTGACAATCAGTGTAATCGTATTCTGTTTCTGCAAGTTGATTTCCTCCGATTCATAGTTCATCCGTCCGACCGATGGCACCGCGCTGAAGGGCGGCATCACACATCGAAACGGTTATAGGTTCCGCAGCAGTCAAGGCAGAGCTTTCTGCCGTCCACAATGCGGATCCAGTTTGCTCCGGTCTTTTCCCCGCAGCATTCACAGTTGTAGCTGTCAAAAATTTTCGCCGGGGTGGGCAGCGGCAGTCGGGCAGGCATAGCCGTGAACAGTTCCCGGCAGCTATGGTCAAAATAGTACCGGGAGGATTCCTCCGGGGTCATGTCAGCTGGTTTTGGCTTCAGAAGCAGCCGGACGGACTGTCCGCTTGCCCGGTTGTAAAAGGAAAACGCCTGCTTTCCGGTCATGTGAAACAGCAGATTCCCCTTGCCAATGCTGCATCCCAGCATCACCTGGATGGCATCCACACCGCAGGCGTCATTCTCGCTGATGCACACCACCTGTTCCTTGTCGGAAAAGCCGATGTTCAGCAGCTCCATGGCGTACCGCGCGGCCTGATAGCCAATCCGAAGGCCGCCGCAGCTGTGTCCGTGAAATTCCACGCATTTTTCCCAATCCGTCATGTCAGTTCCGCTCCGTTTCCGTGACACATCCGCTTTTGATGCGTCCCACCAGACTTTGCAGGGCATCCACGACATGGGGCCGAATGTCGCCGCCGATGAGCACATACATGATGTCATCCCCCAGGTTAAGTTCCCCTTCGTTGAGCCAGACTTTAATGTAGTAGATGCCTTCCATTTTATAAGTCTCAGCGATTGCGGCCTCCACCTTTTCCGGGTCATAGGAAAAGTACATCCCGGTAACGGGCTTTGTATGTTCCTCGCCGCCGCGGACCTTGGCCCTGGCGCTCTGCCGGACGACACCGTTATGGGTCAGGTACATTCCGATTTTCGGCGCGCTCTCGTGCTGCTTGGCTTCCCTCAGCCAGGCATCCATAGAGGGGGGCGATTTTTTGCGCATGCTGTGACCTCCTGATTCTATGACCAGCGATGGAATGATAACTGATTTATTATATCACAGTTTACCAAAAAATGGAAGTATTTTTTGTATAAAAAATCATTTTCTGTTAAGGCAACACCGCATAATGGGGCAAGGAGATTCGGCGGGAGATTTTGGTCCAAGCGAAAGTATGGAAAATGCGGGAATACTGGATGTATTTCCCATTTTTCATACTGCACGATTGGGGCAAAAGGTCCGCCGAAGCCCGCAGCTCCCATTGTGCGGTGTTGCCTTAATTGGATATTGCCATTTTCCTGTGGGAGAGATAGAATAACAGCATCCATCCCTTTGGAACACGAGGAGGAACCCACTATGAAAAGAATCATTGCGCTTGTACTGACACTTCTGACACTGCTGAGTCTGAGCACGGTCTGTGCCGCGGAGACCACGTCTGTCAAAACAACCGCCAAAGCCGATGAAATGGACGCTTCCGTCATTGGAAGCCGCTGTTTTGTGGAGAAAAAGTCCATCTACACCGACAGGGGTGCTGCCGTCACCCCCTCTTCCACAGATTCCGTCGTAATCGACAAAGACAGCGGCGTATTCACCGTCGTCACCGCCGCCGGCACCCAGATGTCCATCACCGTTCCCTTCGGCGCGTACTGCATCACCCAGGACATCTACCAGCAGCTGGAGATCTACATGAGCCTGTTTCCCGATGTCAGCGGCGCTCTGAAAAATTATGTGGACAACCGCATCCATATGGACATCTATGACTTCTATACCGGTCAGTCCGTCTACATCACCGAATCCGATGACACCTTCGCAGCCATGATGGGGGATCTGAGCAAGCTGAACACCCCCGCCCGCAGGCAGGTCGCCGACTATATGTCCAAATACTGGTACGGAAACTATCCCGCGAAGCTGAAAACCGTGGGCAAAAACACCTATGTCGCCTTTGACCTGTCCGAGGACTGCGGTTTTGTGATCTACAATACCATCGTCAACGGCCGGCTCATTGAGGTTTATCTTTCCTGTGACAGCGGCAAGGCCGGCATGGAAGAGCTGGAGAAAATGATCGGCAGCCTGACCTTCGGTCAGAGCGTTGCCGCGGAGGAAGTGCCGGAGGAAACCGTCCCCGCGGAAACCGAGACATCCGCAGAAACGGAAGCGGCGGAGGAAACCGCCGCACCCCCGGAAACCGCCTCCGTTACCGAGCCGGACGAAGCAACAGCGCCGGAAGAAACGGAAGGCTGACCCCTGCTGTTTTCCGGAGACTGCAATAATTCAGCGCAATTGCGTCTGCGGATCTCAGCGAGATCCGCAGAAAGCGATTGATTCAGAGATTCCCAAGAGACAGGAGCCACTGGCCGTGAGAAAAATCCAAAAAGCCATGATTACCATGCTGTCCCTGCTGCTGTCCGCCGCCCTGTTGGGTGCCTGCGCGGAGCAGTCCGTCCCTCAGCCCGTCCCGACTGCCGCTGAGATCACTGTCCCGGTCCAGACTCTTCCGCAGGAGACGCAGGTCCCCACCATTGCGGAAACGGAGCCGGTTCCGCTCACCTATGACACGGTGCCGCTGTTTTTTCAAACGGATTATCCCTACATCAAATTTGGCGATGGAACCATCGCCACCAGTGGATGCAGCATGACTGCCTTGGCGATGGTCGCCACCTATCTGACGGATCATGAATATACGCCGGATCAGCTGGTCTACCACTTTGCCAAATACGGAAAAACCAACGTGGACCGGCTGGAATATGCCGCCCAGCAGTTGGGACTGCCCTTTGAAAAGAATTATGACTGGCGGGTGACCCAGCAGGCCCTGAAGGAGGGCAAGGTGGCCATCGTCATGGAAAATGATCGTTCGCCCTTCACCACCGGACAGCATTTTATTGTGCTGTCCGGACTGACCGACGACAGTCTCATCATCGTGAAGGATCCCTTTGAGCCAAATTACAGCAGTGAACTGCTGATTGACGGCTTCTGCAACGGCTTCCAGGAGTACACCATCACCAGCGGCTACAGCGGTGCCTGGGTCTTTGACAAGTCAGCAATACCCGCTGATTTCGAACTGTTCGACGCCAGCAAGCCGGAGCAGCCAGAGAGCCGGTATACTGGCTACGAGCTGCCGGAGGAGGATATTTACACCCTGGCCTGCCTCGCCTGGGTACAGGCCCGCAATCAGCCCGAGGAGGTGCAGCAGGCCGTAGTGGAAGTCATCCTCAACCGGCTGGTTTCCGACGAATACCCCAACACCGTGGACAAGGTGCTCTGGTGGTCGGAGACCTTCGGCAGCGTCTACTATCTGCAAAACGCCCAGCCGGAGCAGACGCAGTATGATGCCGTCACCGCCGCCATGTACGGCCCCTACATTCTGCCCAAAGATGTTCTCTACTATGCTCCATGGCAGACCGGCGGAGAGGTCTGGGGACAGGTGGGCGACTACTGGTTTGCCTACCGGGAACCGTGAGGAGAAGGACAATTGACAATTATCCCCCTCAATTCGACAAAGTAGGGCGGGTGGCTTGCCCCCGCCCTACGATGTCCTCAGAGCAATTTTCGCAAATACCCTGTTGAACCCGCCGGGCAAATGTGCTATGATGTTTCTGCACAAGAAGTTCTGCTTCCACGGCGGAGATTTTCCGCAAAATGACAGGAAGCGGCAAGTGTGAGGAGGTTTCCTTATGAAGCGTATCATCACCATCGGCAGAGAATTCGGCGCGGGCGGCCGGGAGCTGGGCCGCCGCCTGGCCCGGGAGCTGGGCATCGCCTTCTACGACCGGGACATCATTCTGCGCACCGCCAAGGCAAGCGCCCACCTGACCCCGGAGCAGGTTCGCCAGTGGGACGAGAAAGTTCCTCTGGAATTCGGCTTTACCCAGAGCCTGTTCAATTTCTACAGCCGCCCTTTGAGCGAGGAGCTGTGGGAAGCCCAGGTGAAGGCCATCCGTCAGCTTGCCAACAAGGAAAGCTGCGTCATCGTGGGCCGAAACGCCGACTACATACTCAGAGAATACGACCACTGCCTGCGGGTCTTCGTCCACGCCGACCACAGCTGGCGGCTGATGCGGATCCGCAAGGAAATGCCGGACACGCCGCTGTCCGTGCTGGAATCCGATATGAACACCGCTGACCGTGCCCGGCGTACCTACTGCGAAAAAATGACCGGCCGGGCCTACGGCGACTGCCGCAACTACGACCTGACCCTGTGTACCAGCTCCCTGGGGATGGAAAAGGCGTACCAACTGCTTAAGGAAGCGGCTGAAATTTTATAAGAATTTGTTGAATCCGTCGAATATGTACAAATGTCCTTCCCTCGTGTTGACTTTTACTCGATAAAGTGGTATTATTTTGCATAAGATGTATGGAAACAAAGGCGTTGCGGTGAAAAACTGCCGCCTTTTTCCCATTCATCCCCCCGCCTTTTCCCGACGGGAATCTTCTTTCAGAGAATAAAATGAGGAAAGGATGTATTTTTATGAAAAAGTTATTCGCACTGTGTCTGGCTGCCCTGATGGTGCTGTCTCTGGCTGCCTGCGGCGGCTCCAAGCCCGCTGAGACCCAGGCCCCCGCGGCCGCTTCCGAGGCCGCCGCGCCCGCTGCCACCGAGGCTCCTGCCGCCCCCGCCAAGAAGTGGATCATCGCTTCCGACACCGTCTTCAAGCCCTTCGAGTACACCGATGCTTCCGGCAATTTCGTGGGTATCGATGTGGACATTCTCGCTGCCGTTGCCGCTGACCAGGGCTTCGACTATGAGCTGAAGAGCCTGGGCTGGGATGCCGCCATTGCTGCCTGCCAGGCCGGTCAGGCCGACGGCATGATCGCCGGCGCTTCCATCACCGAAGAGCGGAAGGCCTCCGGCTGGATTTTCTCCGACGGCTACTACAACGCCACCCAGAGCATGACCGTTGCCGCCGACTCTGACATCACCGGCTTCGATGGTCTGAAGGGCAAGGATGTTGCTGTTAAGACCGGCACCCAGGGTGCTGCTTACGCCGAGAGCCTGAAGGATCAGTACGGCTTCAACATTGTGTACTTCGAGGATTCCCCCACCATGTATCAGGCCGTTCTGGGCGGCCAGTGTGTTGCCTGCTTCGAGGACACCCCCATCATGCAGGCTTCCATTAAGGACGGCGGTCTGGCTCTGAAGGTGCTGGACGGCACTGCCAACGCCGGCGGCGACTATGGCTTCGCCATTTTCAACGCCGACAACCAGGAGCTGGTGGATATGT
Organism: Clostridiales bacterium; assembly: GCA_022775085.1. Taxonomy (GTDB): domain Bacteria; phylum Bacillota; class Clostridia; order Oscillospirales; family Oscillospiraceae; genus Faecousia. The sequence goes on along the minus strand of JALFJQ010000014.1, from coordinate 80,817 downwards.
TCAACGCCGGCCTTGCCAACATCAAGGCAAACGGCAAGTACGACGAGATCCTGGCCAAGTACCTGGGTTAATTGTCCCGCCCGTAGGGGACGCCTGTAGGCGTCCCCTATTTCGTAATATCAAGAAAATAGTTGAAAGTTGAAAATGGAAAGTTGATAGAACAATCTCACCGAAACGGTTCAAAGTAAATCGAATACTTTCCACTTTCAACTTTCAACTGTAAATTATTCCCCCGAAAGGAGTCCTGCCTGTGATTTTTCGTATCCTCTCTGCCTATGGCGGCCTGCTTTTGAAGGCCATGGGCCAAACCCTGCTGCTGGCGCTGTCCGGCCTGTTCTTCGCCTGTATCCTGGGCCTGATCTTTGGTCTGCTCAGCGTGGTGAAAAACCGGGCCTGCAACGCCATTTCGACCATTTTCGTGGACGTTATCCGGGGCGTTCCCATGATCGTTCTGGCCTTCATGATCTATTTCGGTGTGCCTCAGGCCATCAACGGCCTGTTCAGCGGCGCCCGCTTCACCCTGACGGCTCTGCAGGCCGGTACTGTGGCGCTGGCGCTGAACTGCGGTGCCTACATGGCGGAGATCATCCGCGCCGGTATTCAGAGCGTGGATCCCGGTCAGATGGAGGCTGCCCGCAGCCTGGGTCTTCCCTACTGGCGTGCCATGGCCAAGGTCGTCCTGCCCCAGGCCATCCGCACCATGATCCCCAGTATCATCAACCAGTTCATCATCACCCTGAAGGATACCTCCATTCTGTCCGTCATCGGCTTTCCCGAGCTGGTCAACACCGCCAAGAACGTGGTGGCCAACACCATGCGGGCCTTCGAGGTGTGGACCATCGTGGGCATCATGTACCTCATCATCATCACGCTGCTGTCCCGTCTGGCAAAGCGGCTGGAAAGGAGACTGAACCGTGGGCGTGAATAAGAACAATGTGAAGATTCACATTTCCCATTTGAAGAAGCACTTCGGCAAGCTGGAAGTGCTGAAGGACGTATCCACCGACATTTATGAGGGCGAAGTAGTTGTCGTTCTCGGTCCCTCCGGCAGCGGCAAGTCCACCCTTCTGCGGTGTCTGAACCGTCTGGAGGACATCACCGCCGGGGAAGTCATTGTGGACGGCCACGACCTGACCGATAAAAAGACCGACATCAACAAGGTGCGGGAAAATGTGGGCATGGTGTTCCAGCACTTTAACCTGTTTAACAATCTGAACGTCATGGGCAACATGACCCTGGCTCCCACGGAACTGAAAAAGGCATCCAAAGCGGAAGCCAAGGAGAAGGCAATGAAACTGCTGGAGCGCGTGGGCCTGCTGGACAAGGCTTCTGCCTACCCGGCCCAGCTGTCCGGCGGACAGAAGCAGCGGGTGGCAATCGCCCGTGCGCTGGCCATGGATCCGGACATCATGCTCTTTGACGAGCCTACCTCCGCCCTGGACCCGGAGATGGTTGGCGAGGTATTGCAGGTCATGAAGCAGCTGGCTGCCGACGGCATGACCATGGTGGTGGTCACCCATGAGATCGGCTTTGCCCGGGAGGTCGCCAGCCGCGTGATCTTCATGGAGGGCGGCTATATCGTGGAGGAGGGCACCCCAGACGAGGTCATCAACCATCCCAAGCAGCCCAGAACCATCGATTTTTTGAGCAAGGTACTGTGAATAATACGTGTCATTGCGAACCAGTGACCGATGTCACTGGTGTGGCAATCCGTATCCCCGGCAAGTGATCGTCATTCTTCAAGGAGAACGGATTCCCACGCCAGTGTGCGCACTGGCTCGGAATGACATTTTTCTATTGGGAAAGGAAGATATATTTTGGAAATCCGCACAGCGACTATGGCGGACTTGCCCGCGATTGCCCAGCTGGAAGCCGTCTGCTTCCCCGCTGCCGAGGCGGCAACGGAAGCCAGCTTTGCCCGGCGGCTGGAAGCATATCCAAATCACTTCTGGGTGCTCATGAACGGGGAAACCATTGTCTCTTTCGTAAACGGTCTGGTCACCAATGAACCAGACCTACAGGACGACATGTACGACAACGCCGCACTCCACGATGAAAACGGAGCATGGCAGATGATTTTCGGCGTGGACACGCACCCCGATTACCGCCGCCAAGGCTGCGCCGGGAAACTGCTGGAACACGTTATCAGGCAGGCCAAGGCACAGGGCCGCAAGGGGCTGGTGCTGACCTGTAAGGAGAAATTGGTTCCCTACTACGCAAAATTTGGCTTTGTCAGCGAGGGCATTTCCCAATCCACCCATGGGGATGTAATCTGGTATCAGATGCGGCTGACCTTATGAGAAAACGCACAGACCTGCCGAGGTCTGTGCGTTTGTGTTTATTGTCCCGCCTCCATGCGGATCAGCTCCGCCGCGGCGGCGGCGAATTCCTCCATATCCCGGATGCGCACCACATGATTTCCGTAAATCTTCTCGGCGTTGGGAAAATTTACACCGCTGCCGAAGAATACAGCTCCCACCCGGCAGCCGTTTCGCCGCAGGCGGGATACCTCAGCGGCCGCGTCCTCCACGCCGTTTCTCTCCTCGTAGGGCACGGGCAGCTTTCCCGGGCGGCTCAGAGGGACGCTGTCATTGGGGTTGGCGTCGGTGAGCAGAATCACCAGCTTCCTCTCGGTGCGGACAGGCTTCATGGTAAAGTCCGCCATGCGCAGAGCCAGCCCGTCCCGGTTCCACCCGGCGGCAAAGTAGCGGAACACATTCCGGGAGCTTTCCGCGGAAAAAGGCACCAGCCGATTAAAAACCGTCACGCCCCTTATGGAGCAGAAACTCTCCACCTGCACCGGCACCCGCAGGCCCCGCAGAGCCTCCGCCAGAATGTAGGCCTGTGCCGCGATGACCTCCTGATGGTACATCCGGGAGGCCGAGGCGTCCAGCAGGATCAGCACCGACATGGCGGGGATGGGCAATTCCTCCGCCCGGAGAAACACCCGGTTGTCCCCCAAAACAGGCGCGCGCCACACCCTTGTGCTGTCAAGGCTGCCGCTTCGGGCCGGTTCTGAACGGGGGATGATCTTCGAACACAGGCTGCTGCCGATGTCTCTCTGAATCCGGCGAATCTGGCCGTCGTACATGGCAGCATTGTCCAAGTAATGCTGTTTGTTCTTTTTCTGCTGGCGGGCTGCTTCCGCCGCCACATGGCGAGAGTCCCCCCGACTGATTTCCGATGGCCGCCCATCGGTGAACCACACGTCGCAGCCTGCGTGGGCGCCGGTACACAGCTGAGTGCGAATTTCTTCCAGCCGATTGGGCGAATAGCGGCAGCGTCCAAAACAGCCTTCAGCGTAGGCCAGAGCATCCGCGCCGCCGGCGTGGCGGCCGCTCCACCCTACCCTTCTGCGCTCCCCAGTTTCCATCTCCGACAGGATGGCGTTTTCAAACCGCTGGGGCTGCAGGTCGTCACTTTTCCGCTGGGGCAGAAGATTGGATAGAAAATGGGGTGTTTTTATGATTATTCTCCGTTTTGGTTTCCCTTTGAAGCCGAAATAATCCTTTAAAAGGGACATAATCCGATTTTCCAGTTCCTCCGGGGCAAGGTCTGCGGAGGATCTTACTTCCGCGTACAGCTTGGCTTCCTTGGGAAGCAGAAAGCCGGGACTGTCCCCCTCCGCTTCCCGCCAGTGGGCACGCTGGATGGACTCACAGAGCATGGCCTTCGCCATGTTCTCCGAACGGGAGCGCCGTTCCAGAGAATCCAGAAAAAGCCGGGCGTAAGAAACCCGCAGTTCTTCTAATGCGGGCCTGTCCTCCACATTGCGGCGGTACATTTCCGATTCGATCAGCACCCAGGCAAAGCGGTCATAGGTTCCCTGCCATTCGTCCCCTGCCCACCGGTCGAACAGAGCCTGCAGGGCTTCCCTGCCAAAAAAGGCCTCCGCCAGCCCGGAAATGGTGTTCATATACAGAGTATTGGCCACGAACACCGGGGTAAAGCCGTACTCCCCCGCGCCGTTCCACACCTGATTCAGGGCACGGCGGCCCGCCGCGCCGAATTCGTCCCCGTTCATCGGTCAAACACCTGATCGCAGCGGAGCTTTGCGGGGATGCGGGCGGCAATCATGTCATGAATCAGCTGACGCTCGTAGGGGTCAAAGCTCTTGTTGGTGATGCCCATATCCAGGGCGGCGGCGGGGGCCAGACCCAGCCCCATCAGGTCGATGGCATCCAGCAGGCCCCGCAAATCCAGCGCCCGGGTGGAAATCTCCGAATTCTGGCACTTTTTGTTCAGGTCAAAGAACAGCCCCGCCAGCAGGCCCCGGGTCTTTCGGTTCAGACTGGGGTACTGCTCGCTGAGCAGCCGCTCCAGATTCTCCTGAGAGATGGTGGGCATGGCGATGACCGTGAACCGGGAGGCCAGCGCCTCGTTCATTTCCCGTGTTCCGGCGTAGCCGTAGTTCATGGTGGCAAGAAAGCGGGTCTCCGGGCGCAGTTCCAGGCTACCGTAGCCCGGCACATCTATGCTGCGGCGGAAGTCCAGCACCGCGTGCATCACCGCCAATGCCTCATTTTTCGCCATATTGATCTCGTCCAGCACGCCGAAGCCGCCCTGAGCGCCGCACTGATACACCGGGCCGGGCCGGAAGGTCACGGCCCCGTCCCGAAAGGTGTCGGTGCCCACTAAGGCGGCGGCGTCGGTGTTCACGTGCAGAGAAATATTCCACATGGGCCGCAGGAACAGGGCCGCCAGATTCTGTGCAAGCACATTTTTACCCGTGGCCTTGCCGCCAGCCAGCAGCAGATTCTTGCCGCAAAGCACCGCCGTCAAAGCCTGTTCCCAGACCTCACGTCCATAATAGGCATACCTTGGCGTTGGGATTCGGTCAGGCTCCCCCGCAGGATGCGCCTCCAAAAAGGCCCGGATTTCCTTCAAAATTTCCGGGTTAACTCCCTCCTGCTCCAAAAAATCCAGTATTTTCCGGCTGGTTTCCTGTTTCTCTTCCATATCTGCCGCCTCCGCGCAAAATCGTTATGCCTATCATACTACCCTTTTTGCCGGATTGCAATAAGAAAAGCCCCGAGAGGATTTCCCTCTCAGGGCTTTTCGATTAACCGCAGGTATGGCTGCCGCAGCCGTGGGAGCCGCAGGAGTGACCTGCGTCGTGATGGTCGTGGTGATCGCACCGGACGGCGGGGTTAAATTCCAGCTTCCCCTCCGCCAGGGCCTGAGCCGCCGCGTCGGCGCTGCCGAACACGCCGCCGTAGAGACGGATACCCGCCTGAGCCAGTGCCATCTGGGCACCGCCGCCAATGCCGCCGCAGATCAGGGCATCCACATGGAGAGCGTCCAGCACGCCCGCCAGAGCACCGTGGCCGCTGCCGTTGGTGTCCACGATCTCGGAGGAAACGATCTTTCCATCCTCGATGTCGTAGACCTTGAACTGCTCCGTATGGCCAAAATGCTGGAAAATATCTCCGTTTTCGTAAGTTACCGCAACACGCATAGTGTGTTCCCCTTTCGGTTTTCCATAGTTTTGACTGAAAGCCCGCTTATAGCAGGCGCGGCCGGCGCACATTCCCTCCCGGCCGGTGCACAACGCATAGTCTCCCCCCGCAATTCGCAGGGGAAGTCCCTCCACCAGCACCTGAGCCAGCTTTTTCCTCGCACTGGCGTAGATCTGCTGCACCGTGGTGCGGGCCACCTGCATGATCTCCCCGCATTCCTCCTGAGACAGATCCTCCTTGTCAATGAGCCGGATGGTCTCGTACTCCTCCACCGTCAGAGTCACCGGTCGGGCCGTCTCCGCCGGATTCTCCGGGGCAAAGCCAAGGGTCTGGGGAAATTCGCAGACTCGTCTGCACTTTTTGGGCCGTGGCATTTCTCGCGCCTCCTCGTCAAATACAGTATACCGCCATTTCTGACATATGTCAATAACTATAATCTGCAAATCAGTCCGCTGCCATTTTCCTTCAGCCATTGGCGGCTCCGGCGGTAGTCCGGCAGAACCCGCTCCACCTCCGCCCAGAACCGGGTGGAGTGATTCATTTCCTTCCTGTGGCACAGTTCATGCACCACCACATACTCCATCACATCATCAGGAGTCAGCATCAGCAGACAGTTGAAATTCAGATTCCCCTGTGCCGAGCAGCTGCCCCAGCGGGTGCGCTGGGCGCGGATGGTAATGCGCCCATAGTCCACCCCTACCAGCGGCGCGTAGTGGGCCGCAATTTCCGACAGAACTTCCTTCGCGTGGCGGGCAAGATCCCGCAATTCGGTGTCGGTCAGCTTGGGCTGTGCCACTGGCAGCTTTTCAAGATGTCCTTCGATCCAGCCGCGCTTACTCTCCACAAAGCGTTCAATGTCCCGCTTCGCCATCCGGTTGGGTGCCCGCACCACCACCTCCCCAACCGGCGAAAGCTGGATGGAGATGGTTTTCCGGGGACTGCGGATTAAGGTATAGTCGATCTTTTTCATAGTAAAATCACAGTCCCCCGGTTGGGGCACCGGGGGAACTATCTTTACTGCTCCCGGAAGGTGATGGTGCCGGTGTCCGGGTCCATGGCGTCCACAATGGCCAGAGATTCCAGCCGATAACCCAGATTCCGGATGACCTTGCCGCCGATCTGGAAGCCTTTCTCAATAACGATGCCCAGGCCCTCCACAGTGGCCCCAGCCGCCTCCGCAATGGAAATCAGACCCTGTAAGGCGCAGCCGTTGGCGAGAAAATCATCGATAATCAGAAGATGATCCTCACTGCTCAGGAACTTCTTGGACACAATGATCTGGTTCTTATTCTTGTGGGTGAAGGATTCCACCTCAGCAATGTACATCTCGCCCTCGATATTGATGGACTTGGATTTCTTGGCAAACACCATGGGCACGCCGAATTCCTTTGCCGCAAAGCAGGCAATGCCGATGCCGGAGGCCTCGATGGTCAGCACCTTGGTAATGGGCTTATCGGCAAACCGGCGGTGAAATTCCCGGCCGATCTCCTCCATCAGAGCAATGTCCATCTGATGGTTCAGAAAGCTGTCCACCTTCAAAACATTGCCGGGTTTTACAATTCCGTCCTTCGCGATTCTCTGTTCCAAAAAGTTCATTGCGAACACCTCCCAAAGTTAGGAAGCATTATAGCACACTCCTGTCAAATTGTCAGTTGTTTTCTCGAAAAAAGTCGAACATTCTGCATTTTCGGCAATTTACACACAGCGTCCGGGATGCTATACTGGTTAAATCATAGAAAGAGAGGTTTTTTCATGAAAACGACCTACCGTCTGTCCGAAGCCGCTTTCCAGCTGGACGGCAAAATGCCCCTGAAGCAGGCCATCCCCCTGGGCCTGCAGCACGTGCTTGCCATGTTCGTGGGCAACCTGACGCCGCTTCTCATCATCACCGGCGCCTGCGGCCTGTCCGGCGGGGAATTCTCCGGATTGCAGCTGCACCTGCTGCAAAACGCCATGCTGGTGGCAGGCATCGTCACCCTCGTTCAGCTGTTCTCCATCGGCCCCATCGGCGGCAAGGTCCCCATCATCATGGGCACCTCCTCCGGTTTCATCGGGGTATTCAACAGTGTTGCGGCCACCATGGGCGGCGGTGTCATCGCCTATGGCGCCATCATGGGCGCTTCCATCATCGGCGGCCTGTTTGAGAGCGTGCTGGGCTTCTTCCTGAAGCCTCTGCGGAAATTCTTCCCCGCCGTGGTCACCGGCACCGTGGTCATGTCCATCGGCCTGAGCCTGATTTCCGTGGGCATCAACTCCTTCGGCGGCGGCAACACCGCTAAGGACTTTGGCTCCATGGAAAATCTGCTGCTGGCGGTTTTCGTGCTGGTGATGATCCTGGTATTCAAGCACGGAACAAAGGGCTTCGCCAGTTCCTCCGCCATTCTGCTCGGCATTCTATGCGGCTATGTTGCTGCTTTCATCATGGGTCTTGTGCTGCCCACCACCGGGGTCACCGCCGAGGGCGTGGAGTACACGAAAGCATGGGTGCTGAATTGGAGCAAGGTTGCCGACGCTTCCTGGTTTGAAATTCCCAAGCTGATGCCGGTAAAGCCTGTGTTTGACCTGCGGGCCATCATTCCGGTGCTCATTATGTTCGTGGTCACCGCCGTAGAGACCGTGGGCGACATCTCCGGCGTCATGGAGGGCGGTCTTGGCCGGGAGGCTACCGACAAAGAGCTGTCCGGCGGTGTCATCTGTGATGGCATCGGTTCTTCCTTCGCCGCCCTGTTCGGCGTGTTGCCCAACACCTCCTTCAGCCAGAATGTGGGCCTGGTTGCCATGACCAAGGTGGTCAACCGCTTTGCCCTCGCCACCGGCGCGGTGTTCCTGATCCTGTGCGGCCTGTGCCCCAAGCTGGGGGCGCTGGTGTCCATCATGCCCCAGTCCGTGCTGGGCGGCGCGGCGGTGATGATGTTCTCCTCCATCGTCATCAGCGGCATTCAGCTCATCACCAAGGAGCCGCTGACGGCCCGGAACCTGTCCATCGTGTCTGTGGCGCTGGGCGTGGGCTACGGTATGGGCGCCAACAGCGGCATCCTTGCTCAGGCACCCGAGGCGGTGCGGCTGATCTTCGGCGGCTCCGGCATCGTCCCCGCCGCTATGGTGGCAATTCTTTTGAACATCCTGCTGCCCAAAGAAAAAGCGGAGCAGTAAGCTACTGCTCCGACAGTTCCATAAGGGTTTCCCGCGTATCCACATCGATTAGCTCCAACCTGTCCCGGACGGGGTGCAGCCGCACCCGTTCGGGATACTTTTTTGCTAAAAATGCGCCGCCCTTGCCCTCCGGCAGGGTGCGCAGTTCCTCAAATGCCCACTCGGGGAACAGAATCGGCGCGCCGGGCTGATTTTCATAAGCGGTGCGCCAGATAAATTCCGGCTTGGCCTGCCACGCGGACACCAATTCCGCCACCGTATCCCTTTTCAGCAGGGGCTGATCGGCGGGACAGAACAGGCAGCCGTCCATATTCCCCACCGCTTCCAGACCAAGGCGGACAGTATCATTCCGATTCGGCAGGTCGTGGAGCACCACCTCGATACCCTGTTTCCGGCAGAGCAAGGCCACATCCTCATGCCGGGTCACTACCACCCGGCGGTCAAAAATTCCCTCTGTGGCCGCCAGAATCCGGGCAATCATGGGCTGACCTCCAAAATCCGCCATCAGCTTGTTGCCGCCGAACCGTTTTCCCAACCCGGAGGCCATAATGACGCAGCCCACGGTTTTTCCCGGGAAATATTGGGCGTACAACTCCCGATTTGCCTGAACGCAGGCATCCCGGTAGGCTTCGTATTTTTGGAGAAACTCCCGCCCTTCCGGGGTCAGGGTGCTGCCGCCGCCGTCTTTGCCGCCCACGCTGCGCTGGGCCAGAGGGAAGCCCAGGGCTTTTTCCGCCTGACTCACCAGCTTCAGGGCTTTGCTGTAGGCCATCCCCATGGAGGCCGCGGCGCAGCGCAGAGAGCCGGTTTCCTCCACCAGACGCAGCAGGCGGAAGGGGCCTTCTCCGAAGAATTTCTCCCCGTTTTCGTCAAGAAACTGGATTTTTGTCACTGGTTTCATTCTGTTTCCTCATCAATCAGCGCAAGCAGCTGTTTTCGTTCCGCTTCCGTCCCCCCGGCGGCGTACACGGACACGTTTTTGTATCTTTTCCGCAGAGGGCGCAGATAGCCCTCTCGCAGCAAAACCGCAATGTGCTCCAATGTGATGATGGTGTCATCCTGTGCCCCAAGGCAGGCCTTCACCTGCTCCGGCCGGTGGGCAGCTTCTATGAGCGGTCTTCCAATCGCCTGTAAGCCGCAGACCACCACGATTTCCTCCACATTGTCGTATAGAACCGGTTCCGTGCTGTTGGGGAATTTGATAGGCTTGCGGCTAGAGCCGTCGGCTTCCAGCAGCACCACGTCCGCGTAAGAACAGACCCGTTCATAGGTTTCCGACGAGAGAGATCGGATTTTTTCACCTTCTGGGATGCCTGCCATGACGTAGCCTGTGCGGTTCAGCTGCGCCAGAATCACCTCCGAGTCGTCGGACAGCACTGTGTCCGGCTCGATGAACATATGGGTGGAGGTGGTGACGAACACCCGCTTTCCTTGCGCCCGGTAACGCGCTGCCTGCTCATGGATCAGGGTGGTCTTTCCCCCGGCCCCCACAAAGGCCCGGATCACAGCGCCGCCCTCAGATGCAGGACCGCTTCCAGCACCCCGCCGGCAATGCACCGGGCCTTGTCGGAGATGGTAAAGCAGTTATTGTATTCGTCCAGTCTTGGGTCGATGTCCGCGATTTTAAAGCCTTCGGATACCGGATAGCCGTCCCGGATCAGGCCCCGGAGAAGGCCTGTCAGAGTTGCGTACACCGGGATTTTTCCATTTTTGGTTTCTACATAGGCGATAATTTGGCCTTTTTCCACAGTGTCGGTGATTTTCGCAGCATTTCTCAGGATCCCCGCCGCCGGACTGTGAATGACCCGCTCTTTGCCGTAGCCGCCGATGATGCCGGGGATACCGGTGTTGGGAGCGGCAGCACCGGAATAGAGCACTTTTCCCAGATCGTGGCCCCGCTTGGTTTCCACCACCGCGTCCACATCCTCCCCAGCGGTGAAGCCGGGGCCGAGGGCCACGGTGATGGGGGCCATATCCCGATGGGTTCCCAGATTCTCTTTCGCGAGAATGGCATCCACCACCGCCAGAGGATGGAAATTGAAAATGCTCTCCCCCACCGGGTCAATGAGCATGGCGAGATTTCCCGCTTTCAGCAGGTTTTTCGCTTCCGGGATGGAGGATGCAAGGGAGCAGGTCATCCCCTCCACGGTTTGACTGCTCAGATACACCGCCTCGGAAAAAGCCACATTCCGGCGGATGGCAGAGGGGTTGGCCGTTTCCAGAACCAGCACCGGTAAGCCGCACTGATGTAGTTTGTAAATCGTGCCCGTGGCAAGGTCTCCCCCACCCCGGACGATGATAAGGTTTTCTAGTGAAGACATATGAAGGATTCTTCCTTTTCCGTAACATAGCCCACGATAGCCGCCTGTGGGATTTTATCCCGCAGCTCCCGCAGACACGCCTGCGCCGCTTGCTCCGGCAGGGCGAACAGCAGGCCGCCGCTGGTCTGGGGGTCGTAGAGGATGTCCTGCACGGCAAGGCTGATGTCCCGGCAGAGCTTCACGCCGGGGCCTGCGTACTTCCGGTTGCGGTAGGCTCCCGCGGGCACCAGTCCCATGGATGCAAATTCCACCGCTTCGGCATGATAGGGCACGTTTTCCACCTCGATGTGCAGGGTGCAATTGCTCCCCTGGGCCATTTCATAGCCATGGCCCAGCAGGGAAAAGCCGGTAATGTCGGTGCAGCTGTGCACGGGATAGGTTACCATAACATCCCTGGCAGTTTTGTTCAACGTTGCCATCTGAGCATAGATTTTATCCAGAGTTTTCTTGTCCGTCAGTTCGGCTTTCGCCGCTGTGGTGAGGATGCCGATGCCCAAGGGTTTGGTCAGAATCAGCACATCTCCGGGCTTGGCATTGCTGTTGGTCAGCACCTTTTGGGGGTGCGCAAAGCCAGACACCGCAAGGCCGTAGATGAGTTCGGCCCCTCGGATGGTGTGCCCGCCGGTGATAATGGCCCCGGCCTCATAAGCCGCGTCATAGCCGCCCCGGAGCACCTCCCGGATGGCCTCCTCCGACATTTTTTCCGAGGCGCATAGGATATTCAGGGCCAGTTTTGGTTCGCCGCCCATGGCGTAGACATCGCTCATAGCGTTGACGGCGGCAATTCTTCCGTAGAGGAACGGGTCGTCCACGATGGGCGGAAAAAAATCGGTAGTCTGAATGAGGGCGGTGTTCTCGTCCAGTACATAGACGCTGGCATCATCGCTCTTGTCGTAGCCCACGAGAAGGCGGGGGTCAGAATGTGTCTGGAAACCCTCCAGCATCTGGGCCAGCGTTCCAGCCCCCAGCTTGGCCCCACAGCCGGCGCAGCTTGCCAGCTTGGTCAGTTTCACTTCCGCTTCCATATCAGGGCCTTACGATGGTCTGGGCGGACTCCATCCGCTGAACGATTTCGTACATATTGGTGACGCCGCCCACCGCCAGTTTTTCTTTCAGGCCGTAGAAGTCAAGGCAGGTGCCGCAGGTAAGGATGGTCACGCCCTCGGATTCCAGCAGTTTCAGATCCTCCAGCGTGTCCGCCCCTTCGGTGGTCAAGAACGCACCAGTGTTGTAGCACAGGATGGTCTCCGGCAGGACGTCCTGCTTGGTCAGGGCAAAGACGAAGGCCTTCATCAGGGCCTTGCCCAGCGTTTCCTCTCCGGTGCCCATGGTATTTGCCGACAGCACCACCAGCATTCCCTTCTTCCGGGCATCCATGGCGCAGGCAATTTCCGGCTCTGCCTTGGCTTCGCCGCCGATGTGCATGGTAACAGTGAATTCGGTGTCCCCCAGCTTTTCGCCGTTGGCGGAAAAGCCCATGTGCTGGGCGAACCGCTGCAAATTCTGGACGGCGATCTCATTGTCCACCCGGACGATCAGCGTGTCGCCGGGGTTCAGGCTTTCGGCGGCCTTCTTGGCGTTGACAACGGGCAGGGGGCAGGCCATGCCCCGGGCATCTACGATTTTTTCCATTTTTATTCCTCCTGTGTGATTTCCCGCAGTGCGGAAACCGCGAAATTGATTTCTTCCATGGTATTGTAGTGAGAAAAGCTGAAGCGGACGGCGCCCCGCTGTCCCGTCCCCAGAGCGTCGTGCATGAGAGGCGCGCAGTGGGCGCCGGGGCGGGTTGCGATGCCGTACTGGGAAAATAGTGCATCGCTGACCTGAGAAGAATCATAGTCCCGGACGTTCAGGCACACGATGGGGCAGCGTTCCCGTTGGGAAAAGTCGCCGTAAACGGTGATACCGGGAATCTCCTTTACGCCTTCGTAAAACGCCCACATAATGTCAAGTTCTTTCTGCCGCACGATGTCGATTCCCGTTTCCAGCAGGTAACGCACCCCCGCGTTCAGCCCCGCAAGGCCATGAGCATTCAATGTGCCCGCTTCCAGAGCCGTGGGCATCTGGGCCGGGTGGGTTTTGCTGTGGGACTGGACGCCGCTGCCGCCGGTGAGCAAGGGCCGGACATTTACCCCCTCCCGGACATACAGGCCGCCTGTTCCCTGGGGGCCAAGCAGTCCTTTGTGGCCTGTAAAGCAAAGAATGTCGATGCCCATTTCCTGCACATCGATGGGAAACACCCCCGCCGTCTGGGAAGCGTCCACAATAAGTGACAGGCCGTGGGCCTTGGCAATAGTCCCGATTTTCCCAATGTCCAGCAGATTCCCTGTCAGATTGGAGCCGTGAGTGCAGACGATGGCACGGGTATTGCTTTGTACGGCGGCTTCAAAATCACTATAGGCCACACGCCCCCGTCTGTCGGCGGGCAGGGTGGTCAGGGAAACTCCCTGCCTCTCCAATTCGTACAGGGGCCGCAGGACGGAATTGTGCTCCATAGCGGTAGTAATAACGTGGTCGCCAGGGTTCAGAATTCCTTTGATTGCGATGTTCAGGGCTTCCGTGGCGTTGGCAGTAAAGGCGATTCTTGCCGGATTTTCCCCGCGAAATAGCTGAGCAAGGGCACACCGGGCATCGTAAACGGCCCGGGATGCCGCCATGGCTGGCTCGTGGACGCCCCGTCCGGGATTGCCGAAGGTGCCCATGGCTTCCATCACCGCCTGCGCAACACGCTCCGGCTTTTGCAGGGTCGTCGCCGCGTTGTCAAAATAAATCATAGTTTCCTCAAATCATCAGGCGGTATACGCCCTGCACCGGGATTTTGGCGGTTTTCAGGGTATCCGATAAGATTTCTTCCAGCCCCGGCTCCGCGCACCAGGCCAGGCCGCAGTCCGCCGTGATCTCCCCGGGCACAGGGATCATCCGCCCACCGAGAGTTTTGCACAGACTTTCCGCCGCCATGGCATCGGTGGTGGTGTGAAAGGTAAACACCACCCGTTCCTGTTTCCGTATCATAGTTTCCTCGTTGTAGTTTTAAAAATATAACGGCATTATAACAAATTCGCTTCCCAAAAGCAACAGGAACTGCTATACTATATATGCAAATCAACCGAAAAGGAGCATTTTCGATGATTACCATACAGAAATATGTCCGGGCGCAGAGCTTGGAGGAGGCCTGGCAGCTGAATCAGAGGGGGCGAAACCGCATCGTGGGCGGTATGCTGTGGCTGCGGCTGAGCCGGGGCGGCGTGGGCACCGCCATCGACCTGAGCGGTCTGGGGCTGGACAAAATCGAAGAAACGGAAACGGAATTTTCCATCGGGGCCATGGCCACCCTGCGGCAGCTGGAACAGCACGAGGGGCTGAACGCTTACACGGGTGGCGCGGTCAAAAACGCCCTGAAGGACATCGTAGGTGTCCAGTTCCGCAACATGGCAACCATCGGCGGCAGCATCTGGGGCCGGTTCGGCTTTTCCGACGTGCTCACGGTGTTTCTCGCCATGGACTGCTGTGTGGAGCTGTACAAGGGCGGCATCGTCCCCCTGGAGCAGTTTGCAAACATGAAGAAGGACAACGACATATTGGTGCGGCTGATTGTGAAGAAGACTCCCGGCAAGATGGTCTACACTGCCATGCGCAACCAGCGGACGGACTTCCCGGTTCTGACCTGTGCCCTGTCGAGTATTGGCGGGCAGCCCAAAGCGGTCATCGGCGCCCGGCCTGCCAAGGCCATGGTCATCCGGGACGAAAATGGCCTGATGCCTGACGGGAAGGCTTTCGCCGCCTATGTGGCCCAGAACGCCCCCACCGACAGCAACATCCGCGGCAGCGCCGCCTACCGCACCCATCTGGTTCGGGTGCTGGTGGAGCGAGCCGCAAAGGAACTGGGAGGAATGTAAATGGACATCAAGCTGAAACTCAACGGAAAAGCGATTTCCGCCCAGTGTGACGCCGACACCATTCTGCTGGATTTTCTGCGGGAACACGGCTGCTACAGCGTCAAGCGGGGCTGCGACACCTCAAACTGCGGCCTGTGCACCGTGCTGATGGATGGAAAGCCCATTTTGTCCTGCTCCATGCTGGCGGCCCGGGCCGATGGGCACAGCATCCAGACGCTGGAAGGACTTCAGGAGGAAGCCGCCGACTTTGTGGGCTTCATCGCCGATCAGGGCGCTGACCAGTGCGGCTTCTGCAACCCCGGCTTCGTCATGAACACCATCGCCCTGCTGCGGGAGAACCCCGACCCCACCGACGACGAAATTCGGGCATTTTTAGCCGGAAACCTGTGCCGCTGCTCCGGCTATGACGGGCAGCTGCGGGGCATCCGCAATTATTTGAACAGCCGCAAGGGGTAAGGAGGACGCCATGGAACAAAGAGAATACAAAGTTGTGGGCAAGTCCTTCCGCAAAAAGGATTCCATGCAGCTTTTGCTTGGCAAGCCCGTGTACATGGACGATGTGACCCCCGACGCGCTGGTGGTGAAGATTCTGCGCAGTCCCCACGCCAACGCCATCGTTCAGGAAATCAATACGAAAGCCGCCCGGCTGGTGCCGGGCGTGGTGGATATTTATACATGGGAGGATGTGCCGAAAACCCGGTTTGCCATCGCCGGACAGACCTATCCGGAGCCTTCCCCCTATGACCGGCTGATCCTTGACCGCCATGTGCGCTTCGCGGGGGATGCGGTAGCAATCATCGCCGCCGAGACCGAGAAGGCAGCCGTCAAGGCCATGAAGCTGATTAAAGTCAAATATGAGGTGCTGGAAGCGGTTCTCGACTACCACACAGCCCTGGACAATCCCATTCTGGTACACCCGGAGGAGGACTGGGAGCCTCCCTGCGAGGTGGGCGGCACCAATAAGCGGAATCTGGTAGCCAGCGGCATGGACGCCGACGGCGACGTAGAGGGCGTGCTCGCCGACTGCGACATTGTCCTTGACCGCACCTTCCACACCAAGGCCTTCAATCAGGCCATGATGGAGCCTTTCGGGTGCTTCACCCAGCTGGACCGCTACGGGCGGCTCCATGTGGTGTCCTCCACCCAGATCGTGTTTCATACCCGCCGTATCCTGTCCCGGGCTCTGGGCATTCCCAAGAGCCGCATTCGGGTGGAAAAGCCCAGAATTGGCGGCGGGTTCGGCGCAAAACAGACGGCGGTGTGCGACGTGTATCCCGCCTTCGTCACCATGAAGACGGGACGGCCCGCAAAGCTCATTTATACTCGCGAAGAATCTCAGATTGCCGGTTCTCCCCGGCATGAAATGGAAGTAAGGGTACGGCTGGGCGCTGACAAAAATGGCAAAATCCGGGTTCTGGATCTGTACACCCTGTCCAACTCCGGCGCTTATGGTGAGCACGGCCCCACCACCGTGGGCCTGTCCGGCCACAAGTCCATCCCGTTGTACACAGGCTCTTTGGAAGCCTACCGCTTCGGCTACGACGTGGTCTACACCAATTTGCAGGCGGCGGGTGCTTACCGGGGCTATGGCGCTACCCAGGGCATCTTCGCCGTGGAGTCCGTGGTCAATGAGCTGGCGGAAGCTCTCGGCATCGACCCCACCCTCATTCGTGACATGAATATGGTCAAGGAAGGCATGGTCATGCCGGCCTACTATGGCGAAACCGCCAATGCCTGTGCGTTGGATCGCTGCATGGCCCACTGCAAGAGAATCTTCGGCTGGGACGAAAAGTACCCCGTCCGGGATATGGGCGACGGCAAAGTTCGCGCCGCTGGCGTTGCCATGGCCATGCAGGGCAGCTGCATCTCCAACGTGGACGTGGGTTCCGCCACGGTAAAGCTCAGCGAGGACGGCACCTACAACCTGCTCATCGGCGCGGCGGATATGGGCACCGGCTGCGATACCATTCTGGCTCAGATGGTGGCGGAAATGATGGATTGCAGCTTTGACGACGTGGCTGTGTTCGGTGCGGACACCGACGCTTCCCCTTACGATTCCGGCTCTTACGCTTCCTCCACCACCTACATCACCGGCAAGGCCGTGGAAAAGGCCTGCACAGAGCTGAAAACTAAAATCTGCGCCATCGGGGCGGAACTGCTGGGCTGTGAGCCGGAAGCTGTAGTGATGGAAAGCGGCAGAGTGCGGAAAATCGACACCGACCAGACCATTTCTCTTACCGACATCGCCTACAAGGCCCAGGTGAACAACTCCATTCCGGCGGAGGCCACCGCCACCCACTCCTCCCCCGTGTCTCCCCCGCCCTACATGGTGGGTATGGTGGAAATTGAGCTGGATAAGCTGACGGGACTTGTGACCATCTTGGACTACATGGCGGTAGTTGACTGCGGCATTCCCATTAACCCTGCTCTGGCCCGGATCCAGACCGAGGGCGGTATCGTCCAGGGCATCGGTCACACCCTGATGGAAAACGTGACCTACGACAGCCATGGCCGTCCGGCAGAAAGTTCCTTTATGCAGTACAAGGTTCCCACCCGGCTGGATATGGGCAGGCTGAAGGTGGAATTCGAGCACAGCTATGAGCCTACCGGCCCCTTCGGTGCCAAATCCATCGGCGAAATTGTCATCAATACCCCCGCTCCCGCCATTGCCCACGCCATTGCCCGGGCCACCGGTGTCTGGCACCGGGAGCTGCCCATCACCCCGGAGAAGGTGGCTATGTCCGCGGCAGAGCAGAAATAGAAAGCAGCCGATACCGGGCACATCCCATTGGTGTAACGATGCCAGCCACCCTGGTGCGCATTGTCTGCCCGCACTGCGGGCAATGGGTTAGTTTATCAGCTTCTTGTGTGAATTTGTCAGATTCTATTGATTCTGACACCCGTTCGTGCTAAACTGAGGCCAAAGCCCATGAACAAGGAGGAATTAACCATGGCAATTTGGGATACCATTACGAAGAAGGCAGCTGAAATCAGTGAAAAAGCCGTTAAGCAGGCAAAGGATCTGTCCGAGGTCGCCAAGCTGAAAATGCAGATCGCCGAGGCCGAGGGAACCGCCGAGAGTACCTACGCCCAGCTGGGTCGGCTCTACGCCGCCACTCACCCCGATGATTATGAGGAGGGCTTCGCCAGCCTGATGGCTGCCGCTGCCAACGCGGAGCGAACCATCAAGACCCTGCGTGAGCAGCTGCGGGACGCCAAGGGTGTGGCCGTCTGCGAAAAGTGCGGCGCGGAAGTGGCCAAGGACGCCGCTTTTTGCAGCGCCTGCGGCGCGGAGGTCCCCAAACCCGCTCCTGTGGAGGCCGAGGTCGTCACAGGGCAGGCGCCTGTGGAGGAAGCTCCCATTGCGGAAGATGCTCCTGCCGATACCATCGAGTAAAACCGTAGAACAGAAACACTGTCATTGCCACACCAGCCTGCGGGCTGGTTCGCAATGACAGTGTTATTTTATGTGGGAATGATCCGGAACAGGGACGTATGGGAATAGATAATGGGCTGGGAAGCGTGGAAAAAGACGATTCCATCCACCGGAGACACCACATCCTCGATCACCGTCCCCAGATAGGGATCCATGATCTGCGCCAGCAGTTCCCCCTTCTTCACCCGGGCGTTGACCTCAGTCTTGCGCAGGAAGAAACCTGCGGCGTTGGTTTTTACGTTGACCATAGAGCTTCCTTCAATGAGCTGGGACACGTAGCCGCCGGGGCAGGTGTAATTCAGAATCCCGTTCTTGCCAAGGAACCGCAGAACGCCTTCCGTGACCTCCAGCGCGCTGGCCGGCTCAATGCGGTCGGTGGAGTCGGTGTAAAGGGAAAAAGCCTTGGTGTTCCAGATCTGCCAGTTGTAGTTCAGAGTGGTGGTGTCGTAGGGCCGGGCGTCCCGGCGGTAGACATAGGGCAGGCCAAAGTCTTTTGCCTTCTCCACGTCCTCAAAGCCGGTTTTCATCATCCGGACATGGGGCGTGAAGCAGCCCTGCATATAGTAGCTGGTGAAGTGAATGCCGAAGCGGTAGTCGTTGATATGCTCGAACACCCCGGCGGCAATGCGCTGGGTCGTCTCGCCCAAGTTGTAGCCTGGAAACATCCGGTTGATGTCCGTATTGTCCGCAGACCAGAACCGCTTGCCGATGTTCATGGAGTGGCTGTTCACCGTGGGGATTACCAGAATGGACTTACCCGGGCAAATTTTTCCCTGCTCCTCAAGCCGGGTGAAGATGCGGATGAACTGGGAGCAGAGGTAAAGTCTGCCTTCTGCTCCTTTGTCAGGCTGTTGCCGAAGACCACGCCGTAGCCGCCGGCCTCCGCCACGTCCTTGATAACAAGATTATCGAAATGATCCAAAGTGTACTTCATGTCCTCCGCATAGAAGGGAAGATAGGTGGGAGCGTTCTGCAGAATGGCGTCCTCTCCCAGGTAGTAGCGGATCATTTTGGGGACGAAATAGTAGATGCCCTTGTCATCGGCCACGCCGTTGCCTGGCGCGTTCAGCAAGGCCACGTTGCCCTTCTTATAAGCCTCAAAAACATGGGGAATGCCGATGACGGATTCCTCGCAGAAGGTCATGGGGTCAAGATACTCGTCGGAAATCCGGCGGTACACCGCACCCACCCGGCGCTTTTTGCCCTCGTAATCCACATAGTAGAGATTGTCGTTCTCGCAGACCAGATCGCTGCCGGTGGTCAGCACCGCCCCGGTACGCTCGGCCAGGTAGGAGTGCTCAAAGAACGCGGCGTTGTACCGGCCCGGAGACAGGATCACGTTAATGCCGCCGGTGTTCACATTGTCCATGACGCCTTTCAGCATCTGGGCATAGTTCCGGTTGTCGATGACGCTGTTGTGCAGGAACGTTGTCGGGGCGCTCTTGCGCTGGAATTCCCGGGCGATCATGGGGTAGGACGCGCCGGAGGGCACACGCAGATTGTCCTCCAGAATGTACCAGCTGTCATTTTTCGACTGCACCAGATCGATGCCGGAGATGTGGCTGTAAATCCCCTTGGGAGGCACCACCCCGTCGCAGGGCGGCAGATAGCCCTTGGCGGAAAACACAAATTCCTCAGGAATGACTCCGTCGCGAATGATCTGCTTTTTGCCGTAAATATCCCGCAGGAAGCAGTTCAGGGCGTCCACCCGCTGCTTCAGACCCTTTTCGAGGTACGCAAATTCCTCGTGGCCGATGACCCGGGGGATGGGGTCAAAGGGGAACAGCTGCTCCTTGAATTCGCCGTTTTTGTAGATTCCGAATTTGACGCCGTAACGGGCAAGCAGTTTATTGATCGTCTCGCTGTGCGCAATGAGTCCATCCATAGGCTTCTCCCTCCATATAACGAAAAAGGCGCTTCTTTCCCGTAGGGAAAAAGCGCCTTTACTTTTGCGAAACTATTTATCACCGGAGGAAAAAAGTTGTCAACCGTCGAGCCTTGGGAAAAACCGCCGAAAAATAGCCGCTGTCAGCTGGAAAATGAATGGAAAATGCCAGTTATTTCATTGTGTCCGTCTCATTGTTACCGCATCCAGAGGAAATCCATAAAGCCGGACACCTGCTTTTCCCAGTCGGCTTCACGGTGTCCGCCTCCCTCCTGGCAGTAAGCCCAGGCAGTACCGCCGCAGGCCTCGATCTGCTTGGCTATGGCGTGATTCCAGCGGTAGGATGCGCTGCGGGGATCCTCGTGCCAGGGATCATGCTTGCCCCAGGCCTCCATTGAGCCCCAAGACAGATATACCCGCGTATCCGGGTTGATCCGTCTGCCATACACATCCGCCATCACCGACTCCGGGCAGAACCCGATGGCGCTGGATACACAGGCCGCCTTGGAAAAAACAGAATTATACTTCAAAATTCCCCGGATCGCCATCAGGCCGCCCATGCTGGAGCCGGCAATGCCCGTGCACTCCCGGAAGGGGTAGGTACGGTATTCCCGGTCGATCACGGGCTTCACCGCATTGACAATCCATTCCAGTGTCTCGTTTCCCTTCACCGCCAGGGGGCCGAAGGCATTTGTGGTGGCAGGGTACGGCAGGTATTCCTCCAACCGCTCATTGCCCACATGGCTGCACTCCATGCCCACCACGATCATTCTCTTGTTCCAGCTGTCCAGAAAGGTTTTCAGCCCCCAGCTTTTGCCGTAGGTAGCGTCACTGTCGTAGAACAGGTTATGCCCATCGAAAAAGTACATCACCGGGTAACGCTCGCCGGACTGGTCGTAGCCCTCCGGCAGATAAATATGCAGGGGCCGGTTGGAGCCGTAATAATCAAAATCCCGCTTAATGACCATGGCTTCCTCCTCTTGCTTTGGTTTTTGGTATATTATAGCAGTTTTTGCCTGTTTTGCAAGGGGCAGAAATGCCCCCGGGCTTTCAACCCGGGGGCACAGGGTTACAGGTTCGTATAACCCATCAGGTATTCATCCACCACGGCGGCAGTATCCCTGCCCTCCCGCAGTGCCCAGACCACAAGGCTCTGGCCCCGGCGCATATCGCCGCAGGCAAAGACACCGGGCCGGCTGGTGGCGTACTTTTTATCTGCCACGGTGCCTCTGGGGGTCATGTCCACGCCGAAGGCCTCGGCAACATAGCTCTCGCAGCCGGTAAATCCGGCGGCGATGAGAACCAGGTCGCACTCGATGGCGAATTCCTCGCCGGTGGGCACCATCATGCGCCGGCCGTCCACCACCTGGCTTTCCAGCTTGGCGATCAGGGCGCCGCAGACCTGCCCCGCCTCGTTCTTGTAGAACTCCTTGACGGTGGTCTTGTACAGCCGGGGGTCACAGCCAAACTTGTCGATGGCCTCCTGCTGGCCGTAGTCGGTTTTCAGCACCCGGGGCCACTCGGGCCAATCGTTGCCGGGGGCTCGGCAGGTGGGCGGACAGGGCATCATTTCCAGCTGGGTCACAGAGGTGCAGCCCTGACGGATGGCGGTGCCTACGCAGTCGTTGCCCGTGTCGCCGCCGCCAATGACCAGCACCTTCTTGCCTGCGGCGGTGATGGCCTTTCCGTCGGCAAAATTGGAGTCCAGCAGGCTCTTGGTGACGCTGCTGAGGTAATCCACGGCGAAGTAGATCCCCTCGGCATCCCGGCCCGGTGCGCCGATGTCACGGGGCTGCTTGGCACCGCAGCACAGCACCACCGCGTCATACTTGCTTTCCAGCTCCTCCGCAGTAATATCCCTGCCCACGTCCACGCTGGTCTTAAACTCGATACCCTCTTCCTTGAGAATATCCACCCGACGGTCGATGACCCACTTTTCCAGCTTCATGTTGGGGATGCCGTACATCAGCAATCCGCCGACACGGTCACTGCGCTCGTACATGGTCACCTTGTGGCCCCGCTTGTTGAGAAGGTCAGCAACGGACAGGCCGGAGGGGCCGGTGCCCACCACCGCCACCCGCTTGCCCGTGCGGGATGGAGGCGGCACGGCGTGAATGGTGCCGCTTTCGTAGCCATACTCTACCACAGCCCGCTCGTTTTCCTTGACGGTGACGGGGTTTCCCGTGGTCATGCCGCAGGTGCAGGCAGCCTCGCACAGGGCGGGGCACACCCGGCTGGTGAATTCGGGGTAGCGGTTGGTGGCAATCAGCCGCTTCACCGCCAGATCCCACTGGCCCCGGTAAACAAGGTCGTTCCACTCGGGGATCAGGTTATTCAGGGGGCATCCACTGAACATTCCGCCCAGCAGCATACCGCTCTGGCAGAAGGGCACGCCGCAGTCCATGCAGCGCGCGCCCTGGGCCTGCTGCTCGTCGGGGTGCAGAGGGATGTGAAATTCATTAAAGTTCTTGGTACGCTCCTCCGGAGGCAGCTCATGGCTGACCTGCCGGTTGATTTCCATAAATCCTGTAGGCTTTCCCATTTTTGTCCGCCTCCTTACTTCGCGTTTTTCATGGCGTAGAACGCCTCGATCTGGGCCTGCTCGCTGTCCTCGCCCTTTTCTTCCATCTGGGCAATGAGCCGGAGCATCTTGTCGTAGTCGTGGGGCAGAACCTTCTTGAACTTGTGCAGATAAGCGCCAAAGTTGTCCAGAATTTCCTTGCCCCTGGGAGAGCCGGTGGCTTCCACGTGCTCCCGGATCAGGTCTTTCAGGAGAGACACGTCATACTTATGCTCCACGGGTTCCAGACTCACCATGTCCTTGTTGACCCGCTGGTAGAAATCCCAGTCCTCGTCCAGCACGTAGGCGATGCCGCCGCTCATGCCCGCGGCGAAGTTTTTGCCGGTCTTGCCCAACACCACCACGGTGCCGCCGGTCATGTACTCACAGCCGTGGTCGCCCACGCCCTCCACGACAGCCGTCGCGCCGGAGTTGCGGACGCAGAACCGCTCGCCCGCCACGCCGCTGATGAAGGCCTTGCCGCCGGTGGCGCCATAGAGAGCCACATTGCCGATGACAATATTCTCACTGCGATCGTAGGTAACGTTCTTGGGCGGATAGACGATGATCTTACCGCCGGACAGGCCCTTGCCCAGATAGTCGTTGCAATCGCCCACCAGCTCCAGGGTCAGGCCCTTGGGGATGAAGGCGCCGAAGCTCTGGCCGCCGTAGCCGTTGCAGATGACATGGAAGGTATCGTCGGGCAGGGTGTTGCCGAATTTTGCGGTAATTTCGCTGCCGAAAATGCTGCCGAAGGTTCGGTCGGTGTTGCCCACCTCCACAGTGATGGTGGAGGGCTTGGGCTGCGCCATGTCGAAGCTCTTTTTGAACTTCTTCATGAGAATCTGCATATCGGGAGTCTGCTCCAAACCGAAGTTGTAGACCGCTTTCGGCTCAAAGTGGACGTTGGAATTTTCCACAAGGGGATTGTGCAGCAGTGCGGACAGATCCATCTCGCTGGCCCGGGAGCCGGGGGCAGCGGGCTTGACCTTCAGCAGGTCGGTACGGCCCACCAGCTCTTCCACGGTGCGCACGCCCAGCTTTGCCATATATTCCCGCAAATCCTGGGCCATGAACTTCATGAAGTTCATGACGTGCTCTGGCTTGCCCTTGAACTTCTTGCGCAGTTCAGGGTTCTGGGTGCAGATTCCCATGGGGCAGGTGTCCAGATTGCACACCCGCATCATGACGCAGCCCATAGCCACCAGAGGGCCGGTACCGAAGCCGAATTCCTCCGCGCCCAGCATGGCAGCAATAGCAACGTCACGGCCGGACATGAGCTTACTGTCGGACTCGATACGGACCCGGGAGCGCAGGCCGTTCATAATCAGGCACTGATGGGCTTCCGCGATGCCCAGTTCCCAGGGCAGGCCCGCGTTGTGGATGGAGGAATTGATGGAGGCCGCGCCGGTGCCGCCGTCAAAGCCGGAGATCAGGATGACCTCCGCGCCGGCCTTGGCAACGCCGGCGGCAATGGTACCGACGCCCGCTTCGCTGACCAGCTTGACATTGATAGCAGCCTTGCGGTTGGCGCACTTCAGGTCGTAAATCAGCTGGGCCAGATCCTCGATGGAGTAAATGTCGTGGTGAGGCGGGGGAGAAATCAGGCCCACGCCGGTGGTGGAGTTGCGGCACTTGGCGACCCAGGGATACACCTTCGCGCCGGGAAGCTGACCGCCCTCGCCGGGCTTTGCGCCCTGAGCCATTTTGATCTGAATCTCCTTGGCAGACACCAGATACTTGCTGGTAACGCCGAACCGGGCGGAGGCAACCTGCTTGATGGCGCTGTTGCGCTCGGTGCCGTAGCGTTCCTCGGCTTCGCCGCCCTCGCCGGTGTTGGACTTGCCGCCCAGGCGGTTCATGGCGATGGCCATGCACTCGTGGGCCTCCTGAGACAGAGCGCCGTAGCTCATGGCGGCGGTCTTGAAGCGCTTGACGATGGACTCGACGCTCTCCACTTCCTCAATGGGCACGCCCTCGGCAGGATAGTTAAAGTCCAGCAGGCTTCTCAGGTGCATATCGTCGCCAGTTTCGTTGGCCGCCAGAGTGGTGTACTGCTTGAACTTGCCGTAGTCGTCCGTCCAGACCGCCTGCTGAAGCAAGTGGATGGTCTGGGGATTGTACAGGTGCTGCTCCGCCGCGGGGCCGCTGCGGAACTTGTGAGCACCGGTGCTGGGCAGATCCATGTAGATGTCCAGGCCCAGCGGGTCAAAGGCCTGACGGTGCCGGTCTTCCAGCTCCTGCTGAATATCCAGCAGGGTGATGCCGCCCACCCGGCTGACGGTGTTGGTGAAATATTTGTCGATGACGTCGGAGCTGATGCCCACGGCCTCGAAAATCTGGCTGCCCTGATAGGACTGGATGGTGGAGATGCCCATTTTGGAGGCGATCTTCACAATACCCGCCAGCACGGCCTTGTCGTAATCATTGACGGCGGCATAGTAGTCCTTTTCCAAAAGCCCATCGTGGATCAGGCTGCCGATGCTCTCCTGCGCCAGATAGGGATTGATGGCGCAGGCACCGTAACCCAGCAAGGTCGCGAAATCGTGAACCAGTCTCGGCTCGCCGCTTTCGAGGATCAGCGCCATGGCGGTGCGCTTGCGGGTGCGCACCAGATACTTGGACACCGCGCCCACCGCCAGCAGGCTGGGGATAGCCACGTGGTATTCATCGATGTCCCGGTCGGACAGGATCAGGATGTTGGCCCCGTCCCGGTAGGCCCGGTCAACGTCCACGAACAGCCGGTCAATGGCCTTTTCCAGAGAGGTGTTTTTATAGTAGCAGATGGAGACGGTGACCACCTTGAAGCCGGGCACCTTCATGGCCTTGATCTTCATCAGGTCGGTCTCCGTCAGAATGGGGTTGTCAATTTTCAGCACCTTGCAGTTATCGGCAGCTTCTTCCAGGAGGTTGCCCTGCGCGCCAACATAGATGGTGGTAGAGGTGACGATTTTTTCACGCAGCGCGTCGATTGGGGGGTTCGTGACCTGCGCGAACATCTGCTTGAAGTATTCGAACAGCGGAGGATGGGTGTGGCTCAGCACGGCGAGAGGCGTGTCGCTGCCCATGGCACCGGCAGGCTCGCCGCCGTTTTTCGCCATTTGCAGCATGATGGTGCTGACATCCTCATAGCGGTAGCCGAAGGCCTTCTGCAGCCGCACCAGTTCCTCCCGGGTATGCTCCGGCACCTTTTCGTTGGGAACTTTCAGGTCATCCATGCTCACAAGGTTCCGGTCCAGCCACTCGCCGTAGGGCTGGCGGCTGGCGTAATCCGCCTTCAATGCCTCGTCGTCCACCAGTTCGCCCTTCACGGTGTCCACCAGCAGCATCTTGCCGGGGCGCAGACGATCCTTGCGCAGAATCTCCTCGGGGGGGATGTCCAGCACGCCCACCTCGCTGGACAGAATCAGTCGTCCGTCCTTGGTGATGTAGTAGCGGCTGGGGCGCAGGCCGTTGCGGTCGAGAACCGCGCCCATCACATCGCCATCGCTGAACAGGATGGAGGCGGGGCCGTCCCAAGGCTCCAGCATGGTGGCATAATACTGGTAGAAATCCCGTTTCTTGGGATCCATGCTCTTGTTGTTGCTCCAAGGCTCGGGAATGGTGACCATAACGGCCAGGGGCAGCTCCATGCCGTTCATCAGCAGGAACTCCAAAGTGTTATCCAGCATAGCGGAGTCAGAGCCGCCCTGATTGACGATGGGCAGCACCTTGGTCATGTCATCCTTCAAATACTTACTGCTGATGGTCTCCTCACGGGCCAGCATGGTATCGACGTTACCACGGATGGTGTTGATCTCACCGTTGTGCAGGATATAGCGGTTGGGGTGGGCACGGTTCCAACTGGGGGAGGTGTTGGTGGAGAACCGGCTGTGCACC
Organism: Clostridiales bacterium; assembly: GCA_022775085.1. Taxonomy (GTDB): domain Bacteria; phylum Bacillota; class Clostridia; order Oscillospirales; family Oscillospiraceae; genus Faecousia. Next base: position 54,228 of record JALFJQ010000014.1, on the reverse strand, counting down.
ATGCCGACGGCGGACTCGTAGTCCTCGTCCTGCAAATCGGGGTAGAACAGCCGCAGCTCCTTCACCAGGAACATACCCTTATACACGATGGTGCGGCTGGACAGGCTGCAAACGTAAGTCTCCTGATTGGACTGCTCAAAGACCCGGCGAGCAACATACAGCTTGCGGTCGAAGTCGATACCGGCCTTCATCCGCTGAGGCTTGCCCACAAAGCCCTGCCAGATGCTGGGCATACAGTCTCTCGCCTTGTGTCCCAGCACGTCGGGACAGGTAGGAACCTCCCGCCAGCCCAGGAAGGGCAGGCCCTCCTTCTTGCAGATGATCTCAAACAGCTTCTTCGCCTGATTGCGGAGCAGTTCCTCCTGAGGGAAGAAGAACATACCAATGCCGTACTCCCGCTCATTTCCCAGAGAAATACCGACTTCCGCAGCTGCCTTGGTAAAGAATTTGTGGCCGATTTGCAGCAAAATACCTACGCCGTCACCGGTTTTGCCCTCGGCGTCCTTACCGGCCCGGTGTTCCAGATGCTCCACGATCTGCAGGGCGTCGTCAAGGGTCTTGTGGCTCTTGCGGCCCTTGATGTCCACCACCGCGCCGATGCCGCAGTTGTCATGCTCGAACCGTGGGTCATACAGTCCGGCGGGAGACGTGCGCTCGGTGAAATTATCCATATCTTCTTCTCCTCTCGGATTTCTCTCGCGCCACGGAGCTGCCGTCCGAAAACGCGGATGAAAAAATATGGCGTCCCCAAATTGGACGCACTTGTCCAACTGGGAACGCCATTGTTCTCGGGGTTACTATACCACAATCCGACATTTTTTACAATAGGGAATTTCCATTTCCCCATTTTTCACATTTACGCCCCGGAAATTGGCGGGTTTCTTATAGCAAAAAGTCAAAACAGTATATCCTAATCTGCCAATATTCCGTCACACAGGCCGGTCTGTTCTGGATTCATGGCGGAGAAGGAAGAAAACGATCAAATACATAGCCAGCACAAAGCCCACAAACACCAGCGTGGATTGGTTCGTGCCCAGCATACAGCAGGTGTCGTAGACTCCGTGGAGGAACACCGCTAACAGGTAGCCCAGAATCAGATTGCATTTACATCCAAAGCCGTTGCCCCGGTCGCTGCACCGTTTGGCCCTGCCGTAGAAGATGCCCATAAATACCGCAAAGCCCATGTGCCCCGGCACCGCGAGGATTGCCCTCGGCAGGGCCACGGACAGGCCGTAGCTGAACACATACTTCACGTTCTCAAAGGCTGCAAAGCCCAGGGATACGAACACGGCGTAGAGGATGGCGTCAAAGCGGTAATTGAAATTGGGGTCACGCCATGTTCTGCGGTACAGGAAGAAGAACTTTGTCCCCTCCTCCACCGCTGCCACCACCAGAAAAGCCATGAGGTAGACATAATATGGGTTCTCCGGCTCCACCAGCGCGTCCAGAATGGACTGGCCCAGCATTTCCAGCACGATGGCCACCAGCGCCGCCCAAATGCCCATGCCAATGAGTCCCACCAGCAGCGGGATCGGCTCCCGCTCAATTTTGTCTTGCTTATACACATAGCGCATGAGAAAAACGGCGGGCAGCACCGCCGCCAGCACATAAATCGCCATCAGGTAAAATACCGGGCTGACCCAGAACAGAGGGAAATAGAACATGATTCACCACGACCCCTTTCAGTGCGGCGAGTCGCCGCTGACAATGCGTTACGAACACTGGGTAGTTATCGTACATCCTTTGGACCCCTCGAATGGAACTACTCAGGGATGTTGTGCTTTCGCTGACTAAGAAAAATGTCATTGCGAGCCAGCGCGCACGCTGGCGTGGCAATCCGTTCTCCTTGGGAAAATCTTCATCATCGGAGTGCCAAAGGGGATGCGGATTGCCACGTCGGGCTTCGCCCTCCTCGCAATGACATGATAATCTGATAAGTTCCCCTTTCCCTAATTATATCGCACCTGTACTGCATTGCAATATCTCTTGAAAAATATTTCCAAAATTTCATCCCCCCGGGGGGCTTCCGTCAAAAATATGGCTCTGCTATAATAAGGCCATCAAACAGAAACGAGGTGCATTTCTATGCATATGGCAGACGCATTGCTGGCTCCGGCGGTTGCCGCCACCATGTACGCCGCTTCCGCGGTCACCGTGGGCGCTTCCGTGAAGGCCCTCAAAAAAGACGAGGCCACCGCAAAGCTGCCCACGATGGCAGTTACCTCCGCCCTGGTCTTTGCCGGTCAGATGATCAACTACACCATTCCCGGCACCGGCTCCTCCGGCCACCTGTGCGGCGGCATGATGCTGTCCGCTCTGCTGGGACCTCAGGCGGGCTTTTTGTCCATGGTGGTGATTCTGGCAATTCAATGTCTGTTCTTCGCCGACGGCGGACTTTTGGCCCTTGGTGCCAACTGCTGGAACATGGCCTTCTATGGCTGCTTCGTGGGATACTATTTACTATGGAAGCCCATCATGCGAAGCAAGCTCTTCGGCTCCTCCAAGGGCGCGGCCCGGGCAAAGATCACCCTGGCTTCCATCCTTGGCTGTATCATCACGTTGCAGCTGGGCGCCTTCTCCGTGGTTCTGGAAACCTCCGCTTCCGGCATCACCGAGCTGCCCTTCGGTGCCTTCGTGGGTATCATGCAGCCCATCCATCTGGCAATCGGCCTCGTCGAAGGCCTGATTACCTCCGCTGTTCTGGTGTTTGTCTATGAGGCCCGTCCCGAGCTGCTGATGGATGTGAACACCGCCGGTGCAAAAGAGGGCAAGTACTCCCTCAAGACGACCATCGTCATTCTGGCTGTTGTGGTCGCCATTGTTGGAGGCGGCCTGAGCCTGTTCGCAAGCGGCAACCCTGACGGTCTGGAGTGGTCCATGTTCGGCAACGCCGAGTCCGGCTACAGCGAGAACATGGGTCTGGACGAGGAAAGCTACGGCGTTTCCAGCGGCGCGGCCGAGGTTGCCGGTTCCATTCAGGAAAAGACCGCATTCCTGCCGGACTACGCCTTCGCAAACAGCGACAGTGCGGCAGGCACCACCGTTTCCGGTCTGCTTGGCTCTGCCATTGTCGCGGGCGTAGCAGTTCTGGTGTGCATGGCCGGCGGCTTCTTCCGAAAGAAAAAAGCAGCAGCCAACGCATAACAATTCCAAAAAATCGGAGGCACCATTTCTGGTGCCTCCGATTTTTTGTCAGAGAATGTCGATATATTCCCCGTTCAGGGCCTTATTCATGCTTCTCACAGCGCAGAACTTGCCGCACATGGAGCAGGAATCCTCATGCTCCGGGGCGCGGCTGTCCCGGATGGCCTTGGCGGTTTCCGGGTCGATGGCGCACTGCCACTGCTTCTCCCAGTCGAAGGTGCGGCGGGCGTCTGCCATGGCATCGTCCATGTCCCGGGCGTGGGGAATCTTCTTGGCAATGTCGGCGGCGTGGGCGGCTATGCGGGAGGCGATGATGCCCTGCTTCACATCCTCCACATTGGGCAGAGCCAGATGCTCCGCCGGGGTGACGTAGCACAGGAAGGCCGCGCCGGAGGCCGCCGCGATAGCCCCGCCGATGGCGGAGGTAATGTGATCGTAGCCCGGGGCAATGTCCGTGACGATGGGGCCCAGGACGTAGAAGGGAGCGCCCATACAGATGGTCTGCTGAAGCTTCATGTTGGCCTCGATCTGATCCATGGGCATATGGCCGGGGCCTTCCACCATGACCTGCACATCCTTCGCCCAGGCCCGCTTGGTCAGCTCGCCCAGACGGACCAACTCCTCAATCTGGCACACATCGCTGCCGTCGGCCAGACACCCGGGGCGGCAGGCATCGCCCAGGGAAATGGTCACGTCATATTCCCGGCAGATGTCCAGGATCTCGTCAAAATACTCGTAGAATGGGTTTTCCTGCCCGGTCATGCTCATCCACGCGAACACCAGAGAGCCGCCCCGGGAGACAATGTTCATCTTCCGCTTGTGCTTTTTGATCTGGTCGATGGTCTTGCGGGTGATGCCGCAGTGCAATGTCACGAAGTCAACACCGTCCTGAGCGTGAAGCCGAACCACATCGATGAAATCCTTGGCGGTCAGGGTGGCGAGGTCCCGCTGGTAGTGGATGACGCTGTCGTAGACCGGCACGGTGCCGATCATGGCGGGGCACTCGGCGGTGAGCTTCCGGCGGAAGGGCTGGGTGTTGCCGTGGGAGGACAGATCCATAATGGCCTCCGCGCCCATGTTCACGGCAGCCATGACCTTCTGCATCTCAATATCATAGTCCTTGCAGTCCCGGGATACGCCCAGATTCACGTTGATCTTGGTGCGCAGCATGGAGCCGACACCGTTGGGTTCAATGCAGGTGTGGAGTTTATTGGCGCAGATCGCCACCTGCCCCCGGGCGACCAAATCACGGATTTCTTCCTCGGTGCGGTATTCCTTTTTGGCAACGGCCTTCATTTCCGGGGTGATAATGCCCTTGCGGGCGGCTTCCATCTGGGTTGCGTAGTTTCTCATATGTTTCTTCCTTTCAAGCGGATTTATTGACCAAATGTTGAATTCAGATCAAAGGCGTGGTTCATGGGGCCGGAGCCGTGGCCTAAGTCCAGCATGGCGGCCAGCGCCCCGGAGATGTAGTCCTTCGCTTTCCCCACCGCGTCCTCCAGACCATACCCCTTTGCCAGATTTGCGGCAATGGCGCTGGACAGGGTGCAGCCGGTGCCGTGGGTATTGGGATTGTCAATCCGCTTCCCATAGAACCAGCGGTATTCTCCGTCGGCGTAGAGCAGATCGTTGGCGTCACTGACGCTGTGGCCGCCCTTAAGCAGCACGGCACAGCCGTAGCGGTCGCCGATGGTCTTGGCGGCGGTGCGCATATCCTTTTCGTCCCTAATTTCCTGTTCCGCCAGAATCTGCGCTTCCGGGATGTTGGGTGTCACCACTGCGGCCAGGGGCAGCAGCTCCTGACACAGGGTCTGAACCGCGTCGGTTTTCATGAGAGAAGAACCGCTGGTTGCCACCATCACCGGGTCTACCACAATGTTCCCCGGCTCATAGAACCGCAGCCGTTCCGCTATGACCTTTATCAGGTCAGAGGATGCCACCATGCCGATCTTCACCGCGTCGGGAAAAATGTCCTCGAACACCGCGTCGATCTGGGCTTGCAGAAACGCCGGAGAGACCTCCTGAATGGCCCGGACGCCGGTGGTGTTCTGGGCTGTCAGGGCAGTGATGGCGGTCATGGCGTAGACGCCGTTCATCGTCATGGTCTTGATGTCCGCTTGAATCCCGGCGCCTCCGCTGGAATCGCTTCCGGCGATTGATAATGCTGTTTTCATATAAAACTCCTTTGCATTATTTTTGTAAAGCGATACAAGGTGGTGCCCCCAATGTACCGCTGAATTTACTTACAGTCTGCTCTGAATTTTGCTCAGCGCCCCCGCCCGCTGGAGGGCCAGCACGATGACCACCGCCAGAACGGAACCTGCCGTGGTGGAAATCAGGAAGGGGATGATGTAGGCGTAGAAGGCAACTTTCGCGGCGGACACGCCCATGAAGGCAATGGCAATGGGGTAGGCAAGCAACCCGCCGATGATGCCGGTGCCCAGAATTTCCGCCACGGCGGTGGGGATGACCTTAATGCACTTGTGGTACACGATGCCGCACAGCAGCGCGCCGCACATGCTGCCGGGGAAGGCCAGCAGACTGCCGAGACCCAGCAGATTCCGGATCAGGCTGGCGGCAAAGGCCACGGCAACACCGTACCAGGGGCCGAGAAGGACGGCGCAGAGCACATTGACAACATGCTGCACCGGAGCGCACTTGCTTCCGAATACGGGGAAGGACAGCATACTGCCAACAACGGCTACGGCGCAGAGTGCCGCGGCAAGGGTCAGGCGAAGGGTGTGATTCTTTTTCATAATGATGATCTCCTTTGAAAATAGTCAGGGCGGCAGAGGCAATGCAGTCTCCCACCCGGGACGACAGGGTATCGTATCCCTATCGGTCGGTCGAGACTTACTGGTCTCCTCTCACGCCGGAACACGGCTTCCCATCGCTGCATACCACCGTCACAGGGCGCTCCCCCTCTGACTGAACCTGCCCTCCTTTCAAAGGAATATTATCCAAAGAGCCACAGAAGAAACCTGTCATTGCGAACCAGCGCGCACGCTGGTGTGGCAATCCGTCTCCTGACTGCTCCGGATGGCCAATTATTTGACGATTTTATCGATCTCTGCCCGTAAAATGCGGCATTCTTCCGCAATATCCACCGCCGAAAAGATGCCGGACACCACTGCCGCCCCCCGGATGCCGGTTCCTTCGAGGAAAGCAATGTTCCCCCGGTGGATGCCGCCGATGGCAACGACGGGAATGGTCACGCTTTGGCAGATGCTTTGCAGAAGCTCCTTCGTCATGGGCTTGGCGTTCAACTTTGTGGTGGAGCCGAACACCGCACCGCTGCCCAGGTAGTCCGCCCCGGCCAGCTGGGCCTTCTGCGCCTGCTCTATGGTTTTGGCAGTGACGCCGAGAATTTTGTCAGGGCCGATCAGCCCCCGCACATCCCGGGCATCCATGTCCTCCTGCCCAACGTGAACCCCGTCGGCATCGACTTTCAACGCAAGCTCCACATTGTCGTTGATGATGAGCGGAACCCCATAACGGGCACACAAGATTTTCATTTCTTTGGCTTCTGCAAAAAACGCTGCTGGGTTCAGTTCCTTTTCCCGCAGCTGCACGCAGGTGGCGCCGCCCCGGAGGGCCTGTTCCACCTGCTGGGCAAGGGTTTGATTTCCCAACCAGCTTCGGTCGGTGACGGCGTAGAGCCGCAGCATGGATTCAGCAAATTTCATATCTGGCTCCCTTCTCCAGGGCTTCCCCGGTCAAATGGTATACCGCGTCAATGATGTAATTGCGATAGCTGGCGTTTCCGTCCAACACACTCAGACGTTGGTAAGCCAGTTCTCCGCACAGCCCGAAACCGCAGACACCAGCCAGTACGCTATGAAGCAGTTTTTCGGTATTTGCGGCGGCGTAGGCCCCAATGAGAGCCGACATCTGGCAGCCGGTGCCGGTGACGGAGCGCATCATGGGGTGCCCGTTGCGCACCCGATAAGCGGTTTTTCCGTCCGTGACCACATCCACATCCCCGGAAATGACCACCACCGCCCCGGTTTTCTCTGCCAGGGCCCTTGCCAGTTCCAGCGGCTCCTCCGCAACCACATCGGCATCCACGCCCCGGCGGGCCAGGGTACCCAGCAGCAGGGTGCGAATTTCGCTGGCATTGCCCCGGATAATGTCCGGGCGAACCTGTTCGATCATTTCGTGTGCCGCGTTCCTTCGGAAATCGGAGCATCCGGCACCAACCGGGTCGAAAATAACCGGCTTTCCCTGGCTTTTCGCGGTTTTTCCCGCCAGAAGCAACGCCTGCACCTTCCGGGGGCTGGGAGTGCCCAGATTCAGTACCAGCCCGTCACAGGCAGAAACGACTTGCTCCGCTTCCTCCAAGTCCTCCGCCATAATGGGAGACGCCCCGCAGGCCAGCACCAGATTGGCGCAGTCGTTTGCGGTGACCAGATTCACCATGCAGTGCAGAAGCGGATTCTTTCTTTGCGTCTGTTCCAAGATTTCTCCCAGCATATTCTCTTTCTCCCAACAAAAATGGACGTTTCCCATAGGAAACGTCCAAAAATGCACACATACGCTCCCTACGGCGGCATTACCCGCATCAGGTAAAAGGTCGAAGGTGATTCCTTCCTCTCAGCCTGTCAACACAAGCTCCCTTGCTGATTCACTTGTCGGCGTCTATCATATACGCTTCCACGGAAAAAATCAAGTGCTTTTTTCCTTCCGATCCATCAGCGCCGAAGCCTCCAGCGGCATTGCTCGTATATAAACGGCAAGAAAGTCGAAAGCAAATCCTGCGGGTGCAGGACTATATCGAACAGGATAAGGCCATAGACATCACATTGTCGGATCCGGAAAAGGGTTTGGATTCGGAGTGTGCCACCGCGCGAAAGCGCGCGACCCCTCTTGCCCATTATGATACCCCAGGCCACGGCCCAAGCGCAGTTTCGCCCCATCTTCCGCACAAAAATGCCGGCGCAGAATAACATGGAATGAGCGGTGAAGCTCAAAAAAATCCTGCTTCGGAGGTATTTCTATGTGTGGCAACAATAACGGTCTGTGCGGCTGCCTGAACAACAACTGGTGGTGGATCGTCATCCTGATCCTGCTGTTCTGCAACTGCGGCGGAGGCTGGGGCTGGAACGGCTGCGACAACAACAATAACTGCGGCTGCTGCTAAGGAACGGCCGGGGCGCTCTTTCGGGAGCGCCCCACATTTTTGCCGTTTTTCCCAATCCCGCCGCCGGTTTTCCCCGGCAGCGGGACAATCTGTCAGAAAATTCCCCGTATCTGTCAGTGAAGCATTGCAAAACCAGATAAAATTTGATAAAATATGCTCTGATATTCAGACGGTTCCAATGATCCGTTGATTTTCTCTGGATTTGGGTGAAACCATGAACGAAAAGAAAGATTACATCGCCGTTTTTGACTCCGGCGTGGGCGGTATCAGCGTGCTGCGGCACCTGATAAGGCAGATGCCGGGGGAACGGTTCCTCTACTTTGGCGACTCCGCCAACGCCCCCTACGGCTGCCGCCCCACGGAGGAAGTCCGGGCGCTGACGCTGACTGCTGTCGGGAAGCTCCTGTCGGAATACCCCCTGAAAGCACTGGTCATCGCCTGCAACACCGCCACGGCGGCAGCGGTGAATGATGTCCGGGCGGCTCATCCGGAGCTGATCGTGGTAGGCATCGAGCCGGCCCTGAAGGTGGCTGCGGACCACTTCCCCGGGGGCCGGGTAGGCGTTCTGGCAACCGAGGTGACACTGCGGGAAGAAAAATTCGACACGCTGCTGCACCGCTTTGACGAAAACGTCACCATTTACAAAATTCCAGCGCCGGGACTGGTGGAGCTGGTGGAAGCCGGGAAGGTAGACTCACCGGAGACGGAAGCTCTGCTGAAAACGGTGCTCGGCCCCTATCTGGGTCAGCTGGACGCGGTGGTGCTGGGCTGCACCCACTATCCTTTCGCGAAAAAAGCCATCCGCCGCGTCCTTGGACAGGACGTGGTCCTGCTGGACGGCGGCGAGGGCACCGCGAGAGAGACCCGGCGGCGTCTTGAGCTGGCAGACCTGCTGGAAAACGGCCCCGGAGAGGTGACGATCTGCAACAGTTCCCCTGACCCGGATATGCTGCGGCTGTCCCGGGAACGGCTTACACAGGAGGATTGACAATGGAAAACGATATTCTGGTCATCGGCATCGCCGGCGGCACCGGCAGCGGTAAAACCACCCTGATGGACAATCTCATCGGCAAATTCTGGGACGAGGTCACCGTGCTCAGCCACGATAATTACTACCGCCGCCACGACGAGCTGACCTATGAACAGCGCTGCCGGCTGAACTACGACGAACCTGCCTCTCTGGAAACGGAGCTGATGGCAGATCATCTTTCCATGCTGCGCCGCGGGGAAGCCATCGACTGCCCCATCTACGACTTCACCATCCACAACCGTTCCGACCAGACCATGCACATTGTGCCGAAAAAGGTCATCATCGTGGAGGGCATCCTGATCTTCGAAAACGAGGCCCTGCGCAATTTGATGGACATCCGCATTTTCGTGGACACCGACGCGGACATCCGGCTGTGCCGCCGGATCGCCCGGGATGTGAATAAGCGTGGGAGGACCCTGGAAAGCGTGCTGACCCAATACCAGCAGACGGTCAAGCCCATGCACGAAAAATATGTGGAACCCAGCAAGAAATACGCGCACATTGTAGTTCCCGAGGGTGGAGAAAACTGGGTCGCGCTGGATATGATCACAGGCCGCATTCAGCGGCATTTGGAGGATATATGCGATACGAAAGCTTGATTTTTGACATTGACGGCACGCTTTGGGACTCCCGGGCAGTGATCGCCGAGGGCTACAATGCCCAACTGGAAAAGGAGGGGCTGTCCCAGCTGGCGGTGAACGCGGATACGTTCCTGCCCCTGTTCGGCAAGGTCATGACGGACATCGCCGACATCATTTTCCCCTCCGTTCCCGTGCCGGAGCGCTATGCCCTGATGAATCGGTGCATGGACGCCGGGGACAGGCATTTGCAGGAAAACCCCTGCCGCATTGGGTATCCCGGCATCCGGGAAACCATGGAGCAGCTGGCAAAAACGCACCGCCTGTTCATCGTCAGCAACAGCCAGAAGGGGTATCCGGAGCTGTGCATGGAAAAGCTGGGTCTGACGGGTCTGATTCAGGGCCACCTTTGCTTCGGAGAAACCGGCACCAACAAAGGGGCCACCATCCGTACCCTGATGGAAACGTATCACGTCACAGACTGTGCCTATGTCGGTGACACCCAGCTCGACTGCGAGGCCACGCAGGAGGCGGGGATCTCTTTCATCTGGGCATCCTACGGTTTCGGAACGCCTGACCGATACGACTATAAAATTGACAGCTTTGCCGACCTTCTGAGCCTTTAAGCCGCAGGGCCTATATTTGACCACGCCGACGCACCAATTCCCGTTCATGGGTTTCGTTCTTATAAAAATGTAACATTCAGCGTCGTTTTTTACCCGGCAAAAATCCAACCGGGCCGGCGGGGTCATAACCCCGTCCTACTCTGCTACTGAGGAGTTTTTCACAATGAGCATCGTAATGGACGCCGCCTGTCTGCAATGCAGCCTGCGGCGCAATCTCGCGGTCGCCGAACCTCTGGGATCTCCGGAGGAGACCATGGACTTTGCCCGGGATCTGATGCGGCTGTATCTGGAGGGGCCGAAGGACGTGCCCTCCACCTGGCATGCCCCTCAAATTGCCCGGCTGCTGCATGAACGCTACGGTCTGGAAATCGACCGGTTCCGGCAGGAAAAGCTTGACTCTAACGCCCTGGTTCTGTCCCATATGCCGCAGATCCGGCAGCGGGTGCAAAGTGCGGAAGACCCGGTGCTGGCAGGACTGCAATTTGCCATTCTGGGCAATTATCTGGACTTTGCCTCCCTGCAGGGGCAGGTCAGCTTCGAAAAATTCACACAAATGCTGGATTCCGCCGAAGAGATCCGGTTCGATAGGGCCGTTTTTGAACAGTTCTGTCAGGATCTGAAAAACGGGAAAAAGCTGCTGTATCTGACGGACAACGCCGGGGAGATCGGCTTTGACCGCATTTTCGCCGAGGCCGTCTCGGAAAGCTATCCCAATATCGAAATCACCTTCTGCGTCCGGGGCGGCCCCGCCCTCAACGATGCCACTCGGGAGGATGCGGAAGCCGTGGGCATTCCCTTCCGGGTCATCGACAACGGCAATCTCATCCCTGGCACCCAGCTGGATCAGCTGGGTGCGGAAGCGAAGCAGGCTCTGGAAGAAGCCGATGTGATTCTTGCTAAGGGCATGGCAAACGTGGAGACCCTGCTGGGCTGCGGATACAATATCTACTATGCGTTTTTGGTCAAATGTCAGCGGTTTGTCAATCTCTTTGACAGCCCACTGATGACCCCCATGCTGGTAGGAGAGCAAAACGAAAGCTGAGGTAATTGGAAATGAAGAAAGTAGTCATCATCGGAGCAGGCCCCGCAGGCATCACCGCCGGATATGAGCTGCTGAAAAACCGGGACGGCTCCCAGGAAACCTATGAGGTTCTGATTCTGGAGCAGAGCGACGCCATCGGCGGCATCTCCCGTACCGTACGGCACAACGGCAACCGCATGGACATCGGCGGCCACCGCTTTTTCAGCAAGGACGGCAATGTGACGGACTGGTGGAACGAGATCATGCCCAAGCAGGGCGCTCCCGCCATGGACGACAAAATCTTAGGCAGAAGCGTTCCCACCACCCCCGGCGGCCCGGATCCCGATGAAGAAGACCGGGTCATGCTGACGAGAAACCGGGTGTCCAGAATCTACTACAAGAAGAAGTTCTTCGACTATCCTGTGAAGATGAACTGGAACACCATCCACAACATGGGCTTCCTCACCACCATGAACGCGGGCTTCAGCTACCTGTACTCCGCCGTGTGCAAAAAGGACGAGGATTCTCTGGAGAATTTCTACATCAACCGCTTTGGCAAAAAGCTCTACTCCATGTTCTTTGAGGGCTACACGGAAAAGCTCTGGGGCCGTCATCCCCGGGATATCTCCGCCGACTGGGGTGCCCAGCGGGTGAAGGGATTGTCCATTGTGGCCATTTTGAAGGACATTGTACAGAAGGCTCTGCCTCAGACGAAGAAAAACGCCCATGTGGAAACCTCCCTCATTGAAGAATTCCAGTACCCCAAGTTCGGCCCCGGCCAGCTGTGGGAAACCGCCGCGAAGGAATTTGAGAATATGGGCGGCGAAATCCGCAAGGGCTGCAAGGTGGTGGAGGTTCACACCGAGGGCAATGCCGTAAAGGAGCTGGTTTACGAGCAGGATGGGCAGAAGCACACCGTTGCCGCCGACTGCTACATCTCCTCCATGCCGCTGAAGGATCTGGTGGCAGGCATGAAGGATGTTCCCGCCGATATCGGCCGCATTGCCGCTGGGCTTCCCTATCGGGATTTCGTCACCGTAGGCCTGTGCGTCCGGAAAATCGCTCTGAAAAATGAGACCAAGCTGAAAACCCTGCAAAACATCGTACCCGACTGCTGGATTTACGTGCAGGATGTGGGTGTCAAGCTGGGACGGATTCAGATTTTCAACAACTGGTCTCCCTACATGGTGGCAAAGCCCGAGGAGACGGTATGGATGGGTCTGGAATACTTCTGCACCGAGGGAGACCGGTACTGGAACATGAGTGAGCAAGAGTGGGTGGACTTTGCCGTGTCCGAGCTTCTGAGCATGGGCGTTCTCGAAAGCCGGGAGGATGTTCTCGATTACCACAAGGAGTGCGTCCAGAAGGCCTACCCCGCCTACTTTGACACCTATTACGAAATCGACAAGCTGGTTGCCTATCTGGATGGCTTCCAAAATCTGTACTGCATAGGCAGAAACGGCCAGCACCGCTACAACAACATGGATCACTCCATGGTCACCTCCTTCGAGACTGTGAAAAACATCAAAAACGGCGTTGCGGGCAAAACAAACATCTGGAGCGTGAACACCGAGGAGGAATATCATGAAGAAAAGAAGTAACCGATTCTGGGATTCCTGTACCCGGGAGTTGAGACTGGACACAACGCTGGAAAAGCGGTGGTTTATCGCCGCCTCTATTCTGTTGTTTTTCTACCTCTGGCTGTGCCAGTATCTGCGGAATTATCTGAAATACGATATTACCAGCGGTGTTGCCTGTTCCATTTTATTTCCTGCCGTTCAGGTACTCCCCGTCTGCCTGTTCGGCGTGATGCTGTTTGCAAAATTCCGTGTCACCACCGTTTCTTCCAAGTATCCGTCTTCCCAGCTCCGGCGGTTCTTTCCAGTCATCGCAGCCGTGCTGACCTTCTCATATCTGCTGCTTTGGCTTGTCGCCTACTTCCCCGGCGGTTTTTGCGTTGACAACATCTTTCAGCTTTCGCAGGCTTATTATGGGTATTTTGATAACTGGCATCCTGTCACACACACATGGGTATTCTTCTGGATTCCCTGGCAGATCTTTCACCATCCCGCCGGAATCGTCCTGTACCAGCTCATCCTGTTCAGCCTTGCCATTGGCTACCTGTACCGGGTGCTGTGCCGCCGGGGCTGCCCCATGTGGTTTCTGACCGCCTCATGGCTGTTCCTGGTTCTGAATCCCCATACGATCCGGATCATGTTATTCCCCCTGAAGGACAGTGCTCTCACCATCGTCTCACTGGTTATTTTCACGCAGGTGATCGAAATTTATGAAACAGAGGGCCTGTGGCTGAGGAAGTGGTATCATTTTCTCGCGTTCACCGTTCTGTGCATTCTGGCAACCGCATTCCGGCACAATGCAATTCTGCTGACCCTGCCATTGTACGTAATTCTCCTGATTTTCCAGAAAAAAGGACGAAAATTGATCCTATTTTCCGGTATTCTCGTGCTTTTTGTCATATGGATCATTAACGGCCCCCTGATGCTCTGGGAACGGGTCTGCCCCACCTTCAACCGGCAGCTGGAAACCCTCGGTCTTCCCATGACGATTATCTCCAGTGTCTATAGGAAGGATCGGAACGCGCTCAGCCCGGAGGCAGTTCGTTTTCTGGACAGCCTCGCCACTCAGGAGGAGTGGAACACCATCTACCAGTTCGGCAGCTTCAACTCCATCAAATTCTCCTCCTCCCTACCTCTGGCCGAACGCGTTGAGCAGGAAGGCGCGAAGGCCATCCTTCAATACACCGCACAAGCCTTTGCCCAAAGCCCGATCTGGGCCACGAAAGCCCTTATTACACTGACACAGCTGGTCTGGGATCCGCTGGCAAATGCGGGCGGATACGGTAGCCCGTTCTGCGCGGATGTCGTTGTCGACGGCATCGGTGTCACCATGCAGGGGAATGCAGCGTTGGCGCAGGTGTTGGAAACCTGGGCAGATACCACGGACTCTTTTTTTCTGTCTCTGTTTACGAAGAATGTCGGTATGATGATCCTGATCCTGCTGTTTGCGGCTGTGACCAATGTGGGCCGGGGAAAGCTGGGCCGGGCCTTTATGATCCTTCCGGTGCTGTGCTATGACTTTGGCACCATGCTCCTGCTCACCGGCCCCGATTTCCGGTTTTTTCACTTTAATTTTGTGGTGATCATTCCGCTTTTGTATTTGATTTTGTCTGGGAGTAAGAACAATGGCGTTGAAACAGTTATTTGACAAATCCATGCAGGGCCTGTTCGGCTATCTGATTGTAGGAGGCCTGGCCACCGTTGTAGAATGGGCCGGCTTCTGGCTGTTTTCCGAAAAAATGGGCATTGCCTATCTGCTGGCTACCGCCCTTGCCTTCGCCATCTCTACCTTTGCCAACTGGCTGTTCGGACGGCTGCTGGTATTCCGTGGAAAGCAGCAGCAGTCTTTTCTGCGGGAAATTCTTTCCGTATATCTTGCCAGCATTGTGGGACTGCTGCTCAATCTGATCATTATGTTCCTGCTGGTGCAGCTTTTAGGTGCGGAGAAAATGAGTGCGAAGATGGCTACCACGGTTCTGGTGTTCATGTACAATTATCTGGTCAGGAAGCTGATTATCTACCGGAAATAGGCCGTTAACGAAAATTTAATCAAATCCGGGGCTTCATCCGTTGCAAACGTTTTTTTCCTATGCTACAATAGGGAAAATCTGATGTAGGAGTATCGTATGCTGCTGAAATATCTCTCCTGTTTTTTTATCTCCATGGTGCCGTTGGTGGAGCTCCGGCTGGCGGTGCCTATGGCTGTATCCATGGGACTTGACTATTGGCCTTCGCTTGTAGTTTGCGTCATCGGGAATCTGCTGCCGGTTCCTTTCATCTATTTTTTTGCCAGAAAGATTCTGGAATGGGGGAAGGACAAGAAATATATCGGCGGCTTTTTCAGCTGGTGCCTGCGCAAAGGCGAGTCCGGCGGGCATAAGCTGACCCAGCGGGCCGGACGTACCGGCTCCTTCCTGGCCCTGATGCTGTTTGTGGGCATTCCCCTGCCCGGCACCGGCGCATGGACAGGCACTCTGGCCGCCAGCTTTCTGGATATGGGCATCAAAACCACATCCCTCGCCGTGTCCTCGGGTGTGGTTCTGGCAGGAATCATTATGGGCGTCGTCAGCTTGACCGGCGTCCACGTATTTGGACTTTAATTCAAAAATGGAGGCAAAATCTATGTCTGATTGTCTGTTCTGTAAAATCATCGCCGGGGAGATCCCTTCCACCAAAGTATACGAGGATGAGGTCGTATTTGCTTTCCGGGACATCAATCCCCAGGCGCCCACCCATGTGCTGGTGGTGCCCAAAGCTCACATTGCCGACTGCAACGGCGTCAGCGCCGAAAACAGCGCGGCGGTGGCCCACATCTTTGAGGTCATTCCCAAGATCGCGGCGGCCGAAGGACTGACAGGCGGCTACCGTGTGGTCAGCAACTGCGGCGCCGACGCCGGTCAGACCGTCCAGCACCTGCATTTCCACATTCTCGGCGGCAAGCCGCTGACGCTGGAAATGGCGTAAAGAGCATATAATAATGGGGCTGTAAAAAAGTCTCCAGTAAATGGCAGGCTGTGCCGAAAGGCGCAGCCTGCTAAAATCATTTACAGGGAAAGGGCTGGTTTAGCGGAAAAACCAGCCCTTTGGTGTTATAATGAATTTGTGAAGAAACAATATGACACCGTAGACAATTCTACACCAATCCAGCCGAAATTACCAGTGGATTTAGAAAGAATGATCAAAATAGAAGGGCTACGCGCAGAAGATTGCGATCTGCGGCGAGGACAGAAACAGCTATTCCAAGACAGACCATAACGCGACTTTCATGCGGTTCAAGAAAGACCTCATGAAAAATGGCCAGCTTTTGCCCGGGTATAATTTGCAAATGGTGATCTGTGACGAAATGATAGCCCACTACGGCGTGTATGCATATGCTTCCGATATGGATTGTTTCCAGCCGCTGATGGATGGCTTCCATAGATGAACAGAAGCATACAGGCAGAGGGTGCCTTTGGTGGAATCAAGTGGAACAAGGGCTATAAGCGACTGCGCCGGAGAGGGATAGAGGGCGTGATTTTGGAGTTGGGCTTGGTATCCTGCTTTAACCTTTACAAGTACCACCTGAGGAAGCTCGCAATGCAAAAAGCGGCGTAAAAAGCCTGGAATAAATCGAAAAAAATCCCCAGGAAATCCACAATTTCCTGAGGATGTGGTTGGTGCGTTCGCTTTTTTCGCAAAAAGTATTCCACAGGCAAAATGCACAGAAAATGTCAACGGAGGATCCCATTTCCGGAATCCTCCGTTTTTCACAGGCTGTTTTTTACAGCCTCTTTGCGTATTTCAGCGTTTTCCGGTGCCCCTTTTCAGTGCCTTGTACAGCTCCTGCTGCACCGGCATTCTGTCCCGCTTGGGATACAGATCGTCAAAGACATCCCGGAGCTTTCCGCAGCCTTCGGCGTCCAGGCGGCACACCAGCTCCCGGCACCAGCCCTGAGCCGCGTACATCATCCAGTAGCTCTCTTTGCTGGAACATTCTACCGGCGCGGTAATCAGAAACCGGGCCGCCGCATAGCTCTGCTCCGGGTTCGGGGCGGAAGCCAGAAAGGCTTTTGTCCACCTGCCGATGTCCTCGTAGAACATTTCGTGGCAGGGATGATTTTTCGGATCATTGCCGAAGCCGAACAGACCGTCAGCGGGGGAAGCCTTTTTGCGCACCAGATTGGCTTCCTCGTCATACTGTCGGTAGCGCTCCTGTAACTGCTGAAGCATAGTGACACTCCTTTTTAAACGGTCTACCACTGATAGCAGAAGGTGTGGTTTCCGATGGTTCCCCAGACCTTGCTGTTGGTGGCGTAGGCTCCGAAGAACACCACGTCCTCCGGCACCACATAAGGGCCGTCCAGCGCCCGGCGAATGGCCTCGTACTGGATGTGAGTCGGCTTGGCGTCATAGACCTTGCCGATGGCCAGAAACTGATCCGCGGCGTAGAGCACGTCGTGGACATTATCCGGGAAATTGTCCGCAGCCACCCGGTTGAGCACCACCTCGGCAATAGCCTGCTGACCTTCAAATGGCTCGCTCTGCGCCTCCACCCAGATGAGCTTCGCCAGCAGATCCCGGTCCGCGTCGCTGATGGTCAGGTCGGGGTAACGGGGCTCCCCGGCGGGGACTGGGTCCTCATAGCGGAAGGGTGTCTCCGGCACCTGGGCCGGGTCGTAGATCCACGCTCCGCTGTAGCCGCAGAGGATGTCTCCCTCCCGGAAACCCTCCTGGAAGGCGCTTTTCAGGTTCCACAGTTCATAGTTGTTCCGGTTCGGATCGTTGACCCAGATCTTTCCCGCTTCATTGACCCCGGTCAGGACAATGAAGTGCTGCCCGGTGGTAAAAACGGAATCGGAATCCATCAGGGCGATGACGATCTTGCCGTCCCGCAGCGCCTGCAGCGCGACGTGGAAATTCTCCGCACGCTTCCATGGCAGCTGCAATTCATCGGAGATGTACTCAAGAATTTGGATCTGATTGCCGATGTAATTGGAAAACCAAGCGGCCAGCTGGTCAGGGCGGTACTCATAGCCCGTCAGATAGGATGCGACCATGGCCACGCTGGTCACACCGCTGCCGTAGTCCGCGAAAGAGCCGCTGCCAAACCGGATGTCCGGGTAGTCCGTCTCGTAATAATTGGGGACCGTATCGAAGTGTACGCGTTCTGTTTCTTCCGGTGCCGTTTCCTCCGGTACCGTTTCCGCAGGAGCTGTTTCCGGTACGGTCTGCGTTGCCTCCTGCGGCGGTGCTGCCGGTTCCAGCGGAAGTGTTGCCGCTGTTGGCTCTGTAACGGCCTGGGTTTCAAGAGGCGCGTAATACACCGTTTCTGTGGGGCGGCTCTGGGCAGCGGCGGTCCCGACATGGAAAGCATCCTGAAAAACCGGCAGGAAGCCGGACACCACGCCGCACATCAGGCCGATGGCCGCCAGCAGGATGATGATTTTCTTCGTTCTGTTCAAAAGGCACTCCTTTTCTCCAAGGGGGATACTACAGCCCCAGCTCGCCCCGGACGGATGGCAGCAGTCCCCGGATATTCAGCTGCTGGGGACAGATCTCCTCACATTTCCCGCAACCCAGGCAGTCTGCCGGTTTTCCGCCCCGGATCCCGGCGGTATCCGCCGAACCGGTGCGCCACTTGTCATTGAGACAGGCGAACAAGTCGGGGATGGGGATCTCCATGGGACAGACCTCAGTGCAGTAACGGCAGCCGGTGCAGGGAATCAGACCCTGGCCCCGCAGAATGCTCCGCACCTGAGCCACTGCCGCCTGCTCCTGAGCGGTTAGGGGCTGAAAGTCCTTCATGACTGCGGCATTTTCCTCCACCTGTTCCAGCGTGCTCATTCCGGAGAGTACCGCGCGGATACCCGGGAATCCGGCGGCATAGCGGATGGCGTAGCTTGCGTTGGAGCCGCCGCCAAGACCGTCAAAGATCCGCTGGGCCTGCGGAGGCAGCTTCACCAGAGAGCCGCCCTTCACCGGCTCCATGACGAATACCGGCTTTCCGTGCTTTCGGCAGACCTCATAGCACCCCAGGGACTGCACCTTTGGGTCGTCGTAGTCTAAGTAGTTGAACTGGAGCTGCACCACCTCAATCTGGGGGTACTCCGTCAGAATTTGGTCCAGTACCTGAGGGCCGTCGTGGAAGGAGATGCCCAGATGGCGGAGCTTTCCTTCCGCCTTCAGTTCCAGCGCAGTTTCGTAGGCATGGCAGTTCCTGTATTTTTCGAACCGCTCCGCGCTCTGGGCGTGCATCAGGTAGAAGTCAAAGTAATCGACGCCGCAGGCCTCCAGCTGCCGGGTGAACAGGGGACGAATCTCCTCCTGCTTTTCGAAAAAGTTGTTGGACAGCTTGTTGGTCAGAAGATACCGTTCCCGGGGATACCGGGAGGTCAGGCAGGTTTTCAGGGCCTGCTCGCTCTGTCCGCCGATGTAGCCGTGGGCCGTATCGAAATAGTTGAATCCGCCTGCCAGAAAGGCATCCACCATCTGCATGGTTTGGGGAATATCCACCTGATCTCCCGCCATGGGCAGGCGCATAAAGCCGAAGCCAAGCTGTTTCTGAATTTCCGGGAATACCGATTCCATTTATACCGCTCCCTTTCCAGCTTTTTTAGAGATTATAGCAAAGGGCCGGCGGAACGTCAACCGTTCTTCCCGGTTCTGTTCTTCCATTATTTTTACGACATACAGCTCCACCTGCCGTACAATGGACGAAAGCCGATACTTCGGCTAAAAAAACGACACAGGAGGTCAAATTTATGCAGGTACTTACACAGATCAGCGTTGACATGAATAGGCCCGGCGTTCCGTCGGTTCCGGCAATGCAGCACGACGGACAGACCCGGGCGGTGGAGATCTCGCTCATGTGCGGCGGTCAGCCCTGGCAGCCGCCGGAAGGGGTCACCGCCGCCATTGGCTACGAAAAACCCGACCGGACCCGGGGGCTGTACGACAGCCTTCCCGACGGCACCGCCGCCGTCACCTTAAACGGCAGTACGGCTACCGTCATCCTGACTGCCCAGGCGCTCAGCGTGCCGGGAACCGTCCGGGCCTGCCTGGTATTTCATGACGCGGATCTCAACCAGCTGTCCACATTTCCATTTCTGATCCGGGTGCAGGTCAATCCCGCAGCCGACGCGCCCCAGTCAGAGGACTACTGCCGGCTCCAATGGCTGGAGGAGAAATTGTCGGAATATCTGGCGCTGGCAAAGGAAAGCGGCGAATTCAACGGCCCCGCCGGGCCTTGCCCGGTGCTGCTGGGGCAGGACGTAGCTTTTCAGGTCAGTCCGGATTTTCAGCAGATCCCCACGGGGGCATGGAGTGAGACGCTTCCCTCCTGTGCGCCCCGGCAGTACGTGTGGAGCCGCACCACAGCCCACTATGATTCCGGAGACGTGGTGACCTACAGCGTCAGCCGCAATGGTGCCGACGGCGCCGGCGCGGTATCCGCCGTATGCGGGGTCGCCCCGGATGATACCGGCAACATCCCCCTCACCGCCGGGGATGTGGGCGCTCTACCCTGCGTGGGCGGCACTGTTCAGGGGCAGCTGGACATGGGCGGGCAGAAACTCACCGGTCTGCCCGCGCCCACGGACGACTCGGATGCCGCAGGGAAGGGCTATGTGGATGCCCAGGCCGCTGCCGCCGTAAAGCAGTACGCGAAAACCAAATTCGTCACCTTCCTGCTGTGCGCCCAGGACTGGACGGGAGACAGCGCGCCCTATACGGTTTTTGTCCCCATCTCCAATCTCACGGAGGATATGCTTACCCGGGCCTATCCGCTCTACACCGGCAGCGACTTTACTGCGGATCTGGCGGTGAAGGAGGCCAGCGCCGCCGTCAGCTGCGCCAAACGCACGGAGGGCGGCATTACTTTCGCCTGCCTGGAGGAAAAACCCACCGCCGACATTCCCGTTACGGTGGAGGTTTACGTGTAAGGAAAACCCCGCATATATGACATATGTCAAATTCTGCTTGCATTTTATAATTAAAAATGGTAGAATAGACATATTATCCGGGGCGTGCCCCGTGTTACAGGAGGATACGACTATGGCAAATAAATACGCTGGAACCCAAACCGAGAAGAACCTGGCTGCCGCCTTCGCCGGCGAGTCCGAGGCCAGAAACAAGTACACCTATTTCGCTTCCAAGGCCAAAAAGGACGGCTTTGAGCAGATCTCCGCCCTGTTTCTGAAAACCGCCGACAACGAGAAGGAGCACGCTAAGATGTGGTACAAGGAGCTGCATGACGGCATCGGCTCCACCAGCGAAAACCTGCTGGCCGCCGCCGAGGGCGAGAACTACGAGTGGACGGATATGTACGACGGCTTTGCCAAGACCGCCGAGGAGGAGGGCTTCCCGGAGCTGGCCGCCAAGTTCCGTCTGGTAGCTGCCATCGAGAAGCACCACGAGGAGCGCTACCGCGCCCTGCTCAAAAACGTAGAGACCGCCAAGGTCTTTGAAAAGAGTGAGGTCAAGGTCTGGGAGTGCCGCAACTGCGGCCACATCGTGGTGGGCACCTCCGCTCCCGAGGTCTGCCCCACCTGCAATCATCCCCAGAGCTATTTTGAGGTTCACGCTGAGAACTACTAAGCATACGCAAAGCGCCGCAGCATCCGCTGCGGCGCATTTTATTCGTTATTCTTGCGGGGATAGGGCTTTTTCTCGTCCGTCAGCCCTGCCAGATAATCCATACTGGTGTCCAGCGCAATGGCAAGCTTACGGCACTGCTCGAAGGTAAAGTACCGTTTTCCACTCTCGATTTTGGAATAATCGCTCTGGTCGATCCCCGTCAGCATCTGGATTTTAACCTGCGTATAGCCCTTTTCTTTCCGTAAATCCCGGATTCGGCTCATTTTTCATCACCTGAGAATATTATGTCAGAATTCCCTATTGAAATTAGGGTGATTTTGACCTATAATCTCAAAGAGGTGATCTGAGTGGCTGAATTCTGCGTATCCTGCTGGAATGAACTGAACGAAACCGATTACCCTGAGGAAGCGTACATTCTGAGTTGGGACTATGAATTGTGCGAGGGGTGCGGGGAATATAAGCGTGTCATTATCGCGCAGCGCAGGTGTTATTTTCTGCGAATGTTGGTAAATCGGCACCTGCACAGAACAAAGAATAAATGAAACGGGCCGCCCCAAACGGGACGGCCTGTTTGCCATTATTCGAAAATGTAACGATACCGAGCAGAACCCAATGGTGTAACGACCACCGACTGGGTTCGTAATGCATTGGCTGTCGGCCATGCCGACTTACACGAGGGCAGCGGTAATGATGGCCATCTTGTAGACCTCGTCGGCGTTGCAGCCACGGGACAGGTCGTTGATGGGAGCAGCCAGACCCTGCAGGATGGGGCCGTAGGCCTCGAAGCCGCCCAGACGCTGGGCGATCTTGTAGCCGATGTTGCCTGCCTCGATGGTGGGGAAGATGAAGGTGTTGGCGTAGCCTGCCACGGGAGAGCCGGGGAACTTCAGCTGGCCCACCTCGGGAGCAACAGCGGCGTCGAACTGCATCTCGCCGTCAATCAGCAGATCGGGAGCCATTTCCTTGGCAACGGCGGTGGCATCGTGGCTCAGCTTGACGGTGCCGCCCTTGCCGGAGCCGTTGGTGGAGAAGCTCAGCATGGCGACCTTGGGGTCGATGCCGAAAACCTTGGCAGTCTTGGCGGTCTCGATGGCAACCTCAGCCAGCTTCTGGGCAGCGGTCAGAGTCACGTTGCCGTCCTTGTCAACGCTATCCTCGTAGCTCAGGTTGATGGCGCAGTCGCCCATGGCCAACTTCTCCTCGCCCCGAACCAGAATGAAGCAGGAGGACACCAGATGAGCGCCCTTCTTGGTCTTGACCAGCTGCAGAGCGGGACGCACGGTGTCGGCGGTGGAGTAGGTAGCGCCGCCCAGCAGAGAGTCGGCGTAGCCCATCTTCACCAGCATGGTGCCGAAGTAGTTGCCCTTGCTAAGCGCCTTGCGGCAGTCCTCAGCGGACATCTTGCCCTTGCGCAGCTCCACCATCTTCTCGACCATGGCATCCATGCCTTCGTAGGTCAGGGGGTCGATGATCTCGACACCGTCGATGTTGAAGCCGCCCTTGGCGGCGTTGGCCTTGACCTCGTCCACGTTGCCGATCAGGATGGGAGTCAGGAAGCCGCCCTTGACCAGACGGTCGGTGGCTTCCAGAATACGGGCATCATGGCCCTCGGTAAATACGATCTTGCGGGGATTCGCCTTCAGAGTTTCGATCATAGCATTGAACATGGGAATCATTCCTCCAATTATCGGGCATACGCCCGTATTTTTACAATTTAATTATAGCTCAGTTTTTCTACCTGCGCAACCCCTTTTTGCCGGCACGGCGCTTTTTTTGTCTGTCCCGGAGGGAGGAGCCTGGGGAAATGCCCAGTGTCATTGTATTATGGTTATTATTGTCATAACTTTTGTTTATTTTGATGAAAAAGTTTTCAAAAGTAGTGATTTTCCCCTTGCAATTTGTGCGAATTATCTGTATAATGGGAGCAAACTATGGAATGGGGGAGATTCGGCTTGGGCGAAGTGCTGGCTGTGCTGTCCGGCAAGGGCGGAACCGGAAAAACTTCCGTTTGCGCAGGGATCGCCTCCGCTCTGGCAGAAGCTGGGAGAAAAGTCCTGTGCGTGGACTGCGATGTGGGACTTCGGAATCTGGATATTTCTCTGGGACTGGCTGACGGCTGCGCCCTGTCCTTTCTGGACGTTGTCAGCGGGAGCTACGACCTGAGCCAGGCTGCCCGGCACCCGCTGTATCCTTCGCTGTTCTTCCTCACCGCACCCATGAACTGCCCGGTGGAGCGAATTGACGTAGGCGCTTTCTGCGCCATGCTCCGGCAGGCCCGGCAGGAATTCGACTTCGTGCTGCTGGATTCTCCCGCCGGTGTGGATGCCGGCTTCCGGCTGGTCTCTGCCGCCGCCGGCCGCTTTCTGCTGGTGACCGGCTTCGGCCCTGCCTCCGTGCGGGATGCCGCCCGGGTTGGGGAGCTGCTGGAACTTCAGGGAAAGCAGGATGTGCGGCTCATCGTCAACCGGGTGGACCGGGAGATGCTCAGCACCGTGCGCATCACCATTGACGATGTTATGGACGATGCCGGCCTGCCTCTGGCAGGCATTATCCCGGAGGACCCCTGTGTGACGCTGGCGGCTTCCTTCGGCAAGCCCCTTCTGCGCTATGCCCCCCGTTGTCCCGCTGCCAAAGCCTGTCGGCGGATCGCCAAGCGGGTTCAGGGCTTCCATGAGCCGATTGCCTTACGATAAATCAATGCTGTGACATACATATAAAAAAGGAGTGACCGCTGTGAACATCGCATTTCTGGCGCACGATAAGAAGAAGGAATTGATGGTTCAGTTCTGTACCGCCTACAAGAGTGTGCTGATGAAGCACAACCTCTACGCCACCGCCACCACCGGCAGACTCATTGCCGACAATACTGGCCTGCCCATTACCCTGCTGCTGTCCCATAAGCAGGGCGGTCACCAGCAGATCAACGCCCGCATCGCCTACAATGAGATCGACCTCGTTCTGCTGTTTACGGATCCCAACACCACCGAGCCTTGGGACGACAGCCAGATGATCGAGACCATCCGGCACTGTGACAAGCAGAATGTGCCCATCGCCACCAACCTGGCCTCCGCCGAGATGCTCATCATGGGTCTGCAGCGAGGCGATTTGGATTGGCGGGAAATGCTGCACAGCAAAAATAGATACTAAAGATACGAGATACAAGATACTAGATATACCTGATTTTGGCGCTATCTTCTATCTTGTATCTTCTATCTTGTATCTAAAAACAGATTGGAGAGATTCACATGGAAATTATTAAGCCCCGGACTTTGTCCGGTTTTATGGAGCTGCTGCCCGGCAAGCAGATCCGCTTTGAGAAAATGATGGAGATTCTGCGTACCACCTACGCTTCCTATGGCTTTGCCCCTCTGGACACCCCCGTCATCGAGGATGCCCAGATTCTGCTTGCAAAGGGCGGCGGTGAGACGGAAAAGCAGATCTACCGCTTTCAGAAGGGCGACAGCGACCTGGCTCTGCGGTTCGACCTGACGGTGCCCCTGGCAAAATATGTGGCCCTGCACTACAATGAACTGGCTTTCCCCTTCCGCCGCTTTCAGATCAGCAAGGTCTACCGGGGTGAGCGTGCCCAGCGGGGCCGATTCCGGGAATTCTATCAGGCGGACATCGACATCATCGGCGACGGCAAGCTGGACATCCTCAACGAGGCGGAGATTCCCGCCATCATCTACAAGGTCTTCCGGGGCTTCGGCCTGAGCCGATTCCAGATTCGGGTGAATAACCGCAAAATCCTGAACGGTTTCTACGCCATGCTGGGCCTTTCCGAAAAGAGCGGCGACATTATGCGCACCGTGGACAAGCTGGACAAGATCGGCGCGGAGAAGGTCAAGGTTATTCTGCTGGAGGACTGTGGTCTGACAGGCGAACAGGCGGACGAGATTCTTAAATTCATCGCCATCACCGGCACCAACGCGGAGGTTCTGGCCGCGCTGGATGGCTACGCCGGGCGCAATGAGATGTTCGATCAGGGTCTCGGGGAGTTGAAGGCTGTCACCGCGAACCTCACCGCCTTTGGCGTGCCGGAAGCCAATTTTGCCGTTGACCTGACCATCGCCCGGGGCCTGGACTACTACACCGGCACCGTCTACGAGACCACACTCCTTGACCACCCGGAGATCGGCTCCGTCTGTTCCGGCGGCCGCTACGACAATCTGGCGGGCTACTACATCGACAAGCCCCTGCCCGGCGTGGGCATTTCCATCGGTCTGACGAGACTGTTCTACGTTCTGGACGAGCAGGGCCTGCTGAATCCCGCCCTGCCCAGCGCTCCCGCAGATGCCTTGGTGCTGCCCATGACGGACAATCCCGCCGCTGCCATCGCGGTGGCGGAGACCATCCGTTCCGCCGGCCTGCGGGTACAGCTGTATGGCGAGCAGAAGAAGTTCAAGCAGAAAATGGCCTACGCCAACAAGCTGGAAGTTCCCTTCGCTGTTCTTCTGGGCGAGGACGAGATTGCCGAGGGTGTGTGCTCCGTGAAGAATATGGCCACGGGTGAGCAGGTCAAGCTCTCCCCCGCCGATGCCGCCGCTTATATCAAAAACGCGCTGGCGGAAACCGACTGCGCTGTCATTCTGGAAAAGTGATCGTAGGGCGGGGTCATGACCCCGCCCTACAGAATAGCATAAAGGGCAGCCCGGTCTGGGCTGCCCTGTTCTTATTTCCAAAGATACACTCTGCATTCGTAAGGATTCAGGGTCTCCTCGTCGGAATTTCGGTAATTTCCAAGAATTTTCTCCCCGTCCGCCAGAATGAATCCCGCCGGAGCCTTGAAAGGCAGTTCCTTATCAGAGAAGGAACACACCACCAGAATGGTCTGGCGCTTGTCCTTCATGGAATACAGGTACAGCTTCCCTGACCAGTGCCGGTACTCCCGATAGATGCCGTTACGTACGCAGGACAGGCTTTTCCGCAAGCGAATGGCCTTGCGGTAGAAATTCAGAACGGAATCCGGGTCGTTTTCCTGCTGAGCCACGTTGATTTTCCGGTAATTCTCATTCACCGCCATCCAGGGGGTTCCTGTGGAAAAGCCCGCGTTTTCACTGTCATCCCACTGCACCGGTGTCCGGGCAGAGTCCCGGGAACTGCGCCACAGCATTTCCAGCCGCTTTTGGGGAGACTTCTTGCTGTGCTCATAGTTGTAGATGGACTGGACATCCCGGTATGCCTTGGGGTCATCAGGCCGCCAGTTGGTCATGCCGATCTCCTGTCCCTGATAGACGAAGGGCGTGCCCTGTTGGAACAGGTACATGGCCGCCAGCATTTTCGCGCTTTCCTTCTGAAATTTCTCGCTTCCGTATCGGGAGACGATCCGGGGGTGGTCGTGGTTTTCCAGGTAAAGCACGTTCCAGGATTTTCCTCTCAGACGGTACTGCCAGCTTGAGAAGGCCCGCTTCATTTTCCGTAGGCTGAATTTTGTTGGGATGTAGTCCGTAAACAGGCAGTCAGCGGCCACACACTGAAACTGGATCATCATATCCAGCTGGCCATTCTTTTCGTCGATGTAGCGAAGGGCTTGCTTCGGCCATACCAGCGGCGCTTCCGCAATGGTGAAGCAGTCGTAATAGTCGAGAACGTCCCGCTTGAACTCGGCTAAATATTCGTGGACGTGGGGGCCGTGGTTGTAGTGGGCCATTCCCTTGTAGATGGGGAAGATGTGGTCGTCCGGCAGGCCCTCCTTTTTGGAAATGTAGGTGATCACGTCCTCCCGGAAGCCGTCCACCCCCAGTTCCAGCCAGAAGCGCATGATGTCCTTGACTTCCTCCCGGACTTTGGGGTTATCCATATTCAGGTCGGGCTGCTTGACGGCAAACAGGTGGAGGTAGTATTCTCCCCGGACTTCATCGTAAGTCCAGGCCTTGCCCTCAAAATTGGAGTCCCAGTTGTTGGGGAGCTTCCCGTTTTCGCCCGCCGGACGCCAGATGTAGTAATCGGTATACGGCTCAATCCGGCGGCGGCTTTTCTGGAACCATTCGTGCTCATCACTGGTGTGGTTCACGACCAAGTCCATGATTACCTTCATACCTCGGGCATGGGCACCATCCAGCACTTGACGGAATGCCTCCATGCCGCCGAATTCCGGGGCAATGTCCCGATAATCGGAGATGTCGTAGCCGCAGTCCGCCCCCGGCGAGGGGTAGATGGGGGAAAACCAGATGCCGTCGCAGCCCAGGCTTTTGATGTAGTCCAGCTTTTCCAGCACACCCCACAGATCGCCCATTCCGTCGCCATTGCCGTCGCGAAAAGAGCGGCACCAAACCTGATAAAATACCATGTCCTTATACCAGCGGCTTCGTTCCATGATTCATCCCTCCTTACTATGAGTATAGCATTCTTCGCCCGGGTGAGCAAGAAGCAGTTGACATCCCGGAGGGGATTTTTTATACTGATGAAAAGAATTCTGTCATTGCGAGGAGCGCAGCGACGTGGCAATCCGTTCCCCCAACGCTGCAATTTCCGAGCTTTTCCGTGTAATCGGACTGTGAAAGGAGAAACGGATTGCCACACCAGCGTGCGCGCTGGTTCGCAATGACATGCATGGGACATTAACCCATTGGCATCAGGACCGCCCCTACACGCGCAGAATGGAGGTATTTTCATGATTATAGCAGAAAACGGTGTGTTCCACCTGTTTACGGAACACTATTCCTACTTATTAAAGATCAACCAATACGGCATCCCTGAGCACCTGTACTTTGGCCCGCCCGTGCAGACCGCAGACGCGGGCGCACTCAATCTGCGCCCCGGACTGGGGTGGGGCGGCAGCGTGTTGCTGGACAAGGAAGATCCCGCCAGCTGTCTGGACGCGCTGGCCCTGGAATGGAGCGGCAGCGGCAGAGGAGACTACCGGGAATCCCCGCTGGAGCTGCTGGGTCAGCCCGCGGATTTTCGATTTGAAAACAGTCGGATCTTTGAGGGAAGCGAACCAATCGCCCTGCCCCAGGCCCACGGCGGCACGCAGACGCTGGAGCTGACGCTGACCCAGCCCGGGGCAAGGCTTAAACTATACTACACGCTTTTTCCCACCGCGCTGGTGCGACGCACGGTGTTGGAAAATACCGGCGATACCTCTATCCGTCTGGGCAAGTGTATGAGCTTTTGCCTTGATCTGCCCGGAAGCTATACCCTGACCTCCTTCCACGGCGGCTGGATTACGGAAATGGGCCGCCGGGACACTCCCGTGCAGGAAGCAAAGGTGGTCTGTGAAAGCCGCACCGGAGCCTCCTCCCACCGCAATAATCCCGGCTTTCTGCTGTCCGCCCCCGGTGCCAACGAGGAATGGGGCCGGGTTTACGGCTTCAATCTGATCTACTCCGGGAATCACTACGCCAGCGCTCAGCGCTCCCTGCAAGGGCTGACCCGGGTCATGCAGGGCGTGAACCCGGCGGAGTTTTGCCGGGAGCTGGCACCGGGAGACCGCTTTGAGACACCGGAGGCGGTGCTGTGCGTCTCTGCTGAGGGCTTTGGCGGCCTGTCCCGGGCCATGCATCAATTCGTGACCGATCATGTTGTCCCCCTGTACTGGAAAAACCGTCCCAGACCGGTGCTGTTCAACAGCTGGGAGGGCTGTATGTTCGATTTCAACCAACGACGGCTGCTGGATCTGGCGGGGAAAGCGAAAAACCTGGGCTGTGAGCTGTTCGTGCTGGATGACGGCTGGTTCGGGAGCCGAAATGACGACCGCGCCGGACTGGGCGACTACACCGTGAACACGAAAAAGCTGCCCGGAGGTATCACCGGACTGGCCCGGAAGATCAGGGAATTGGGCATGGACTTTGGCCTATGGTTCGAACCGGAATCCGTCAACGAGGACTCCGACCTGTTCCGCGCCCACCCGGACTGGGCGCTGACCGACGAATTTGGCCCGGTGTATGGCAGAAATCAGCTGCTTCTGGACCTGACCAAGCCGGAAGTCCGGGACTACATCGTGGAAAATGTCTCCAACATCTTAGACAGCGCGGACATTTCCTACGTCAAGTGGGACATGAACCGCCACTCCATCGCCCTGGGAAGCCGTGCCCACGACTTTATCTTGGGCCTGTACGAGGTAATGCGCCGGATTTTTGCGCCCCGGCCCCAAATCCTGCTGGAAACCTGCTCCTCCGGCGGAAACCGTTTCGATTTGGGAATGCTCTGCTTCGGCCCTCAGGTCTGGGCTTCCGACGATACCGACCCCATTGAGCGGCTGCGGATCCAGAACGGCTATTCCTACCTCTACCCCCAGTCCACCATAGGCGCCCACGTCTCCGCCGCGCCCCACGCTCAGACCCTGCGCTCCACGCCCCTGTCCACCCGGGGGAATGCGGCGTTTTTCGGCTGTCTGGGGTACGAATTGGACTTAAAACACCTTCTGCCTGTGGAAATCAGGGAAATTCAAACTCAGATCACGTTTTATAAAACCTACCGGGAGATCTTCCAGTTCGGACGATTCACCCGGACGGACACCGGCTGGCAGGTCAGCAATGGGGAAATCACGATTGCCGGGGTCTTCCACACGCTGGTGCCCGCCGCACCGGGCTATGAATGGCTGCGGGTGAAGGGCCTGGAACGGGAAGCCCGTTTCCGCGTTTCTTCCCTGTCGCAGAAAATCCGCATCGGACAGTTTGGAAGCCTGTTAAAGCACGTTGTTCCCATGCCCGTCGACCCCAACGGACAGCTGCTGCGCATCGCCGACCGGCACATCACCCTCCCGGAAGGAGAGGCGGATGTCATCGCCTCCGGCGGGGCACTGGAAAACGGGATTCCTCTGCCTCCGCTGTTTCGGGGCACAGGCTACGACCGGGGTCAGCGCAATCAGGGAGATTTCGGCTCCAGTCTTTACCTTGTTGCCAAATGCTGAAAATGCCCTTTGACAATAAGGCCAAGGGTAGCACTCATGCAATCGTCGTAGCGCAGCCTCCTATGGTATTGACATCTTACGGCTGCGGAAGTATAATTTATTCTATAACAATGTAGGAGGTTGATCCCCATGAATATTCTGGTTACCGGCGGCGCCGGATATATCGGCTCCCACACCTGCGTGGAGCTGCTGAACCGTGGCTATGGCGTTGTGGTCATCGACAATCTGTGTAACTCTAACCCCAAGAGTCTGGAGCGGGTGGAGATCCTCACCGGGAAAAAGCCAAAATTCTATGAGGGCGACGTCCGGGACGAGGCGCTGCTGCGGAAGATCTTCGCGGAAAACGAGATCGCCGCTGTTATCCACTTTGCCGGACTGAAGGCCGTGGGTGAGTCCGTTGCCCAGCCTTGGCGGTATTATGACAATAACCTGAATTCCACCTTGGTGTTGACCAAGGTCATGGGTGAGGCGGGCTGCAAGAAGATCATTTTCTCCTCCTCTGCCACAGTCTACTCCGGAGATAACGAGATGCCCCTGCGGGAAACCAGCCGCACCGGCGGCTGCACCAATCCTTACGGCTGGACCAAGTACATGACCGAGCAGATCCTGTCCGGAATGAGCGTGGCCGACCCGGAGTGGAGCATCGTGCTGCTGCGCTACTTCAACCCCATCGGCGCTCATGAGTCCGGTATGATCGGCGAGGACCCCCGGGGCATTCCCAATAACCTGATGCCCTACATCACCCAGGTGGCCATCGGCCGCCGGGAGTTCCTCAGCGTCTACGGCAACGACTATGACACCCACGACGGCACCGGCGTCCGGGACTACATCCATGTAGTCGATCTGGCCAAGGGCCATGTTGCAGCGGTGAAGTACGTCACGGAAAACAAGGGCTGCGAGGTGTTCAATTTGGGCACCGGCACCGGCTACAGCGTGCTGGACATGGTGAAAGCGTTCGAAGAGGCCAATCAGGTGGCTGTTCCCTATAAGATCGTGGGACGCCGTCCCGGCGATTTGGCTACCTGCTACGCTGACCCTGCCAAGAGCGCGGAAGTGCTGGGCTGGAAGGCCGAGAAAACCCTGGTGGATATGTGCCGGGACTCCTGGCACTGGCAGTCCCAGAACCCCATGGGCTATGGGGCGGCAGCGACGCCGGACAAAGCGTGACGAAGCGGGTCTATATTCGTTACACCATTGGGCAAAGCTCAGTATCGTTACATGGCATTGATAAGGAACGCCGTTTCGGTAATTACCGAGACGGCGTTTTTTAATGTGGAGAGTTAAGCGTGGAGTGCAGGACGGGGTCATGACATAAGTCCTGCGATATGTATGCGAAAGCCCTTCGGGAAAAATTCCCGAAGGGCTTTTTTGCTAGGACATCACTGCATAATGGGGCAAAAGATCCGACGAAGCCCGCAGCTCCCATTGTGCGGTGTTGCCTTAGTCCAAGGCGCGGATGGCGGCGACGGTGGCTTCGTAGTCCCGGGTAACTGCTTCCAGCAGAGAAGCGGCCTCCGGGGGAATGGTATCGGTGGGGCGGAGCAGTTCGGTCAGCTGCCTAGCGGAGGCGCAAAGACGGGAAAAACTCAGGTTAGCCGCAACGCCTTTCAGTGTGTGAGCTGCCCGGAAAGCCGTGTCCCGGTCTCCGGCAACTACGGCGTCTATCAGCTCTGCATAGCTTGGATCCTCCGGGAATTTCCGGGCAAACTTCTCCACCAGCTGACGGCTGGGCAGACGGCGGCTGACCTCGGCATAGCTGCCGCCGATGACTGCGTAGCATTGTTCGATGGTCATAGGATACCTCCTGTCTTTGCCCCGGGCGCAATGCCCGGGCTGCTTGTATGTTCCAGAATTATCTTACAATGAAAGTGCCAAAAACGCAACCGGAATCTTGACGAAAGGCGGGATTGGTGTCTTCTGGGCCGTTCCGGCAGAGCTGCCCTCGGGGAGATTTTTCGTTTTTTTATAAAAGTTTCGAAAATTTTGCATATCTATTTGCAAAAAAACGGCCATTTGAGACTACTTATGAAAGGAGGTTTCAATGAAACAGGAAAACAAGGAGACCCCGCTGGAACGGCGGGTGCGCATGGGCCATGTCCAAAAGCGGGACATTCAGAGAAGGCTTGCCGAGCTGGCCTTCGGGCGGGCCAACGACTGCGTGAAGCTGGTGCTGGAGGAAAGCCCGGAGGTGGACGCCCTTGACCTGAGCCTACTCAGCGAGGTCAAACGAAGCGACAGAGGCGCTGTGGAAGTAAAGCTCATCGACCGGCTCCGGGCACTGGAAGCCCTGAGCGGCGTGGTGGGCAGCGAGGAAGGTGAGATGAAGGCCTTTTTGCAGGCGCTGCGGGGCGGTGAGAACGGATGAGAGCCTTCTCCCCAAAACAGAAAATGGTACTGAACTGGTGGATGCCGGACTCGCCTTACCGTGAAAAAGAGGCCATTGTCTGCGACGGGGCGGTGCGTTCCGGAAAAACCCTGGCCATGGGGCTGAGCTTTTTCCTATGGGCTATGTGCTGCTTCGATGGGCAGAAGTTTGGCATCTGCGGGAAAACCATTGCCTCGCTGCGGCGCAATGTTCTGTCGGAAATTCTGCCGAGACTTACCACATTGGGGGCGGGGTGCAGGGAAAAACGGACGGAAAACTTGGTCATCGTGTCCATGTGGGGCCATGAAAACAGCTTCTACACCTTCGGAGGCAGGGACGAAAGCTCGGCATCCCTCATTCAGGGCATCACCTTCGCCGGGGTGCTGCTGGATGAGGCGGCGCTGATGCCCCGCAGTTTTGTGGAGCAGGCCTGCGCCCGGTGCAGCGTCGCCGGGAGCCGGCTGTGGTTCAACTGCAACCCGGAAGGGCCGGAGCATTGGTTCTACAAAACATGGATCCTGGAAGCGGAAAAACGAAACTGCCTCAGATTGAAATTCACCATGGAAGATAACCCCTCCCTGACGGAGGGTATCCGGGAGCGTTACAGGCGGCTCTACACGGGGGTGTTTTACCAGCGGTATGTGCTGGGGCAGTGGGTGCAGGCGGAAGGACGGGTCTACGACTTTTTCTCGGAGGATATGCTGGGGAAAGCCCCGGAACACTGCGAAAAGTGGTACATTTCCTGCGACTATGGTACGGTGAATCCCACCTCTATGGGGCTGTGGGGGAAAAGTGGCGGCGCATGGTACCGGGTGAAGGAATTTTACTTCGACTCCCGGCGGGAAAAGCACCAGATGACCGACGAGGAATACGCATGCGCTTTGTCCGAACTGGCAGGGGGAAATCCCATTCAGGCGGTGATTGTGGATCCTTCGGCGGCAAGCTTCATGGAAGTCCTGCGGCGGAAGGGTTGGCGGGTAAAAAAAGCCAAAAACGATGTGCTCAGCGGCATTCGACTCACCTCCGACTGCCTGAAAACTGGGAAGATCGTGATCTGCGAAAATTGCACTGACTGCATCCGGGAGCTGGGGGAGTACCTCTGGGAGCCGGGGGGCGGAAAGGACAGGGTTCGCAAGGAGCACGACCACGCAATGGACGATATGCGCTATTTTGTCTCCACCGTGCTGGGAGAACAGAGCGGCGGCTTCGCGGCGTGCAGCGTGGAGCGGACAAGAAAGCCGTAGGCCAGCGTATGGCTCTCCCTGATGGGAGCTGCTGAGCGCAGCGAAGCTGAGGGGTGATGCGTTTCCAATTACGGGCACACCCCTCAGTCACGGCTGACGCCGTGCCAGCTCCCCTCAAGGGGAGCCTTGAAAGGAGGAAATGGACATTTTGAAACGTAAAAAGAAGTCCGGCGGTGTGGCGGCGGTATGCCAGCTGCGCTGCGGGGACACCCACCCCTTTGGCGCTATGCGGGGCTTTGTCCCGCTGGGCGGCGGGGAGGAACGGGTGTACCGGGAAATGCGGGAGGCCATCCCGGTGCTGGATGCCGCCGTAGGAAAGATGGTCAGGCTCTGCGGCGGCTTTCAGGTGAAGTGTACAAGCACGGAAGCCCAGAGAAAGCTGAATGCTTTCCTCGAAATGATGCCCTGCGGCCGGGGGCAGATGGGCATTGAAAGCTTTTTAAGCGGCTATCTCGACAGCCTGCTGACCTATGGCCGGGCGGTGGGAGAACTGGTGGTGGCAGGGGGAAAGCTCCGGGCGGTGTGCTGGGGGGATGTGACGAGGCTGGAAGTGCAGGAGGGGGAGAGCGCCTTGGAAACCGTGCTGTGGGGCATGGACGCAAATGGGCTGATGCGGCCTCTGCCCTATCAGAATCTGCTGCTGTTCACCACCTGGAATCCGGAGCCTGCCCACCCCTACGGCGTCAGCTTGTTCCGGGGGATGCCGTTTCTTGCGGACATTCTGCTGAAAATCTACAACACCATCGGCACCAACTGGGAGCGTGCGGGCAACATCCGCTACAGCGTCACCTGCAAGGGCGGCGAAGAGCTGGACGGTGCCAGCGCCCAGGAGCGGGGACGGCTCATCGCCGAGGAATGGGCCAAGGCCATGGAGGACAACAAAAACGGCACCGTCCGGGACTTTGTGGCGGTGGGGGACGTGGACATCAAGGTCATCGGCGGGGAGGCTCCCATTCTGGATTCTCAGGTTCCTGTGCGGCAGATTTTGGAGCAGCTGGTGGCGAAAACCGGTCTGCCCCCCTTTCTGCTGGGTCTGAGCTGGAGCACCACCGAGCGCATGAGTACCCAGCAGGCGGACTTGCTCACGTCCGAATTGTGGGCACTGCGCCGGGCAGTGGAGCCTGCCATGCGGAAGATCTGCCAGACCTATCTGGCACTTGAGGGGCTGGATAACCGGGTGGAGATCGAATGGGACGACATCAGTTTGCAGGACATCACTCAGGAGGCCCAGGCGGATCTCTACCGGGCCCAGGCGGAAAAATACCGTGCGGAAGCAAATAAGGAGGAATGAAATGAAAATCAGAAAAGCATCGGAGGCTGTGACCAGCGGGGCGCCCACCGCCATGCAGTTGGAGCAAATCAACGCTCTGACAAAAAGCAGGCTCAACGGGGAGCAGGTGTATGTGTTCTCCCTGCGGCTGTGCGATGATGCCGTTGACCGGGACGGAGAGCGATTCGACACCGCCGCTCTGCCGGCGTTGGCAAAGCTGTTCATCGGCAAGACCGGCATCGTGGACCACAAGTGGAGCGCGGAAAACCAGATTGCCCGGATTTTCGAGACCCAGGTGGTGAAAGAAAAGGACGTCAGTTACATCAAGGCTTGGGCATACATCCGCCGGGGTGGGGCCAATGACGAAATCATTGCGGACATCGAGGCAGGCATTAAGAAGGAGGTCAGTGTGGGCTGCGCCATGGCAAGAGCCGTCTGCTCTATTTGCGGCAGTGAGTACGGCACCTGCGGACACGTCAAAGGCGAAGCCTACGAGGGGGAAGTCTGCGCAGTGATTCTCAAGGAGCCGGTGGACGCCTATGAGTTTTCCTTCGTGGCAGTGCCTGCCCAGCTGGAGGCCGGAGTCATGAAGGCTATGGGAAAAACGGCGGTTTTGAAGGAACTGGCGGAGGCGAACGGGGCTCAGGCGGAGTACCGGGCCTTGTGCAAGGAGGCCGAGCTGGGCCGCCGCTACCGCAGGGATTTGGAGGACAACGTGGTGCGGCTTGGGCTGTCGCTGGAACTGGGGGTTACGGAACCGGTGCTGCGGAGCTTGGCGAAAACCGCTGCCGCTGACGATCTGCTGGCCTTAAAGGAAGCTCTGCAGGGGCGGCTGGATGAGAGCCTGCCCGTCATTACCCAGCTGGGGAGCATTTCCGGCAGGGGTGAGGAAGTGGAGAGCGGGTTTTTGATTTAGACCCTGCGCCCCTTGCGGGGCGACCCTCATCCGTCACGGCTAACGCCGTGCCACCTTCCCCAGAGGGGAAGGCAAATTGGGTTTTCCGGTGAAATCCGGTGACCATATACTATTTTGATTACAGGAGGAAATGAAAAATGGGTTACGACAATCTGAAACTGGAAAAGGGTATGTATCGTCAGTCCGGCATGAGCTTTACGCAGGTGCTGGAATCTCTGGACCCCAGTGAGAACTATCGGGGCACCGCCCTGGAGGGCACCGATGCTTTCCAGCGCCAGCTGAAACGCTTCGGAATCCGGGCCAAGGGTGCGGGTTCTTCCCCTGTGGAAAAGTTCTTCCGCACCATGGATTCCGCTGTGCTGTTCCCCGAGTACATCGCGAGAACCGTTCGGCAGGGCATGGAGGAAAACGACATTCTCCCCGCCATCACCGCCACTACAACGGTCATCGATGCCATGGACTACCGCTCCATCTACAGTAATCCCACCGACGACGACAAGGCTCTGAAGGATGTGGCCGAGGGCGCGGCCATTCCTGAGACTGAGGTCAAGACCAAGGAGCATCTGGTGAGCCTGACCAAGCGGGGCCGGATGCTGGTGGCCTCCTACGAGGCTCTGCGGTTCCAGAAGCTGGACCTGTTCAGCGTCATGCTGCGGCAGATCGGTGCCCACATCCAGAAGCAGCAGCTCTCTGACGCGGTGAAGGTGCTGATCGAAGGCGACGGCAACGACAATGCCGCCACCCAGTTCACCATCGGCACCAGCCCCATATCCGGCACCAGAGGCACCCTGGGCTATGACCAGCTGGTGGAATTCTGGGGGCAGTTTGATCCCTACACCATGAACACCATCCTCTGCTCCACCGCCACCATGACGAAGCTGCTGAAGGTGCCGGAGCTGCAGAATCCCCTGACCGGTCTGAACTTCCAGGGCACCGGAAAGCTGACCTCCCCTCTGGGCGCCCAGCTGCACCGCACTTCCGCTGTGGCCGACGGCATGATGATCGGTCTGGACAACCGCTACGCGCTGGAGCTGGTTCGTGCGGGCGATGTGCTGGTGGAGTACGACAAGCTCATTGACCGCCAGCTGGAACGGGCCGCCATCACCTCTATTTCCGGCTTCGGCAAGATCTGCGACGGCGCGGCAAAGGTGCTGAACGTATGACGCTTACCGATCAGGTTCTGAATCAGGCGGAGCTGCTCACCGGGCAGCTGGATGATGCCGGGCGGGAGCGGCTGCGGTTACTGTGCACCGTGGCGGCAGGAATGCTGTCCCGGCAGCTTCGGGAGGAGACTGCCCCGGAGGACATCCGGGAGGAATTCGTGGCGGCGGCAAGCCTGCTGGCCTTCTCCCGGTGGAGCCGGGGGGAGGACATTCAGGAGTTCAAGGCCGGTGATTTGACGGTGAAAAAGGGTCAGAACGCCAATCTGGAAAGGGAGGCGCTGGCTCTGCTGGGGCCGTATCTGAAAAGCGGCTTTTCCTTTCTGGGGGTGTAGCATGAAAACGACGATGGAATCCCTGATGGCCCGATGGGGCACGGATATGACCATCGTCAGCGGTGAGGAAGAAACGACCGTCCGGGGCTTTTTCCGGGCGGTCAATTCCAAAAGCTGGCAGAATATGGAGAGCGTGGTGTCCCTGCTGGGAGAAATTTCCCGCGGGCAGTATGTGTACCTTGGCCCCGCGGACACGGCGGTGAAGGAGGGGGATACCCTGAATTTAGGGCAGAAATCCTATCTTTTCCGCCGGGTGGAAGCCTATTATTTTGAAAATCAGCCCGTCTATCTGTGGGGGCTGTGCGTGGAGAAGGGAGTCAACGACACATGGGGTACAGTATCCTCGAATTAGTCCTGCGGCGGCTGCGGCAGGCGGGGTTCCGGGCAGACGCGGCCTACCCCGGCCAGAAATACCCCCAGATTGGGGAAACTGTGGCTACGGCCCACATTGAGAAGGTGGACAGAGCCAATCTCACCGTGACCATGGAAATCAGTATTATCAGCCCCGCCGCCACCGGCGGCACCGCCTGTGAGGTGGAGGCCCTGCGGGCCACGGAAATTCTCCGCTGGGCCGGGGCGGTGTGCGTCCAGAACGGGTGCACCTACGACGGCGTGTCTCAGGTGTACGTGGTCAGTATTCTCGCTACCTTCACCGGCACCACCGATGCGGACGACTGCACTATCTGGCCCGGTTTCTACTGTTATGTGGATGGAAAAATACAGCGGTTTGCCGCGAATATCCGCGTGGAGGAGGTCACCGGGCGGCAGCTGGAATACGCCATGGGAGAGGCATCGCCGACAGGGGTCAGCGAAGGATGCCATTGCTGGAATATCGAACTGGAAGAGGTGATCCCTGCCGGCTCCGCCGTTACCGCTGAGGCGGGAACAGACTTTACCCTCAAGCTGATTACCGATGAAAAAACGGAGGAATTTGAGCACTGTACCTGGCTCAGTACCTCCCGGACGTACAGCAAAGAAGGACTGCGGCGTGTCCACAAGGGCGTGGCCCTCAGCCGGAAGGAGGTAACCGATGGACAAGCTTAGTTATAAGACCTTCGTGTGGCCCCAGAATCCCCATACCTATGAGGAAAAAACCAGCCGGGAGCCGCAGTATACCACACTGGATGGGGTGGCGTATTTTGATTCCATGGGAGAGCTGAAGCGAACCATTCACGGCAGCGGGACCTTCTACGGGCCAGAGGCCTGTGACTGGTTCAAGCAGCTTCAGCTCCTGTTTGAGGACAAGAGCGCCGGCAATTTGGAGCACCCTATCTGGGGCATCCGGTACTGCTACTTCACAGGGCTGGAGCTGACCCAGGAGCCGAAGGAAAATGTTGTCAGCTACAAATTTACCTTCACCCAGGCACTGACCAACGGCACGGTGCCGAAGTGAGAGTGAAGAGTGGAGAGTGAAGTGAGTGGCGAATGAAGCGTTAAGGGTAATAATGGGGAGTGAGGAGTTAGGAGCGGAACGTGGGGAGTTAGAGGGGAATCGGCAAGATTGTCCGTTCACTCCAATCTCCACTCTGCACTCTCCACACTAAAAAAGTTGTTGACGCTTGTTTAAACTCCCGAAGTTCTGCCCATAATCAGCCTCGGAGGTGCTTGTTTATGAGCGACAACAAACGTTCCCGCCGCGGCGGTCAGGGCTACTACATAGCCCTGATCCTGTGCGCCGCGGCAATCGGGATCACTGGCTATGTGTATTACAGAAACGCGAATCAGGCCCAGCCGGTTTCCGTGGAGGAGACCGTGGAGGAGGTGCCCGCGCTGATCGGGGAGGCGGAGGATGTACCGGTTATTGCCACTCAGCCGCCTACTCGTTCCACCGCCCCGGCGGCGACGGAGGGAACCACCGCGCCAACGGAGAAAAAGCCCCTGAAGACCATGTCTCCGGTAGCGGGTGACTCCATCTTCGGCTACTCCATGGAGGCCCTGAGCTACAACCAGACCACCCGGGACTGGCGGGTCCACAACGGGGTGGATCTGGCGGCAGAGGCCGGGGCAGAGGTGAAGGCCGCCGCAGACGGGGAGGTGTACACCGTCTATGAGGACGACGCCATGGGTACCACTGTGGTCATCCGCCATGCCGATGGATATACCACAAAGTACGCTTCCCTGGCGGAAAATCTGACGGTGAAGCCCGGGGATACCGTGACCATGGGGCAGGTGATCGGCTACGCTTCCGATTCCGCCATCGTTGAGAGCACCCTGGGTGCCCATGTCCACTTCGGGGTCACCTGCAACGATGTCCCCGTCGACCCGGCGGAGTTTTTAGCACTTGGCAGTTGATAGTTGACAGTTATCCTCCCAGATCTGACCGCTTCCCGTGTTTTCGGGGAGCGGTTCTTTTTTGCGGAGTGTGGGGTGTGAAGTGTGGAGAGTGGAGAGTGGAGTGATGGTATCGCCTTCGGCGATGAATTAGAAATAGCTCCACACTCCTAACTCACTCCACTCTCCACTCTTCACTCTTCACTCCTCAACCTCTCTGCTTGTGAACCGTACCAAAAATGAAAGGGGAAATTTGTTTGTTTTGCACAGGAAATCATGTGTCCATGAGGGATATTACATAATTTTGCAATCTGACGAAAATAGACGTTGCAATCAGTGCAACTTTCGTGTATAATGTCCTCATTGCGGTGCCTGACACCCATTCCAAGTCGTGCGGAAGGGACGCCCTTCCCGAAAGGAGTATTTGACCACTATGTATACTGTTAATTCCATCCGTAACATCTGCCTGCTGGGCCACAGCGGTTCCGGCAAGTCCGCTCTGGCGGAGAGCTTACTGTACATGACCGGTGCCATCGACCGGATCGGCAAGAATGCCGACGGCAACACCGTTTGCGATTACGACCCCGAGGAGATCAAGCGCCATATTTCCATCTCCACCTCCGTGGTGCCTCTGGTTTACAAGAACATCAAGATTAACGTTTTGGACACCCCCGGTGCCTTTGACTTCTCCGGCGCGGTCATGGAGGCCCTCCGTGCCGCCGACGCCGCCATTCTGGTGTGCTCTGCCAAGGACGGCATCACCGTTGGCTTTGAGAAGGCATGGAAATACTGCGAAGAGCGCAATATGCCCCGGTTTGTCTACATCTCCAAGGTGGACGAAGATCACTCCGACTACAATGCCACCTTCGAGGCCCTGCGTGAAAAATACGGCAACAAGATCGCACCTGTTGTCGTGCCCATCTGGGATGCCAGCCACAAGGTTACCGGCATCATCGATGTGCTGAACAAGCGGGCCTACGAGATGCGCAGCCTGAAGCGGGTAGAGATTGAGGTGCCCGAGGACAAGCTGCCTGTCATCGAGGAGTTCAACGACGCCCTGAAGGAGGCCGTGGCCGAGACTGACGAAGCCCTGATGGATCGGTTCTTCGAGGGCGACGAGTTCACCTATCGCGAGATGCTGGACGGCCTGCACACTGGCGTGAAGGAGCTGAGCTTGTTCCCTGTGCTCTGCGGCTCCGGCGTTACCTGCCTGGGAAGCCTGATGCTGATGGATCACATCATCGATCTGCTGCCCAACCCCGCCGAGGGCAACTACCACAAGGCCACCAATGCCGACGGCGAGACCGAGGAATTTGTGGTCTCTCCCGGCGGCGTACCTTCCGCCTTCGTGTGGAAGACCGTCTCCGACCAGTACGGCAAGTATTCCTTCATCAAGGTCCTGTCCGGTGAGATCACTTCCGATACTACGCTGGTCAACGCCCGCACCGGCGAGACCGAGAAGCTGGGCAGACTCTACGCCATGTGCGGCAAGAAGGCAACCGAAGTGAAGGCTCTGGGCTGCGGCGACATCGGTGCCATCGGCAAGATGGACAAGGTCAAGACCGGCGATACCCTGTGTGACCCCAGAAAGGTGGTTTCTCTCAAGCAGATCCCCTACGCCCCCGCCTGCTATTCCATGGCCATTGCCCCCAAGACCAAGGGTCAGGAGGACAAGGTTGGCGCTGGTTTGAACCGGCTCAACGAGGAAGATCCCTCCTTCCATCTGGTAAACAACGCCGAGACCAAGCAGCTGGTGCTGTCCGGCATGGGCGACCAGCAGCTGGATGTGCTGGTTTCCAAGCTCAAAGGCCGCTTCGGTGTGGACGCGGTGCTGATGCCCGCCAAGGTTGCCTACCGGGAGAAGATCAAGAAGACCGTGCAGGCCCATGGCCGTCACAAGAAGCAGACCGGCGGCTCCGGTCAGTTCGGCGATGTGTGGGTGCGCTTTGAGCCTCAGGATGAGCAGGACGATCTGATCTTTGCCGAGGAAGTCTTCGGCGGCTCCGTACCCAGAAACTTCTACCCCGCTGTTGAAAAGGGCCTGCAGGAAGCTGTTCAGAAGGGCCCGCTGGCAGGCTATCCGCTGGTTGGTCTGAAGGCCGTGCTGTACGATGGCTCCTACCACCCTGTGGACTCCAACGAAATGGCTTTCAAGATGGCTGCTATCCTGTCCTACAAGGAAGCTATGCCCAACGCCAATCCCACCATTCTGGAGCCGATCGGGGCGCTGGCCGTCACCGTGCCGGAAAGCTACGTGGGCGATGTGATGGGCGACCTGAGCAAGCGCCGTGGCCGTCCCATGGGCATGACCCCCGACCACGACGGCAACACCGTCATCGAGGCGGAAGTCCCCATGGCGGAAATGGGCAGCTACGCCATCGACCTGCGTGCCATGACCCAGGCCCGGGGCAGCTTTACGCTGGAATTTGTCCGTTATGAGGAAGTGCCCAAGGCCAATCAGGCCAAGATCATTGCCGACGCGAAGGAAGACTGAGCAGCGGGTCGCCGCTGACAATACGGGCAGTAATCGTTGCGCCATTGGGCGTGCTCAGCACCGTTCTATGGCATGAATGTGAAAACCCACCGGAATGCGGTACTGATGTGAATACAGTGAAGCCCGGCAGGCGGTTGACGCTTGCCGGGCTTGTTATTTTGATTTTACAAACTTTCTTGGGAATAAAATCTACCGCCGTCAGCTCTCGCCGATTCATTCAGAGCTTCCCTGATGCGATAAAGATCCTTTGAAGGGAATATGCCACCTGATTCACTATAATTTGCTTTCAATCCAAAGTGGCTGCTGAAAACTGTCATCGACGAGATCGCTGTGCCGGAATTTCAGGAAACCGCCGCCGAGGCGAAGAAAAATCCGTCGGCTTTTCCGAAGGAGCAGCTGAAAACCCCGCTGCTGCGCGTCAGCAAGGTGACGCCGCGTTGCGAAAAATCACGCGGAAAATTCCACACGCAAAATGCCTGTGGAATTTTTTGTGCCGGAAAAGGGACGGGCAATGGCGAATACAGTAGCACAGGAGGTGATGCGTATGCTGGCAGCCGTTTGGCTGATGCTCAGCGCGCTGCTGTATTCCCTGCAACTTAGCACCGGTTCATTCCCAAAGCCCCTGACGGAGGAGGAAGAACGCCGCTACCTGGCCCTGGCCCAGCAGGGCGACCTGGAGGCAAGAAACATCCTCATAGAACGCAACCTGCGCCTGGTGGCCCACATAATGAATAAGGGATAATGCGCAAGGAAACTTTCTGTGGCGGACAAGCGGCATGATTTTGTCCGCATACTATGGCAGAACCGCGAAAATCCACTGGAATGCGGTTTTGATGTGAATAAGGACAAGCCCGGTTGGTGTTGACACTTGCCGGGCTTGAATGCTGTATGGATGGTGAGCGCCATGTAAGAAAGTTGTAAAATTTTCAAGTTTGTTACATCAATGTAATAAACTTTGCAAGGCGGCACATTCGACTGCATCCCGATCCTTCGGTATCATAACAGTACCGAAGTAAAGGAGGCATGACTATGAAAATTCAATACATTCGAGTGGGCGATTATTCCATTCCTGACCTGGAACTGCCACAAGAATCCCGTCCCATTGGCAGGTGGGGACGGGTGCGCCGGGAGTATCTGAGAGAGCATAAGCCAATTCAGTACAACTGCCTGCTCCTGTCTGGAAAGCTGTGGACATACCTGGCTGACCTGAATGAGCAGACGCAGGATAGGCTGGAGCGGATAATCGAGCAGATGAAGA
The DNA here is from genome assembly GCA_022775085.1 of Clostridiales bacterium. Classification (GTDB taxonomy): domain Bacteria; phylum Bacillota; class Clostridia; order Oscillospirales; family Oscillospiraceae; genus Faecousia. Next base: position 10,371 of record JALFJQ010000014.1, on the reverse strand, counting down.
TAGCCGAGGGAATCACGGAAGCACTGAAAGCCAGCGACCCAATGGCTTGGGTTGGTGCCATGAACAACATCCGCGCCAGAGCTGAGGAAATCATCCGAGAGGAGCTAATCTTCGGGGAGGATGCAAAATGAGAATTCTTGAAGAATTGTGGTACGGCAATATCGAACCAACGGAATATGACACATGCCCCTGTGTGGAATACAAGGAAGCCCTTCAACGAATCAGTCGGAACGAAGAAAAGCTCCAGGCCACCATGACGGATGCACAGAAAGAATTGTTCTCCCGGTATGCGGACAGTGTGCGGGAGTTCCAAGATATGGCAGAGTGTCTGCTGTTTCAGAACAGCTTCCGCCTGGGTGCCAGGATGATACTGGATATTATGGACGAATGAAAATTATAGATAGACGTTACAGATGCTCAGATGGCAGACAGTTTTACGAAGCAGCACTACGACCCCTGTTTGCCTGAAGAAAAAACATTCCTGGATTGGGGACATGAAGAAAGGCGGCGTAATCATTTCGATCACGCCGCCCATATTGCTGGTTATTTTTCCAACTTATACTACCGTCTCATATACGACCGCCTCAAAGGGCCTGAGGACATTCTGGGCGCGATCTTGATAATTGGAAATCAAAATCTCCGCGTCGTTTGACAACAGCGGGCACCCAACTTCGTGATCCGCAAAATTGCAGATCACCGTGAGTCTGACACCGTCAAGGGTCCGCTCATATGCAAATACATCCGGATCTTCTTTTAACAGCATATGATAGTCGCCGTAGACGATCACAGGCTTTTCGTGCCGCAGCGCGATCAGCCGCTTGTAATAATGCAAGACGGAGTTTTCGTCCCGAATTTGCGCTTCCGCGTTGATCGTGCGGTAATTGCGGTTTACGGCGATCCAAGGCGTGCCGTCGGTAAAGCCGGCATTTTCCCCGTCATTCCACTGCACCGGGGTTCTCGCGTTATCCCGGCTGATTGCCTTCAAATAGCGCATCATATCCTCGTGGCTTTCTCCCAATTCCTCTACCAGCTCATGGTAGGCATTGAGTGATTCCACGTCCCTGTAATCGCTCAGGTTCTCGAAATAGGCATTTGTCATGCCAAGTTCCTCTCCCTGATAGATATAGGGTGTTCCCTGAAGCATGTGAAGACAGGTTGCCAGCATCTTTGCCGATTCTACGCGATACGTTCCGTCGTCTCCAAAGCGGGAAACGGCACGGGGCTGGTCATGATTGCTCCAGAACAGAGAATTCCAGGCAATCCCCTGCATTCCTGTCTGCCATTTGTCCAGAACCTCTTTCAGCTTCTTTACGTCGAAACGTTCATCGCTCCATTTGCCGTACTTTCCCTTCACCAACTCAACGTGTTCGAACTGAAATACCATTTCCAGCTCGTGACGGTCATACCCGGCGTATTTTCTGGCTTCCTCCAATGTCACGCAGGGCGTCTCTCCCACCGTCATGATGTCATAACGGCTCAGGACTTTTTCATTCATCTCCCGCAGATAGTCATGCGCATGAGGGCCATGGATGCAGTAGGGCGCAAGATCCCCGTACAGTCCGTGGATTTCTCCATCCGGGAAAGCTTCCGTCTTGGAAATCATGTCGATGACATCCATTCGGAAGCCGTCGATCCCCTTGTCCAGCCACCACCGCATCATGGAATACACATCTTCGCGCACCTGCGGATTGTCCCAGTTCAGATCCGGCTGCTTGGGCGCGAAAATGTGCAGATAATACTGCTTTCTGTTTTCGTCATACGTCCAGGCAGGACCGCTGAACCAGGAACCCCAGTTGTTTGGCGCTTTTCCATCCCGTCCATCCCGCCAGATATAATAATCCCAGTATGGATTGGGCTCCGGGGACCGGCTTTTTACGAACCATTCATGCTCATCCGACGTATGATTCACCACAAGATCCATGATGATTTTGATGCCCCGCTTATGGCTTTCCTCCAGCAGGAGATCAAAATCCTCCATGGTTCCGAATTCTTTCATGATGCTCCGGTAATCGGAAATGTCGTATCCGTTGTCGCAGTTGGGCGATTGATACACCGGGGTAAGCCACAATACGTCCACACCCAGATATTTCAGATAATCCAGCTTTTCAATAATTCCCCTCAGATCTCCGATTCCGTCGCCGTTGCTGTCTTTGAAGCTTCGGACGTAGATCTGATACACAACCGCTTCTTTCCACCAATTTTTACAAATATTCATAGTATCAACCCTTTATCGCGCCTTCTGCGACACCCTTGACAATGTGCTTCTGGCTCACCAGATAGAAAATAATAATAGGCAGCATGCACATCACAAGACCGGCAGTGGCAAGATCCCACTTCTTAGAGAACTGTCCGAAGAACAGGAAGGTCTTGAGGGGCAGGGTCTGCCAGCCGGGCTTATTGATCATCAGCTGAGGCAGCAGGAAGTCGTTCCAGATCCACATGGAATTCAGAATCGCAACCGTGACCATAATCGGTTTCAGCAGAGGCAGGACAATGAGGAAGAATGTCTGAAACATATTGCAGCCGTCAATCCTGGCGGCCTCTTCCAGCTCCATCGGGACGCTTTTGATGAAGCCGTGGAACAGGATCACGGACAGACTGGAGCCGAAGCCCAGATACATGAGAACCAGTCCCCACCGGTTCATCATATGCAGCGTATCCATCAGACGAACCAGCGGGAGCATGACACACTGGAACGGAATCAGGGTCGCCGCCGCGTAAATCATAAAAATGGTATTGCTCAGCTTTGTTTTGTGGCGCACAAGAACCCATGCCGCCATGGAACAGAACAGCAGCAGAAGAATCGTGGAAGCCACCGTGATTCCAAGAGAGTTCAGCAGGGAACGGATGAAATCCAGCTTCACAAAAGCCTCCGGGTAATTCTTCAGCGTAAATGTGTCCGCATTGGGAAATGCCAGAACATTCAAATAGATGTTTTTCAGAGACTTAAAGGAATTGCTCAGCAAGATCAGAATGGGTGACAGAAAGAGCACGGAAAGAACGATGCCAATAATCGTTAAGATCGCCGTGGAAATAACATTCTTTTTCTTCATTACATCTCAACCTCCCGCTTCTTGCTGAAATAAAGCTGTGTCAGACCAATGGCTGCTACGGTCACCAGGAAGATAACAGCCTTCGCCTGTGCCAGGCCAAGCTCATTGTATTTGAACGCAGAATTGTAGATATTCAGAGCCAGCATTTCCGTACTGTTGAAGGGTCCGCCGTTTGTCAGGGCAAGGTTCTGATCATACAGCTTAAAGCACGTTGTCAGCGACAGGAACAGGCCGATTGTGAATGCCGGGGCAACCAAGGGTAGCACGATATGTTTCAGACGCTGGAAATAGCTTGCTCCATCGATCTCCGCAGCCTCAATAATGCTGTCCGGAATGTTCTGAATCTGTGCGATATAAATGACCATCATATAGCCAGCCAGCTGCCATATGACAAGAATCAGCAATCCCCAAAAGCTGGTTTTCGTATCGGAAAGCCAGTTTGCGAAGAATTTCCAACCGGTGGCGTTGGCGATTGCGCCAAAGGCCTGGACAAAAATAAACTGCCAGGTAAAGCCGAGAAGAATGCCGCCAATCAGGTTCGGCATGAAGAATGCGCCGCGCATAAAGGTTGTGCACTTTGCCTTGGATGTCACCAGCAGGGCAAGCAGAAAGCCAATGACGTTAACCCCGATGACAGCCGCGAGGGAGAATACGGCGGTAAATGTAAATGCGTGGAAGAAATCTTTGTCCTGCGTAAAAATTTTCATGTAGTTCTGGACGCCAACAAAATGCACCTCCTTGCTGATGCCATTCCAGTCTGTAAAGGAATATCCCAAACCCCATACAGCCGGAATCATGACAACTAAAACAAAAAACACAAAGGATGGCAGCACGAACGCCCAAAAACCTATGTTCGATTTTTTCAAAATGCTCCTCCTTGAACGGAATGGGAAAAAACCATAAAGGCAGGGCCTTTATGGTTTTTTCACGGGTTGCTTCGGAACTACTTGCTTAACGCTTCAGAAAGTAATCTTCAGAGACTTCCAATTATCTGAATTGACTACGATTACTTACGAGCGTCAGCCCAAGCCTGCTGTGCAGTGGCGATCGCATCATCCCATGTCTTTTCGCCGCCAAGGTATGCCTGGATCTCTGCGCCCAGAACATTTTCAGCCCAGCTGGTGGGGCATCCATTGAACACCCAAGGAGCTACCGTGCCCGCATTGGCGGCTCTGCTCACAGCCTGACCCAGAGGATCGGAGGGCAGGTTGTCGCCGTAGTTGGTGAAGGGAGGAATGAAGCCAAAGTCATTGACAACGATCTTCATGCCTTCCTCGGACTGATACAGCCAGTTCAGGAAGTCCTTCGCAATCTTCTTGGTATTCTCATCGCACTGGCTGTTCACCGCCCAATACATGGGCACACCGATCGGGGTATTACCCTCAGAAACGCCCTTCAGGGGCAGAGGGATAATGTCCAGCTTCTGTGCGACTTCGGGATCAACCTCATTGATAACCGGGAACACCCAGTTGCCCTGCTGGATCACGGCGACTCTCTCAATGGCGATACCGCCGCCGGCCTGCATGGAGTAATCCACCGCGTTCAGAGCAGAAGGATTATTGGCATTGGTTGTGTACTTCACCTGAAGGTCGATCAGATCCTTCAGCTGTGCGCCGTAGGTGAACTGAACTTCCTTGGCGTTAAACGCCTCGGTGCAGTTTGCGAACTCCTGTCCCAGAGCAACATTGGAAGTGTGCATACCGGTTACCCACTTTTCCTTGGCGGGATACTCGATAACCGCTTCCAGAGCAGGGAACTTTTCCTTCAGTTCGCCGTTGTCGATCTTGGTCTGCAGCTCAGCAAAAGCCGTATCAATCTGATCAAAGGTCTTCAGAGAAGCTGCGTCAATGCCTGCTGCTTCAAAGATTTCCTTGTTGTATACGAAGCCGTAGCCCTCGATTGCCATGGGCATGCCGTAGACCTTGCCGTCCTTGGACACATCGTCCAGCAGGCCGCTCACCGTATTTGCAACCCAGGGTTCTGCTGCCAGGTCCTCCAGATTTGCTGCCCAGTCAATGACATCCTGGGGGCCGCCAATGTTGTAAATCGCCGGCTGATCGCTGCTCTGCATCTTGGTTCTCAGTGCTGCACCGTAGTCATCGCCGCCGCCAACGGTCTCCAGGTTAACCTTAACGCCGGGGTTGAGTTCCATGTACCGCTTAGTCGCCGCGATCAGAGCGTCGTTGATTTCGACCTTGAACTGGAAAATGTTCAGCGTTCCCTTCAGTGCCTCATCGTCTGCCTGAGCGGGGGTGTCACTTGTTTTTGCCGGAGCCTCATTCGTTTTTGCTGGGGCCTCATTTGTAGCTGCCGGAGCGTTTCCGCAACCCGCTGCAAAACTTGCGATCATCGCTACCACCAGCAGCAAAGCCAATACTCTTTTTTTCATACCGTTTTTTCCTTTCCTTAAATCAATTTTTCCCTTTCACATCTTTTGTAATTTCGACAATATATACCCCTCGATCCGCAGTATATTTTGTTACTTTGACGCAAAAGGTTTTTACGTGGTTATTATAACGTGATATTTTGCGCTTGTCAATACCTTTTGCGCAAAAGGTTTAATTTGCACAGTTTAATTTATCTAATTTGTATATTTTTAACAATCTCAGGACAGCGGAATTGCACCACGAACTGAATTCGCATCAAATCCGGCAATTCTAAAAAAACAGTTGAACTTTCCTACAATCACAGTATAATAGTAAGAGAAACGCTGTTCAGATTAACATTTATGGAGATATGTGCGGCCAATGATTCGGAAAGTGGTGTATTTAAAATGGTGACAATTAAGCAGATTGCAGCAGAACTGGATGTTAGCCCGACGACAGTGTCCAATGTGATTCACGGCAATACAAAAGAAGTATCACCGCAAACCATTCAGCGTGTGCGCAAGAAAATCGAAGAGCTTCAGTACATTCCGAATATGAATGCAAGGTCTCTGGCGCGAAGCTCCTCAAAAATAATCGGTCTGATCATTCGGTATCCTACCATGGAAGGAAAGAATGTGGTGCAGGATCCTTTCAACAGTGAGTTGATTGGCGTTATTGAGGATGAAGTGCGGAAGCTCGGTTATTTTCTGATGCTGTACGCATCGGATAAAGCAGATGAGATTCAGAAAATGGCAATTACCTGGAATGTTGACGGCATTATTTCCCTGGGTTTGAATGCCGCTGAGTGCAGGAAGATGAAGGAAAACTTAAAGATTCCGCTTGTTTTTATTGACTGCTATTTTCAGGATGATGATGAATCCTATACGAACGTGGGATTAAAAGACAGGGAATGTGCAAGACGAATTACGGAGTATTTAATCGGAATGGGACACAAAAAGATTGCCTTTCTTGCAGACAATTGCGTGGGTGTCGATTATGAGCGCTGGCAAGGATACCGTGAGGCATTGGAGGAACATCACATTCCGGTTCCGAAAAACGAGTTCTTTCAAATCGGTTTTGGTACTGCGGGGATAATTAAGACCTATGATATCGTATGTCAGAGAATGAATGAGTTTACAGCACTCTTCTTTGCATCTGACTATTATGCGTCTTTTGCTGTCAATTACTTCTACGACAGAGGAATCCAGGTGCCGGAGGATATCTCCGTGGTGGGATTCGATGATAACATTTTTGCCAGAAACACAAGACCCAGGCTGACAACGATGCGTCAGAATCCAAGTGAAAAGGGACGAACTGCGGTTGCTCAGGTGTTGCGTCTGATCAACAACGAGAACATCCCTGTTCATAATATCCGCTTGGATGCCGAATTGGTTATTCGTGACTCGGTCAAGGACATCAGCAAGTAATCTGTGCACTGTTTCATGTGTAAATAAATCAATCCCACCGCATTGTGGCTGGTACACACAATGCGGTGGGATTTGTTATTCTTCCAACAGTTCCTTGACTCTGCTTTGCACAGCAAATTCCACGAGCGCCAGACGTTTAGGGCTATGGATAATACGAAATTCAGTGCGATGTGTTATGGAAGAGATGAAGCACTGGGTTTCCATTTTGCCGTTTTGAAATGAATGCCCACAAACAATTTTCCATTTGTGGGTACTCATTTCAAAGCGGGCTGAGATTCCAAAGGGATGGCAATTCCTTTGGCTCGGGGTTTCCAATAGGGGCGAGAGCGCCCTGTTGGCTGGGGAATCCAAAGGGGACAGAGTTCCCTTGGCGGTGGTTTCCAAAGGCGGCAGCGCTGCCTTGGCGGGAGGAATCCAATGGAGGGCAGCGCCCTTCGTGGCCGGAAGAATCCAATGAAACCGGCGGTTTCGTGGCACACGACTTTGCCCGCAAAGTCTAGTGTGTTATACCTTTGGCGACCGTGGGTGGCGGAAAGGGGTTGTTCGGGGCAGGGACAAGCACTTTCCGCCAGCCACAGAACAGGCGGATTCTGCGTCCTCCCGGACGAGAAGCCCAGGAGTTTGCGCTAGCAGAACCCGCCTGTTCGTGTGTAGGTGATGTGGCGGAGCGGAGAGAATTTCGGAAGAAATTCTTGGAGCGCAGCAGCATCACCGGGGGAGCCAAAGGTATATCATCCCTCGTCCCGCCGCAGCGACGCATCTTCCGTTACTTTGGAAATGCAATCGTCTTTTGTTTCGGGAGATCATCAAGATCGAAGCTGAGGATTTCTTCAATGGCCTTGCTTGCATATTTGTGAGAACGAGTTGTGTCCAACTCTGCAATGTAAGAAATCTTCCCTGTGCTGCTTTCAAAATCAATTTCAATCTCGCCCCATTCGCCGTCGTAGTCTGCCTGGTATTCATAGACTGCGGCGGCGATTTTCTTTTTTCTGCGGATGACCTTCTTCCTTTTTATGGTCACGGTGCCGATAGCGTTATCCTCCACCAGCAGTCTCGTCAGGTGATCCACTGCCTTGCGGTATGCTTTCTCCGCACCACCCGCTGTGGTGAGTTCAAAGTGGGCGCCGAGATCATCGAAGCTTTCGCCGTATTTCATATTCCGGGCGCAGCCGCATTTCATACACAGGGCGTTTCGTCTTTGCAGATACTCTTTCTCGTCCGAGGTTAGACGGTCAAAGGCTTTTCGGACTGCATTGGCGTGAACCCCGTGCCAGATGATTTCGGACACATCATCTGCTTCTTCACCGGCAAGCTCTCCCAGTATGTCCTGTTCTTCCTCCTCGTCATCAAGGAGGATTGTCTCTTTCCGGCGATGCAGGCAGTTGGCCTCCCGGAAAAATCGGTCTGCCGTTTTTCTTCTGCACTTGTATTTCTCCATGAAGGCTTCCACCGCATTTTCCAGATTGTTCTGCATCCACGCGGCAGTGCGGATTTTCTTGTAAGTGGTCAGAGACGGCAGCGACCAGCCTTCCTTTCCCATTTGATAATTCCGAATGGAATCGAAAATAAAGTTATGGGCGTAGGTCATGAATTCCGCATCCTTACCCGGTTCATACTTCGGCAGAAGCTGAAGCAAACACATCATGCAGCACAGCTTGATTTCCAGAAACCCTTCCGGGTCATAACGAAAATTTGATTCCGAGGTCAGTGTGCGGCGGATATACCGGTTCAGACGCTTTTCAATTTTGTGTAGGAAGAAAGAGAAGTATCTCAGGTCTTTCGTTTCCAGAGCTTTGAGAATGTAATCATTGTCCCGGGTATTCTCGGACAGCTCCGGAGGCGGTGGGTCAAGCTGAAAGATATTCTCCGCGATATGCTGGGTAATCTGCATCCCTTCCACATCAAACCCAACCTTCTGGAAAAACCCATCCATCTTCCATTGGTATTTGGTTTTCACAGCTGGATTCCTTCCTTTGCAGTCTGTGCCGCCAGAATTGCTTTTGCCTCCGCGACGATGGCTTTCTGGCTCATCTCTTTTGCGTAACAATTCAGAAAATAGTCGTGATCGGTGAATGCTCTGGTGCGCTTCTCCTCAGTGAGCCGCAGGGCAATCGCCCCCAGCTCTTTGGACATGGCTCCGTCACTGACATATTTGCTGATGGTATTTCTCCGGGTCACATAGGGCCCTTTTATGGGGTGGGCTTTGACATCCTCCTTGTAACCGTTCTTTGCGCCCACAGCCCGGCAGGTTCTTCCCTTGGGATCGCCGGGAGCTAGGCCGTCGCAGTATTTCACGGAATGGGCATTGGTGGTGAGGAACCACTGATTGCAGTGAAAGCACCGCCTGACACCATGCCCTGCCCGGAGGGCTTCAAAGAAATCACCACGCAGCATTCCCACAAAGCTGACATAGTGGCTTCTCGTCACCAGAACCGGCAGGTCGCCGCCCGGGTGTTCCATGGTCAGGTACTGCATGGTTACATTGGTCATGGACATCCAGCCGCCAGCATCCTCAAAGGTTGGTTCCTTTGGGAAATAGTCATTGAAAATTCTGGCGTAGTCGGCACCTGACCGTTCTTCGCTGTCATGGAGCCGCTGGGCGAAGGGGAGCATGGTCTCCTGATATGCTTTCAGGGAATGCCCGAAATGGGCAAGGGTCGGGAGCAGCCGGGACAGGAGCGCCCCGTCCAGATATTTCTCTGCAATCTGGTCAGAGAGCTTGCTGCTTTTCTGAGCCTGAATCAGTGCGTTGGCGGACTTCACACCGTTGGGGGTAAAGCACCGCTTCACCAAATCCCGGAAAGCTGCCATGTTGATGTAGGAGAAGGGCTTGTACTGCGCCATCAGCTCCAGCAGCTTCATGGCACTGAATTTGGCTTCCGGCAGCAGAGCTGGATCGCCCTTGCCGGAATCGAAGCTTTTCATAAACCCGTTGAGCTTTTCACACAGCTTTTCCATGTGACTCACCACTTCTCCGGGGATGTTCAGTGCATCGCACGCCAGCGTGCCCACCGGGAAAACCTGCCCGTTGTAGATTGTCTCCTTATCCCAAAAGTCCAGCGTCAGGACTGCGCTGTCTTCTACGATCTTAACTGCCATAATGTCAGACCTCCTCATTTTTGTGTGGTGGTCGGATTATAACAGATGAATGGTACAATAAAACGGATAGAAAGAATATTTGTTTGTAGTTGCTCTGACTTGATGCAATCCATCGTGGAGCAATGTTCTTCTTGCACATAATACACAATAGCGTTATACTGATGATAACGAAGTCTCAAACAAAGAAAGAAGGATTACCGTGGATTTTCAGGATAAATTAAAGGAACTGAGAAAGAACAGAGGGCTTACTCAAGAAGAGCTTGCCCAAGCGCTCTTTGTGTCCCGTACCGCTATCTCAAAATGGGAATCCGGGGTATCACTTAGATAAAGATACCACACCATTCCCACGCTGACTTTTGCTCAACCGATACAGCCGGAGGGCTGGATAACAAGAAAAGGCGGTATGCGCCCCGTGGAGGGGTAGCG
>JALFJQ010000080.1 GCA_022775085.1 Clostridiales bacterium | reverse complement strand
AGAAATGAGAAAACGCATCATCGCCTACAATCAGGCAGTAGCGGCTGACGCTTCCGCTGCTGCGGATATGCGCACCATGGCAGAAGCCTTTGCCCAGCTGCCGCCCGGTCAGCTGAAAAAGGTTCTTACCGATGAGATCATCGCCATTCTGGAGAAGTATGGGGTTGCGTCCGATGAAAATTAACGTAATTTGCATATCACATTGCAAAAAACGGGCCATTTGAGACTACTTGTGAAAGGAGCGATGCAATATGCAAGTAACGACAAAAATCACAGTAGACCTGACCAGGCAGAATGTGGGCCAGCGGGTTAACGCCGTACAGGGCGATGGTAATACCCGTCTGGCGGAAATCACGCTGCTGTGCGGCGGGGCTCCCTGGACGCCGCCTGATGGCGTGGAAGCGGCAATCGCATACATGCAGCCTGCCGGGACAAAAGGACTGTATAACAAGCTGGCGGACGGCACGGCGGCTATCTCCATCAGCGGCAATGTTGCCACGGTGATCCTTGCGCCCCAGATGCTTTCCGTGTCCGGCACGGTGCAGGCGTCGCTGGTGTTCAACGACGCCCAGCTGAACCGGCTGACCACGTTCCCGTTTGCCGTTTCGGTGACGAGCAATCCCGCCGCCGGGGCGCAGAAAACAGAGGACTACATCCGGCTCCAATGGCTAGAGGACAAGCTGGACGAGTATCTGCGCAAGGCAGCGGACAGCGGGGCGTTTGATGGAAAGCCTGGAGACAACGGCGTGACCTTCACGCCCAGCGTATCCGAAAACGGTGACCTCAGCTGGCGCAATAACGGCGGTCTGCCAAACCCGCAGACTGTCAACATCCGTGGCAAACAGGGTGACAGCACAGCGGCTACCGCCGCTGCCAATGCTGCCCAGACTTCCGCAGCAAACGCCGAGACCCATGCCGCCGATGCTGCCGCTTCCGCCGCCGCGGCACAGGCAACTGTCGGAGCCATGGGGACGGAGCTTAATCAGATAAAGGATGGTTTAGCTGGCAAAGTCCCAAAGAAGGACTACGCACCGGAAACAAAAACGGAATCCATGACGCAGCCTGTCGGCAAGGACGAAAACGGTAAGTTGTGGACGGCTCCAGGTTCTGGCGGCGCAGTTGACTTAACTGGTTACGCTACTGAGCAGTGGGTGCAGAATCAGAAGTATCTGACCGCTGTTCCCGATGGTTATGCAAAGACCACCGATATTCCCAAGAAGCCCGAAGATATCGGTGCAGACCCCAAGGGTACAGCGGAAACCGCCGTATCTCAGCACAACACCAATACGGATGCCCATAATGATATCCGTCTGGAACTGAAAGCTATCAATGATAAACTGACGGCATTCTTTGATTCTGATGACCAGACATTGGATGAACTGTCTGAGATTGTTGCTTATATCACAAGCAACAAGACCATGATTGAGGCCATTACCACAAGCAAGGTCAGCGTCACGGATATCATTGACAACCTGACCACCAATGTCAGCAATAAGCCGCTGAGTGCCGCACAGGGTGTGGTGCTGAAAGGTCTGATTGATACCGTTAGCAACAGTCTGGCGAACTATCAGCACAAGGGTGATTATGCACTGCGGTCTGAACTTCCCGCAGTACCAACCAATGTATCTGCATTCAGCAACGATGCCGGGTATCTGACGGCGCATCAGGATATCAGTGGGAAGGTAGATAAAGTGGAGGGAAAGGGTTTATCCTCCAACGACTACGACAATGCCGCCAAAGCCAAGGTTGATGCCATCCCCGAAGACCCGATGTACACGGATACGGTCTATGATGACACCGAAGTCAAACAAGGCCTTAATCAGCTAAAGGATGAGATAGTAGAATTGGAACATCTGATCTTATCTATTCAAGGCAACATCCCCGGTGCTGAACCGTTGGCGGAATTCTCCCAGATGAATCCGCTTGTCACCAAGTATATGGATGAGGTAACATACGACCCCACTGATTATTCCAGCTCTGCGATGCTCACATACTCATACACGGAGACGGACTATGTGAAGTGGCATCCGTCCGGCTATGATTTGGATCTGAAAGACAGCGGAGAACTGCATCTGGCTGACAGCGTATCTCACACGATGATTCCGTCTGTCGTTGGTGTCAACAGCCTTGTAAATGCCATTCCCGATGTCGTGGCACACTGGTGGAACAGCGTAGATGGCAATGTAAAACAGAGCGGAACTATCAAACCGACCGGGCAGGTGCGAATGATTGCCACAACCGCAACGAATGTCCGAGACATTGGTGGATGGGTATGCGACGGCGGCAGGGTGAAATATGGAAAACTGTTCCGTGGCGGCCTATTGGACGAAACCGACAGGCCGGTACTGGTGGATCAGCTTAGAATTAAGCACGATTTGGATTTGAGGAGCAAAGCAGATAATGATGGGGCTACAAGCTCTCCTCTGGGAAACGATGTTATCTACACCGTAGCGGATAATGCCGTGTGGTATACCCTTTCGGGTCGGGATGAAGAATGGAGCATTATTTTAAGAACAATCTTTGATGCCGTTGCAAAAAATGAGCCTATCATTTTCCACTGTGCAGCAGGAGCGGACAGAACTGGAACGGTTGCTTGCATCTTGGAAGCAATTCTGGGCGTATCACAGTCGGATGTTGACAAAGATTTTGAGCTTACCAGTTTTGCTATTAGCCCAAACGCCCGTAGACGGATTGACGATGACTGGAAGAATCTGATTGGAGAGATTACAGCCATTCCGACAGGAAGTACATTCCGTGACAAGGTCGTGAATTGGGTTGGCTCGTTAGGCTTCACCAACGATGACCTTAACAATTTCCGAAAGTCTATGATTGACGGAAGCCCTGCTGATGTTGTGATCGAGGAAATTGTCACTCCCCCTACTGAAACGAATCTATTCGATGTTTCGGCTGCTCACCTCAACTGTAGAATAGGCAGTGATGGCGGAATCAGAGAAGGACTTGATGGATCACTTGTTATTGATATAGATGTAACAAGCATTAACAAGCTGAAAATAAAGGGTAATCTTGTCGTAAGCAGCGCATACAATTACATGGGTAGGATGGCCTTCATTCTTTCTGACGAGACATCGATAGTCGGGCCATGGTTTACATTTGATAGTCAGTGGACACACGACTTAACAACGAGAAAAGAAAAATATCCAACGCTTTCAAAAATGAGATATTGGTTTGTTCTAAAGGATGGGGTCGCTATTACAGCTGATGATTGTTCCAGTATAGAAATCACGCCAGTAGAATAAATAAGATTTATTTAACAAATGAGACCTTATCTGACTAAGGAGGCGATACATTGACTCTGAAACAAAAGCAGGCCCTGCTGGCCTATCTTGGCTGCTACGACGGGGCCATTGACGGCCTGTGGGGCGAGAAGTCCCAGCGGGCCACCATCGTCTTCCAGCGCTCCTACATGGCGCAGGAGGACGTGGACGGCATCTTCGGCGCGGCGACGGAAAAGCGGATTCTGGAAGTGATCGCCACCGGGGAGAAGCCAGCTGTTGCAGAAAATGCAACAACCGCCCCGGGATGGTGGAAGGACATCCGCTACTTCACCCGGGCGGAGTTCCGGTGCCCCTGCGGCAAGTGCGGCGGGTTCCCGGTGGAGCCGGAGGAAAAGATGGTGCGCACCGTGGACGCAATCCGGGCGAAGCTGGGCAAGCCCATCGGCATTGTGGACAGCGGCGGCTCCGGGGTGCGGTGCCCGGAACACAATGCCAAGGTGGGCGGTGTGGCAACCAGCTACCACCTGAAGGGCATGGCGGCTGACCTACACTGCGCAACCGCAACCCCCGCTGAGATGAAAAAAGCCGCCGAGGCAGTCATGGGCAAAACCGGCGGCATCGGGCTGTATGGTTGGGGCATTCACGTGGACGTTGGCAAATATTCCCGTTGGAACGGTTAGGAGAGTGATTTGTATGAAAAAGATTCTGTAACGAACACTATTTGTTAAATAATGCACAATACTTAGGAGGAAATACATATGCAAATGGTAAACGCTTTTATTATCCGCTTTTTCTCTGCCCTGATGGGCAACATCTTCGTGAGGCTGCTGCTGATCGCCGTCTGCGCAGACATGGTGTTTGGCTCTCTCCGGGCGGCGAAGTACCGCAAATGGAACTCCGCCGTGGGCATCGACGGTGCCATCCGCAAGGCCGGGATGCTGGCCTGTGTGCTGCTGTTCACGGCCATTGACATGATGATGCACGTGGACGTGCTGGGCTGGCTTCCGGTGGATACCAGAAACGTTCTGGATGCCTGCGGTGTGGTTAAGATGGGCGTCACAGAACTGTTCGCGCTGCTGTTTATTTTGTACGAGGCTACCAGCGTTCTGAAAAATATGCTGCTCTGCGGCCTGCCCGTGCCCGCCGGACTGCGGGAGAAGCTGGGCGCATGGCTCAGCACCATGACCGAGGAAACCAATGTGGATATTGTGGCAGAAAAGGTAACGCCTGCGCCGATTGAGGATGAGGCCACAGCGGCCGCAGTCAGACGGACGTACGAGGATGACCGCGAGGAAAGCGGGCTGCTGGACGATGAGTATACCGATAAGGCTGCATTGGATATTGCTTGCGAAGAACGGTAAAAGTGAATAGATAACAAAACACCTCCTGCTGTCAGGAGGTGTTTTTGTTTGCCACAACGATCCGCAAAAAACTTGATGTGACAAATATCATTGGTGGAGCCGAGGGGAATCGAACCCCTGTCCGAAGGCAACTTGGAGGGAACTTCTCCGGGCGCAGTTTGTTATTTACATTCCCTCATCCCGGCGGGAACAAACACCCTACAGGAATCAGTAGCTTCATGATGCATGGTATGGGCAAAGCTTACCATACGCACGGTCTCCACTCAAATCACACCCAAGCCCGGCTCGTGGACCTTCCGGGGAGGATGGGCGCCTAATCAGGCAGCCAGAGCAACAGTATTGTTGTCAGTTAAATTTATAAATTGCCCGTTTTATCGTGGCCAGGCGCCACGGCCCGCTATTCCGGCCTCACTACCCCCGTCGAAACCAGTACGGCCCCATTTTGAAGTGTGAAGTTCGGAGAGTGGAGTGTGGAGGGAAAGGAAGGTGAAATAGGTTCACTTCACTCTCCACTCTTCATACTCCACTCTGATCATTAAAATCTTCCGTAGGGATCCGGCAGTTTCTTCGGCTCTGGGTAGGTTTCGCCGTGGGTGTCCACGGTAATGGAGGCGATCTTCTGCTCCTCCATGGGCCGGTCGTTGCGGCCGGTCCGGGTTGCCGCGATGGCATCCACCACATCCATGCCGGAGGTCACCTTGCCGAAAGCGGCGTACTGTCCGTCCAGGTGCTTGGCGTCCTGGTGCATGATGAAGAACTGGCTGCCGGCGGAGTTGGGGGAGGAGGAGCGGGCCATGCTGAGAACGCCCCGCTTGTGCTTCAGATCATTCTTGAAGCCGTTGAAGAAAAATTCGCCCTTGATGCAGTAGCCGGGTCCGCCCATGCCGGTGCCCTCGGGGCAGCCGCCCTGAATCATGAAGCCGGGAATGACCCGGTGGAAGATCAGGCCGTCGTAGTAGTTGTGATTGCAAAGGTCGATGAAATTGTAAACGCTCTGGGGGGCTTTCTCGGGGTACAGCTCGCCCTCAATGACGCCGCCGTTTTCCATAGTAATCTTAAAAGTAGGATTCATTGTCTCATTCTCTCCTTCATGGCCCGGTCGATCTGACGCTTGGCATCCCGTTCCGCCGCGGCCTGTCGTTTATCGTAAAGCTTTTTGCCCTTGCAAAGACCAACGTTCACCTTTACCCGGCTGCCTTTAAAGTACACGGACAGGGGGATCAGGGAAAAGCCATCCTGCTTGACCTTGCCATAGAGCCGCATAATCTCCCGCTTGTGCATCAGCAAACGGCGGGGGCGGCGGGGGTCAACGTTGAAGCGGTTTCCGTGGTCATAGGGGGAAATGTGCATCTGGTTCAGCAGGAGCTGCCCGTCCTTGATGCCGCACCAGGCGTCCTTCAGGTTCAGGGTGCCCGCCCGGATGGATTTGACTTCCGTGCCTACCAGCTCAATGCCCGCCTCAAATTCTTCCTCCACGAAATATTCGTGATAGGCCTCTCGATTGCGGGCCATGACCTTGATTCCGGCCTTTTCCAGACAGCTCACCTCCTTGCCTGATTCTAAAACACATTATATCATGATTGTCAAGAGGATTATACGGTAATTTCGATGAGATTTCCCTCGAAACCCAGGACGCAGCTTTCATAGTACCCATCCCCGGTGACTCTGGGGCCGGACAGGGTGGGGAAGCCCCCGGCCTTTAACTGCCCGGTCAATTCACTTACCGCTTCCTTGCTTCCAACGGAAAAGGCAATGTGGGCATAGCCAAAGCGGTCAAGAAGATTGCCGGAATCGGTCAGATCTGGCTTTGTCATGACTTCCAACCGGGAGCCATCGGAAAAGGTCAGAAAATAGGAGCGAAAATCCGTTTCATGATTGTGGTATCCATCATTGGCAACCGCCTGAAAATACGTCTCAAAGAAGGCTTTTGCACCTTCCAGATCGTTGACGTACAGAGCAATGTGGTCAATTTTCATGCTCATTTCTCCTCAAACAGGAATCGTTCCAGTTCTTCCGGGGAATCAAAAGCGTAATCACACAGAGATTGCATTTCCTTCATGAGTTCCGGAAATTCTGTCCGTCCCCAGCCGGCGAAGGCCACCTTGACCCCAAGAGGATGTGCCATATTCCAGGCCAGCTTCATGTCGTCCACCACCAGCATTTCTTCCGGCGAAAAATGATATTTTTCCATAATGTTCAGCAGGGGGAAGGGATTGGGCTTGCGCAGTTCCTCGGGGTAATCCCAGCCGTAGATCACATCGGGCTGGACACCAAAGTGGGTTTCATAGTCCCGGGTGATGTTGACTACGCTGGAATGGGACACCACGCAGATCATGCCGCCTTCCTCCTTCTGCCGCCGGATGACGCTGCCGATACCGGGGAAGGGGTCGGGGATGTGGGTCATGACGTAGTCCATCCAGCCGTAGTATTCGTCCTCCAGCTCCTTTGGGGTAAACTGCCAGCGGGAGCGGCACATTTCCGCGAAGCCCAGCTCATAGCAGTCCTGCGCGAACTGTTCCAGGGTGATGGCCTGTCCCGGGCGGAACTGGTCGAGGATGTAGCAGAAGAAGGGATAGCCGATGGTTTTTTCGCTCTGCACCACGGTATCATCGTGGTCGAGGACAAGACAGGGATATTTCAGCATGATGTTCACCAGTTTCTTTGTTTCTTTCCTGCATTATACCAAACCCTAAAACAATCCGCAACCGAAAAATTACCACTTGCTATATACGAACGAATGTGTTATAATAAGAACAAAAGGTGGTGAAGGGTATGGAGCAGAAGGTATGTCCCGTGGATGTGATCGCCATGTGCAGCGCCTCCGGGGAAATTCGCCCCCTGCGGCTGCGGATGGAGGATGAAGAACACCAGCTCATGCGGGTGGATATTGAGGAAATTGTGAATGTGCGTCAGGTGCAGTATGTGGGCATTGAAGCGACAGCCTATCTCTGTCGGGCAACGGTTCGGCAGAAACGATGGCTCTTTGAACTGAAATATACCATCCGTACCCATACCTGGAGCCTACAGCGGAAGGTGTGCTGATATGGCGCAGCGGGTGATTTTTCATGTGGACGCAAACTCGGCGTTTCTAAGCTGGAGCGCAGCCTACCGGGTGAAGGTGCTGGGGGAGGAAACCGACCTGCGGGAGGTTCCTTCCGTGGTGGCGGGGGACAAGGCCTCCCGGCACAGCATCATTCTGGCCAAGTCCACCCCAGCAAAAAAGTATGGCATCCAGACGGGAGAGCCGCTGTTTCAGGCGCTGGAAAAGTGCCCGGAGCTGGTGGTGATCCCGCCGGATTATGAATTATATGTTCAGGCCTCCCGGCATTTTGTGGATATGCTCAGGCAGTTCAGCCCGGCAGTGGAGCAGTATTCCATAGACGAAGCCTGGGTGGACATGACGGGCACCAGGCGGCTGTGGGGTACGCCCCGGCTGGCGGCAGAACTGATGCGTCGGCGTATCAACGAAGAACTGGGCTTTACCGTAAATATTGGCATTTCCTCCAATAAGCTGCTGGCAAAAATGGCGGGAGATTTTGAAAAGCCCAACAAGGTGCACACCCTGTTCCCGGAGGAAATGGGGGAGAAATTCTTCCCCCTTCCGGTGCGGGATCTGTTCTTAGTAGGCGCGAAAACAGAGAAAAAGCTGCAAACGCTGGGAATCTATACCATTGGCCAGCTGGCGGCGGCAGATGTGCGGGTGCTGAAAAAGCGATTGGGGAAACAGGGGGAGCTGCTGTGGCACTTTGCCAACGGCCGGAATGCCGACGCAGTGACTCCGGAACCGGCAGAAAACAAGGGCTACGGCAACGCCACCACCACTTCCCACGATGTTGTGACTTCTGAAGAAGCCTATCAGGTGCTGCTGAGCCTGTGCGAAACCGTGGCGGCCCGGCTACGCAAGGACGGCAAATGCGGCAGCTGCGTCAGCATTCACCTGCGCACCAACGAATTCCGTCATTTTTCCCACCAGTGCGTCCTCCATGGTGCTACCAACATTACTACGGAACTGTTTGAAGCATCCTGCCGCCTGTTCGACGAAGCCTGGGACGGCATTACACCTCTGCGGCAGCTTGGCGTTCAGGTCACCCGCCTGTCCGGGGAGCCTTACCAGCAGTTCGACTTTTTCTCCGGCCTCACCCCGAAGCAGTTTGAGCGCAAGCTCCGCCTGGACGAAACCGTGGATGCCCTCCGGGATAAATACGGCGAGGACATCATCCGCCGGGCGAAATTCGCAAACGGAACAGAACCCCACATGGCCGGCGGTCTGAGCAAAGAGCGGCGAACCGGCGTGACAAAACCGGTGCCAAAGGAATTTTAGGGTGGAAAAAAGCAGAAAACGGATGTAAAATAGGAGATGCCAAATTGTGGTGTCCGCTTTGCGGAGGATTTGAAATCATTTTCGAAAGAAATACCTTCATTTTGCATCCTGCATTATTCCATTGGGAGGAATCCATATGGCAATCGTAACCTTCTATAACTGCGACCCCAAGGACGCGCCGAAAACCACCATGCCCGCCCACTTAGGGGCCAACGCCATCATCACCTGTCAGGGCAGGCTTCTGCTGGAAAAGCGCCGGGACTCCGACATCTGGGGGTTAGTCGGCGGCGGCTGCAAAAAGACGGAAACGGGCCTGCAAGCCATCGTCCGGGAAACCTATGAGGAGCTGGGCCTTCGGATTCCCAAGGAACGCTTCCGCAAGCTGGCAGTCTATGACAATCCCGGCCGTATCGCCGCCTTCCGGGACGGCAGCATCTGGCGCATGGTCATTGTGGTTTACGGCCTCGACCTTCCCGAGGAGCCGCAAATGCGCATCAGCAGCGAATCCAAGGAGCTGCGCTTTTTCACCCGGGAGGAAATTCCCAATATTGAGATCGCCGTTACCCACCGGGACATTGTAGAGGACTGGTTTGTTCGGTGAAATGCAGAATGATGAATGCAGAATGCAAAATTGGGATAACGCTGTGAATTGCAAACTGCTGCATATCCCTTCAAATTGAATCATTTCCGAAGGAAATACCTTCATTTTGCATTTATCATTTTACATTCTGCATTCACCCCTGACCCTAAGTTATCCACTGAAGCGTAAATAAATACTTGTATATTCGGAAATAGTATGCTAAAATAAAGATTGACGGTGCAGTATCCTAGTCGGCGTGACCACTTTCCAGGAAGGGCCTAAAAATCCTTTGAAGGGCACATCGATGAAGTCCCTGGTGTCTGCTTATTACGCCCAGTTTTGGGTGGATGCTGGGGGTTAAGGATCCAGGGCGCGCTCCAATGGCATGGAGCATACGACCCGGTTTCCGTGGAGACTTGAACCTTGTGCGACGACGGGTAGAACCCCGGGAGGGGTCCGATCGCGTACGAATCAGGTATGAACCTGCAAGGTGGTGCACAGAATCGTGTGCTGCGTGCAGCGTAGCCTGCCTTGAAGTGAACATGCGGGGAAGGGAGACCAGGCCGGGTGCCGCTGTGGCCACAGCGGCGCGGCTATCGCTCCCGGAAACCATGCTTGCAAAAGAGGCTAAGATTGCGGAACACGCCGCAGTGGAAAACACCTAGGCTGTCTGAAAAGGGCAGACAGGGGATTGCAGTACGGACTAAGTGGCAATCGGGTACCCATTATCATGGCGACACTTGGGCGGAGGGATCAAATGGAAACGGCCTGTGCGGCAACGGCAGGTTCCCACCGGTGAAAAACAACCCGACCTAAGCCGTAAGATTTATCCTGTCTGCTGCCGTCATTTCATGATTCTCAAAAGGAGAATGTTTGTGGCGAAACCCAATTCGGACGCTTCCAAGAAGGAGCGTTCCCGGACGATCCGCTGGGTCGTCACGGTTTTTTTCGTAACTTTGGTCGTCTCCGGCATCATCAGCCTGATCTCTGACGAGGTTATGGCGCGCAGCGGACTTCTGGCAGCGTTCGCGATTTTGCTGGGCATCGTACTTTTAGGAATTATTTTCGATATTATCGGCATGGCGGTGGCAACCGCCAGCGAAAAGCCCTTTCACTCCATGGCGGCCCGGAAGGTGCCCGGCGCCCAGGAGGCCATCCGTCTGCTGCGGAACGCGGAGCGGGTCAGTTCCATCTGCAATGATGTGGTGGGCGACATCTGCGGCGTCGTCTCCGGCAGTGCTTCAGCCACCATCGCGGCGCTGATTCTGACCCATGTGGATTTGGGCTGGCCCCGGGCAGTGAGCCTTGCCATGTCCGCACTGGTGGCGGGGCTGACGGTAGGCGGCAAGGCCATTGGCAAGACCATCGCGGTCAATTCCTGCACCCAGATTGTGCATTTGGTGGGGCGGGTTCTGCATACGCTGAACTGCCTCAAGAAAAAGAAAACATTACGTTAGGTTGTGTCAGATGTGGACATTTTACAGAGAATAAACGGTCATGAGGACCTCAAAAGCCTCGATGACAGCCAGCGCAGTCGGCTTTGCGATGAGATCCGACAGTTTTTGATTGACAGCGTGTCCAAAACCGGCGGTCACCTGGCTGGCAATCTGGGCGTGGTGGAGCTGAGTGTCGCCATTGAGACCGTGTTTGATACGAATACTGACCGCTTGGTGTTTGACGTTGGTCACCAGTCTTATGTGCATAAGCTGCTGACAGGCCGCCGGGCGGATTTTGCGCATCTGCGGCAGTACGGCGGCATTTCCGGCTTCCCCAAGCCCTCAGAGAGCGATACCGATGCCTTTGTAGCTGGCCACGCCTCCAGCTCCGTGTCCATCGCTTTGGGCATGGCCCGTGCGCGGACGCTGCTGCATGAGAATTACGACGTGGTTGCCCTTATCGGCGACGGCGCTCTCACCGGCGGTATGGCCTATGAGGGCCTGAACGATGCCGCCGTCAGCGGAGAGCCCATTGTTATTATTGTCAACGACAACAAAATGTCTATCGGCAGAAATGTAGGCGGCCTGTCCAGCCACCTGTCCCGGCTGCGCTCCAGCGACAATTACCTGGTTGCCAAGCGGACTTACCGCAAGGTCATCAAGTCCCTGCCCGGCGGCGAGACCATCTATGCGGTCAGCAGCCGAATCAAGAACAAGATGAAGCGGCTTTTCCTGCCCTCCACAATTTTTGAAAATATGGGCTTTACCTATCTGGGGCCGGCGGATGGTCATGATCTTCCGAATCTCATCTCCCTGCTCACTGCTGCCAGGGAACTGCGGGAGCCGGTGGTGGTTCATGTGGTGACGAAAAAGGGCAAGGGCTATCCCTTTGCGGAGGCGGACCCCGCTAAATTCCACGGCATCGGTAAATTTGACCCCATGAGCGGCAAAAAGCTGGGTGCCAAAGTGGAAACCTACTCCGATTCCTTCGGTGAAACGATGATCTCTCTGGCAGAGAAAAGTGAAAAGGTCTGTGCGATTACCGCTGCCATGCCCGGCGGCACTGGTCTGCTGGAATTCCAGCGCCGGTTCCCGAAGCGCACCTTTGACGTGGGCATTGCGGAGGAACACGCGGTATCCATGGCCGGCGGTCTTGCCAAGCAGGGCATGGTGCCGGTGGCGGCGCTGTACTCTACCTTCCTCCAGCGGGGGTTTGACCAGATCATGCAGGACATAACGCTGCTGCATCTGCATGTCGTCCTCGCCATTGACCGGGCGGGTCTGGTAGGCGACGATGGCCCCACGCATCACGGCGTGTTCGACGTGGGCTTCCTTCGGCAGATGCCTGGTATGCGGATTTTGAATCCGGCGAGCCTTTCCGAGCAGCGGGAGATGCTGCGCTGGGCGGTGGAGAACTATGACGGCCCCATTGCTGTCCGCTATCCGAGAGGCACCGAGGGAAGCTACACCGACTGCGATTGGCAGGGGCTGGAAGGCCCGCTGGTGAAATGCCACCGTGTCGGCGGCGATGTGGCCCTTATCACCTATGGTTCCACGCTGCAAAATACGCTGGATGCGGCGGAAGAATTGGCAAAACAGGGGATCGAAGCCACCGTCCTGCGGCTTTTGACAGTGTGTCCTCTTCCGAGCGAGCAGGCTGCCGCCTGCTTGCGGCAGATAAAACACGCGGTGGTCATTGAGGAAACGGCGTCAGGCTCGGGCATCCGGGAAGCGCTTGCCTGGGACTTGGCCCGCCTGTGCCCGGACTGCCGGGTAGACGGCATTGATTTGGGACGCAATTTCGTGCCCCACGGTTCATTGAAAGAACTGTACGCTCGCTGCGGTATGGACGCCGCGTCCATTGCCGCGTATACCAGGGAGGTGCTTGCCCGGTGAAAGTAAAAAAAAGACTGGATGTCCTGCTCACCGAGCAGGGCTATGCGGACAGCCGTTCCAAGGCCCAGGCCATCATCATGAGCGGACTGGTCTACGTCAACGGCCAGAAGGCGGACAAGCCGGGGGTTGCCTATGAGGAAACTGTGGAGCTTGAAGTCAGAGGGGCGGTGTGTCCCTACGTCAGCCGGGGCGGCCTGAAGCTGGAAAAGGCCCTGCGGGACTTTGGCGTGAAACCGGAAGGCTTTGTGTGCAGCGACTCCGGCGCGTCCACCGGCGGCTTTACGGACTGCCTGCTGCAGCAGGGCGCGAGAAAGGTCTTTGCCATTGATGTGGGCTACGGCCAGTTGGACTGGAAGATCCGCAGTGACCCCCGGGTGGTAGTGATGGAGCGCACCAATATCCGCTATGTCACCCCTGAGCAGCTGGGGGAGCCGCTGGATCTGTCCGTCATCGATGTCAGTTTCATTTCTCTGAAAATAGTGCTGCCTGCCATCAAGGCTCTTTTGAAGCCCACCGGTCAGATCCTGTGTCTTATCAAGCCCCAGTTCGAGGCGGGCAAGGAAAAAGTGGGGAAAAAGGGCGTTGTCCGGGAAAAAAGCACCCATAAGGAAGTCCTGGACAATTTTGTGGCACTGGCAAACGAGCTGCAATTTAAGATCCTTGGCCTGACCTTTTCACCCGTGAAGGGGCCGGAGGGCAACATTGAATTTTTGGCGCATCTGAGCCTGGACGCGTTGGAGGGCATCTGCCCAGATACCGCGGACGTGGTGGAACGTGCCCACGCCGCGCTGGACAAGGGGGAGTGAAGATGAAAAATGTGATTCTGACTCCCAACCCCTATCGGGACAAGAATTTCCAGACCGTCCGGGAAGCTGTGCGCATTTTGAAGGACGCGGGGATCAGCACCCGCCTGTGCCTGCCCTTTGAGGTGGACCGATCCTATGACCTTCCCAGGGATCTGCGGTTTTCCCGGCTGGACCGGGAGCTGCCCAATGCGGAAATGGTGATTTGCTTCGGCGGTGATGGTACGATCCTGCACATGGCGAAGGCGGCCACCCGGAAGAACATTCCCATTTTGGGTGTCAATATTGGCACCATGGGCTTTATGGCGGAGTTGGAGAGTACGGAGCTGGATAAGCTTGTGAAGGTTGCCCGGGGAGAATATACGCTGGACAGCCGCATGATGCTGGATGTGACCGTCCAGCGGGAACGGGACATCCTCTTCCATGACATTTGCTTGAATGATGTGGTGGTGACGAAGGGGGCTGTTGCCCGGATCGTGCATCTGTGCGTCAAGTGTGACGGCGTAAGCGCAATGGAATTCGGCGGCGACGGCGTGATCGTTTCCACGCCTACAGGCTCCACAGCCTACAGCTATTCTGCCGGAGGCCCCATTGTGGAGCCGGAAGCGAAAAATATCATCATTACGCCAATCTGCGCCCACGAGATCGGCAGCCGCTGCATTGTGGCATCGGATAAGCGCGTTATCACCGTGGAGCAGGTGCTGAATGCCCGCCGGAACGCTTACCTGTCGGTAGACGGCGGCAGGGCGGTGCGTCTCAACATGGGAGATGTGGCGACGATCAAAAAATCCCATCTGGAAACCCGGCTGATCCGGCTGAAGGAGCGCAGCTTCTATGATGTGGTAAGCCAGAAATTCAACAGAGCGTAGAGGGGGAAGGACGTTGAAATCCAAACGACAGGCAAAGATCATGGAAATCATCTCCACCACCAACGTGGAGACACAGGAGCAGCTGCTGGACGCGCTTCGTGAAGCCGGCTTCAACAGTACCCAGGCAACTATTTCACGGGATATTAAGGAGCTGCGCATTATCAAGGAGCTGACCAGCTTCGGAACCTATCACTATACTGCCGCCGCCCGGGAAGTGCCCGGCACCTTCACCGGACGGCTCAATACCATTTTCCGGGAGTGCGTCACAAGCTTTGACTATGCCCAGAATATTATCGTTATCCACACCCTGCCGGGCCTTGCCAACGCCGCCGCCTCGGCGCTGGACACCATGAGCCGCAGCGTAGTGCTGGGCAGCATAGCAGGCGATGACACGGTGCTCATTGTTATGCGGGATACCAATTCCGCCGCGGCCTTCTGCGGAGAGATCAAGAATCTGCTGAGTTAAGAAAAGGGGAGATAAGCCGTGCTGAGTTTGCTGCATATCGAAAATATCGCGGTCATTGAGAGTGCGGATATATCCTTTGACCGGGGGTTTAACGTGCTGACCGGCGAAACCGGCGCCGGTAAATCCATCGTTATCGACGCGATCTCCGCTATCCTGGGCGAACGGGCCTACCGGGATATGATCCGCACCGGCACCGAGCGGGCTTCCGTTCGGGCGGTGTTTACGGATGTGCCGGAGCTAAAGTGGTTCGGGGAAAACGGTGTTGCGTATGACCCGGAGACGGTGATTTCCCGGGAGATCCATCTGGACGGCAAGAATATCTGCCGTGTCAACGGCAGCCTGGTCAATGTGACGATCCTTCGCAGGCTGGGCATTCAGCTTATCAACATCCACGGCCAGCATGATTCCGCCGCCCTGTTTGATGAAGAAAACCATCTGACCTTCCTGGACAGCTTTGCGGATAATGCCGCTCTGCGTCAGGACTACGGCGAAAAATACGAAGCAGTCGCCAAGCTGCGCCGTGAAATCAATGCCCTGACCATGGACGAAAGCGAAAAGCTGCGCCGCATGGAGACCCTGAAATACCAAATCGCCGAAATCGAGAAGGCAGAGTTGGAAGCCGGCGAGGATGAAGTCCTGGAGGAGCGGCGAAAGGTGCTGCAAAATGCGGAAAAACTGAGTAACGGCATGGAGACTGCCGTAGAGTGTCTCTACGGTGGGGACGAATCTGACGGCGCGGCGGGACTGCTGGCCCAGGCGGAGTATGCGCTCGCGAGACTTTCCAAGTTCAGTGACAGCTTTTCGGAGCTTCATGACAAGGTGTCCGACCTTATGTATCAGGTGCAGGACGCGGCGGAGGAGGTGCGGGATGCCCGGGACAGCCTGAGCTATTCGGCTGACGAGCTTGAGAATATCGAATCCCGGCTGGACGTGATCCACAAGCTGCGCCGGAAATACGGTACCACCTGCGAGGACATCCTTGCTTATCTGGATAAAGCAAAAGCGGAGCTGGACGAGATCGAATTCGCGGACGACAATCTGGAACGTCTGAAAAAGAACCTGAAAAAAGCGGAAAAAGCCGCCTGGGACGCGGCGAAAATCCTCCGGGAAAACCGGCAGGAGACGGCCAAATCCATGTCCCAGCGGATTTTGACAGAGCTTGCACAGCTGGATATGCCAAGGGTGCAGTTCTCCTGCGAATTTATGGAAACGGAGCTGACCGCCAATGGCGCGGATGCTGTGGCCTTTTATATGTCCGCCAATGCCGGTGAAGCCCTGAAGCCCCTGAGCAAGGTGGCCTCCGGCGGTGAACTGGCCCGCATCATGCTGGCAATGAAAAACGTGCTGGCGGAAAAGGACCAGATCGGCACTCTGATTTTTGACGAAGTAGATACCGGCGTGTCCGGCAGGGCGGCACAGAAGGTGGCGGAGAAGCTGAGAAGCGTTGCCGCTCACAAGCAGGTGCTTTGCGTGACCCACCTGCCCCAGCTGGCGGCCCTCGCGGATACCCATCTGCTGATCGCCAAGTCCGAGCGGGGCGGGCGCACCTATACCTCCGTCACGCCTCTGGACAGGGAAGGCCGGAAGCGGGAACTGGCCCGTATCATCGGCGGTACGAATATCACCGAGACCACGCTGAAAAGCGCGGAAGAAATGCTTCGGAATTAACTTGACAAAATCGGCTATCTTTGCTAGGATAGCCGGGTAAACACAGTGAAGGGATGAAGTAAGCGCACCCCTTTCCCCCAGAGAGCTGCCGGCTGGTGCGAGGCAGCGGGAAAACGCGCCCAAATACCTCCCTGAGTGGCTTTCCTGAAGGGCACAGTAGGGAAAGACGGGTTCGCCCGATACCGCGAATGGCGTTATTTGACGCTGTGAGGGCATAAGCTGTGAAGCTTTGCCGAACAGAGGTGGTACCGCGCAATTTTTGCGCCCTCTATCCCAAGCGGGATAGAGGGCGTTTTTGCATGGAGGGGGAAGAAATGAAATATCCATGGGTCGATGACTATTTGCTGCAAAAGAAAGCGGTACAGAAGGATTTCAAGGAAGAATGGGGCTGGTATCGCTACCAGATAGGCGGAAAGCTCTTTGCTGCCGTGTGCCTTGATGAAGCCGGGAAGCCCTACTACATCACCCTGAAACTGGCGCCGGCCAATGGGGACTTCTACCGCCAGCAGTATCCCGATGTTCTTCCGGGGTACTATATGAATAAAGTCCACTGGAATTCCGTCCGGGCGGACGGCGCGGTGCCGGATAACGTTCTCAGGGATATGCTGGATGAAGCGTATGACCTTGTCCTGCATTCCTTCAGCAAAAAGAAGCAGGCGCAGCTGCTTGCGTAATAAAAATCCTGCGTTGGGAGATAACCTATACGCAGTGAAATAAGAAAGGAAACAAAAATGAAACTGTATGATGAACTGGTTGCCCGGGGCCTCATTGCTCAGGTGACCAACGAAGATGAAATCCGCGATATGATCGACAACGGCAAGGCCATTTTTTACATTGGCTTTGACCCCACCGCTGATTCCCTCCATGTGGGCCATTTCATGGCCCTGTGCCTGATGAAGCGGCTGCAGATGGCTGGCAACCGCCCCATTGCCCTGATCGGCGGCGGCACCGCCATGATCGGCGACCCCTCCGGCCGCACCGATATGCGCTCCATGATGACCCGGGAGACCATCCAGCACAACTGCGACTGCTTCAAAAAGCAGATGGAGCGGTTCATTGAGTTTGGCGAAGGCAAGGCTATGATGGTCAACAACGCCGACTGGCTGCTGAACCTCAACTATGTGGACGTTCTGCGGGAGGTGGGCGCCTGCTTCTCCGTGAACAATATGCTCCGGGCCGAGTGCTACAAGCAGCGCATGGAGAAGGGTCTTTCTTTCCTGGAATTTAACTACATGATTATGCAGTCCTACGACTTCTATCATCTTTACCAGACCTACGGCTGCAATATGCAGTTCGGCGGCAACGACCAGTGGAGCAATATGCTGGGCGGCACCGAACTGATCCGCCGCAAGCTGGGTAAGGATGCCCACGCCATGACCATCACTCTGCTTCTCAATTCTGAGGGCAAGAAGATGGGCAAGACCGCCAAGGGCGCGGTATGGCTGGATCCCAACAAGACCTCTCCCTTCGAGTTCTACCAGTACTGGCGGAATGTGGAGGACGCGGACGTGCTCAAGTGCATCCGGATGCTGACCTTCCTGCCCTTGGAGGAGATCGACGCCATGTCCGACTGGAAGGACGCCAAGCTGAACGAAGCCAAGGAGATTCTTGCCTACGAGCTGACCAAGCTGGTTCACGGCGAAGAGGAAGCAGACAAGGCTAAGGCTGCCGCCAAGGCTCTGTTTGTTGGCGGCGGCGACGACGCTAATATGCCCACCACCGAGATTCCCGCCGACAAACTCGTGGACGGCAAGATCGGAATTCTGAATCTGATGGTGGCCTGCGGTCTGGCCCCCTCCAACAAGCAGGCCCGCCAGCTGGTAGAGCAGGGCGGCGTGCTGGTCAACGACGAGAAGGTGCCCTCCGCCCAGTTCGCTGTGACGGAAGAAATGCTGAAAGAAGGCGTGAAGATCCGCAAGGGTAAGAAGGTCTTCCACAAGGCGGTTCTGGCGTGAATCACTAGGGAAGCGCTGATTAAATCGGCAAGAGCTGGCGGCAGAAAATTTTGGTCCAGCCGAAAGTTCTGGAAATGGAGGAATACTGTATGTATTTCCCGTTTTCAGAACTGCACGGATGGGGCAAAAGATTCGCCGCCCAGCCGCAGACGATTTAATCAGAGTTTCCCTGGCGCCCTCCCAAAAGACGGGGGTTCGTAATACAGGAATTCTATGAATGAACGATTACGGCAGCTGTCTTGCGGGGTTAGTAACACGAAAATAGGCGATACCGGGTCATTTTGGCCGGGTATCGCTTATTTTTGTCCACATTGGAAAGAATGAACCTATTTCCATGTTTGCGTCAAATGTCATCGCAGTACCATCCACTTGACTTTTTTGGCCGCAAATGATATAGTCTAGGGCATACGGAGAGATGTCCGAGCGGTTTAAGGAGCCAGTCTTGAAAACTGGTGATGGGGCAACCCACCGTGGGTTCGAATCCCACTCTCTCCGCCAGGAACGCCCCCGCCGGAGAACCCGGCGGGGGCGTTCGTTATTCGGCTGGTAATTCAGGCATCGGAAGTCTGGTGCCGTCGGACAGCAGGATGTAATCTACATTTTCCAGCACAATCGGCGCCTGCGCTTCCAGAAGGCAGTTCCGCACAACAGGATTGCCGCCGCCGTAGCACAGCTGCATTCTGCTGCCATCCTTCATTACCGCAAACCATGGGCTTCGTCCGGTTGTAAGCTCCCCAAAGGAAACGCTGGTTCTTGCATAATCCAGCCCATCACTGGCATCCCCGTAGGAAACGGTGATGCCAAAGGGACGCAGAACTACCGATGTCATGGTCACTTCCGCATCCATTTCCGTTCCGTCTCCAGGCAATGCCAGAGCCTTCGTTTTCATCGGCTTTGTAAGCAGCTCGATTTCCGTTTTGTCATTTTCAAAGGTAAAATCAAAATCCCAGACGCCCTTCGCCAACGGCTCCTGTTCCGGGAAGCCGTGGACGAAATCCACAATGTGAATATGCCATAGCGCCTCGCTGCTGAACGGGTCAAAATCGGCGAACTCCGCGTCCGGGCTTACGTCAATCACATAGTTCACCGTATTGGTCATGCCGTCGCCGTCCTCCAGCCAGTTTGCCCCAATATTCGCGACAACGGAAGCATCCGGGTAGGCTGAGCAGGTCAGAACCGCGTCCGGGTCTTTGGGTAAATAGTCATTTCCAGGGCCATAGTATTCCTGGGTGGATTTTCCCGGAATTTCCTCCAAATTAACGTCCTTGGGAGCCGTAACGCCCAGCATAATGTAGCCCTTCATGCCATCGCTGATGGCACTGCGCAGTTCAACCGTCCAACTGTTCTGCGTCTGGCTTTCCGCAATAGATTGTTCATTTTCCTGAATATACTTTTCCTGTCCTTCAGACAGCGGTGTCTGGCCATTACCGGAGAAATACGCGGAAAACCACCCGCGTACATATTCCGCCGCGCTGGCAGATACTACCAGCAGCGATACCAGCACCGCCGCGATCAGCAGCTTCGATGCCCAGCCGCCAAAGGAGCGGCGTTTTTCATGTTCATTCGTCATGTTCAGTATCCTCCTGTGGGTTTCCCCGGAGGCGGTCACCTTGGAAAAAACGGCTTTGTAATCGTCCTTAAACATTGGCATCCACCTCCTGTAGGGATTTTCTGAGCAATTCCCTGCCCCGCCGCAGCTGGGTACAGACCGTATTCTTGGGTATTTTCAGGATTTCCGCGATTTCCTGTGTGGAGTATTCCTCGTAATAGTGCAGATAGATGGGCAGGCGGTACTTTTTCGGCAGCGCCATCACCGCATAGAACAGATCGGAATGGGCCGGGTTGTCAAAGGATAGGGCCGCCGCATAGTCGTCATAGTTTTCCTGCCGCCACCACCGGGCCTTCGTCAGGTTTTTGCACTCATTGACAGCCACCCGGATCAGCCAGCGCTTGACGTGCTCCTCACTTTCAAAGGGCTTTTCCTCCTTCAAAAGCTTGACAAACACATTCTGGGTGATGTCCTCCGCGTCTGCCGCTGATTTTAAGTAGTTGAAAGCCACCCGGAATACGGTGTCGATGTAGCTTTCCGCGTAGCGCGTGAATTGCTCTGGATTCATCATATCGTTTTCTCCTTGAAAAGCTTTTCACCTATTATACAACCGGGAGCGGGTATTTGATTGCGCGGCTAAGAAAAATTTTCCTTGATTTTATACCGAAAACGAATACAATAGAAAGCATATTTCACGGAAAGGTTGAAACGCATATGAACAAGATCGAGATTCCCCAGGGCTACCGGCCAAAGCTGGACGCCTACGATACCCAGCGTGCCATCGCCTATATCAAGGATACCTTCCAGGAGGAGTTTTCCAAGGCGCTGAACTTAAAGCGCGTCTCCGCACCCCTGTTCGTCACCGAAAGCTCCGGCCTCAATGACAACCTGAACGGCTATGAGCGGCCTGTGTCCTTTGACATTCCCGCCGTGGGGGCGGATGCGCAGGTGGTGCATTCTTTGGCCAAATGGAAGCGGCTGGCTCTAAAGCGGTACCATTTCACCGTGGGCAACGGCCTGTACACCGACATGAACGCCATCCGCCGGGACGAGGAGCTGGACAACGTCCACTCCATTTATGTTGACCAGTGGGACTGGGAGAAGGTCATTACCCGGGAAAACCGGAATCTGGACTTTTTGAAGCTCATTGTCCGGGCCATCGTCAAGGCCATCTGCGACACCAATGACCGGCTTCACGTCCGGTATCCCCAGCTGCGCACGGAACTGGGCAGGGAGGTCAGCTTCATCACCACCCAGGAGTTGGAGGATTTGTACCCCAACCTGCCCACCGGCTCTGCGCGGGAGAACGCCTATGTAAAAGCGCACAGAACCGCCTGCATCATGCAGATTGGCCGTGCCCTGCGCTCCGGCAAGCCCCACGATGGGCGGGCACCGGACTACGACGACTGGGACTTAAACTGCGACATTTTCTTCTGGGACGACACCCTGAACCGGGCGCTGGAGGTCTCCTCCATGGGTATTCGTGTGGACGCGCAGTCTCTCGACCGTCAGCTGACGGAAGCGGGCTGCGATGAACGCCGGACTCTCCCATTCCATCAGATGCTTCTGAAAGGCGAGCTTCCTCTTACCATCGGCGGCGGCATTGGGCAGTCCCGGCTTGCCATGCTGATGATGGGCTGCGCCCACATTGGCGAGGTGCAGTCCAGCGTCTGGGATCAGGCCACGGTGGAAGAGTGCGAGAAGGCAGGTATTCCGCTGCTTTAATTCAGAAACCGGGCTGGTACAAACCAGCCCGGTCATTTTAATAGGTAAAGAATTTATAGAAGGTGGGGTAAGCGCTTATAAACTGCCCCAGATTGGTTCGGTTATAGGTTCCGGGGTCGTGGATGGTGAAGCTGCCCGCCGCCAGCGTGGTGCCGCCGGTGAAGCCAGTCACCACCACCCAGTGCTGGGAGCCGTAGACGTTTTTCATACCCAGCAGCACCGGTTTCCCCTGGCTTAGCTTTTGGTAGATCCGTTCCAGCCAGCCGGAAGGCTCGGTGCTGGCGGTATAGTGACTGGGCCAGTATAAGTCGCCGGAGGGCGTGTAGCGCAGCTGCTGGGACATCACGTCCGGGTAAATTGTCCGCCCCTGCCGGGCCGATTCCATCATGGCCACCGCCGTGGTGGCGCAGCCGATCTGAGAGAAAGGCTTTCCGGAAGTACCCACGGTTTTGTCCGCCCACCGGCTGTCAGTCTGCTTGAAATTCGGCACCGACAGGGAAATGGGGCTATAGAAGCCTGACAGGTATTGGGCGCTTACATAGCCGGTTTTAGTGCCATGGTACAGAATCCGGCTCCAGCCGCCGCTGGTGCTGAGCAGCAGCACCGGTTCCTCAGCATATAGCGACGCGGTTTTTCCGTGCTGTGTGCCCGGGCCGCTGCGAACGTTCAGACTTCCGGAGCGGATGTTCACATTAGCCGCAGTTCCCTGCACCACCGTGATGTAATCGGCATGGCAATAGCCAAATTTTCCTTTGTCGTATTCCACTTTCCACCAGCTTCCGCTGCGGGAATGAAGGGTAATATAGCTGCCCTTTTTCAGGTATGCAGCGGTGGGCGAACCGGTTGAGGGCTGGGTGCGCACATTCAGAGAGCCGCTTTGGGTCGTCACCGCACCGGCTTTGATATTGGATGCGGCCTCTGCCCGGGGCGACAGGGTGAGCAGAATCAAAATCAGGAACAAAATGGAGATATATTTTCGAATAAGTACCACCTCATGTTGGTTTTCTCGCATATATGCGCCCTGATTGTAACATATTTGTAACTCCTTGTGAACAAGCCAAATTCTGGAACAAAAAATCCCCGAAAAAAGGAAAATAATGCTTGACATTTTGTCTGGCATCGTGTATTATATGCGAGTCGGCAGTAAGCCTACAGCGCATGGAGAAGTCGCGTAGCTGGCCGAGCGCGCACGATTGGAAATCGTGTATACCCCAAAAGGGTATCGAGGGTTCAAATCCCTCCTTCTCCGCCACTGAAAACCCCGGCATTCGTGAGAATGCCGGGGTTTTTTAACCAAAACATATCCCCCTAACCTCCGAATAGAAGGTCAGGGGGATATGTCAGCTTCGCTTGCTGACGTTGGGCATTCTTCACGGTTCTGTTTTTTACAGTTCATGAAGGAGCTCCAGCAGTCCATCCATGGTATCCGCGATTCCCACAGCACCGGCATCCAACATTTCCTCCACGCTGCCGTAGCCCCAGCTGACGCCGACGGCTGGAATCCCGTGGGCTTTGGCTCCCAGTACGTCGTACTTGGTGTCGCCGACCATGACCATGTCCTCTTGAGCGCCGCTCTGCTCCAAGAGATAGGCAATCACGGCATCCTTGGTGCTCCGGGATCTGTCCGTGGAAGCACCGCAGATGCGGTCAAAGTAAGGGGCAAGGCCAAACCGCTCCAGAATGGTCACGGACATTTCCTCCGGCTTGGAGGTGGCAACATACAGGGTATAGCCTTCCGTTTTCAGCGCTTCCAGCAGCTCTTTTACTCCGGGATAGGGGGTGTTTTCGAACATTCCTGTGGGAATATAACGGCTGCGGTAGACCCGGATGGCTTCGTCGGCCCGGTCTGCCGGGACACCGAATCGCTGGAAGGTCTCGTGAAGGGGAGGACCCACAAAGACCCGCATTTCCTCCCGGGAGGGAACGGGCAGACCGAAATGCGCCAGAGCAAGGGCGGCGCAGTTGATAATGCCCTCCCCGGAGTCCGTGAGGGTGCCGTCCAAATCAAATAATACTGTCTTTTTCATGTACCAATCTCCTTATCCCAGCAGAACATCAGAAATAAGCATCACGCAGAAGCCAACCAACAGGGCATAGGTGGCGCTGCTTTCGTGGTCGTGGTGAGTCTCTGGAATCATCTCGTCGCTGATGACATACAGCATAGTTCCTCCCGCGAAAGCCAGGGCGAAGGGCAAAATAGCGGAGGCCACGCTGACGGCGAAGTAGCCCAGCAAGGTGCCCAGCACCTCGATGAGACCCGTTGCCAGCGCGCACAGGAACGTCCTTTTGGGGCTGATGCCCGCTGCCAGCATGGGGCCGATGATGACCATGCCTTCAGGGATGTTTTGCAGGGCAATGCCCCCCGCGATCAGCATGGCCTCAGCCACATTCTCGGAGCCAAAGCTGACACCGGCGGCCAGCCCCTCGGGCAGATTGTGGATGGCGATGGCGGAGACAAACAGCAGAACCTTGTCCAGCCGCTGATTCCCGGGGTGCGTCTCAGAATCCACCCCCGCCAAATGGTGCAGGTGAGGCACCAGCCGGTCCGCCAGATTCAGGCAAATGGCGCCGGTGAAAACGCCCGCCACCGTAATCAGTACATTACCATAGTCCAGAGAGGGGAGAATCAGTCCCAGCACGGCGGCTGCCAACATGACCCCGGCGGCAAAGGCAAGCACCAGATCGCTGAACCGGTGGGAAATGTCCTTAATGAGAAAACCGGCAATCGCGCCGATAACGGTTGCGCCGCCGACACCGAGGGCGGTCAATAATACAAGCTGCATACGGATTCCTCCTTTGTTTTCTACATTATACCATGTTCCTGTTGAAATTGCAACGCGGTGCTGCTGCGTGTATGTCCGGCATTTTTTCGGGGGACCCTGTTTTGGGTTGCATCGGAAGGGCTTTTCTGGTATATTATGAGAGAAGCCGAAACAGTTTGACATAATGGAGAGATGCAATATGCAGCTGAGAAAGCCATTCCCTTCCGCGGTATGGGAGTTCGGGAAATGCGCCGCAGTATTTTTTCTGTCAGTGATCCTCGCGGTAGGCTCCCTGACCGCGGCGTCTTTTGCGCCCCAGAGCCGCATTAATGAAAATCTGATTACCTCTGCCTATGGCCTGTATGCCGAGGGCCAGTATCCGGTGATTGCAGACCGCCAGATCAATTCTCTGCTGGACAATAATACGGATACGACAATGCTCCGTGCCTGTGCCGGAATGAACCATCATTATTTGGGCTCGATCCTGACAAATCCTATTTACACCTACGATGTTGAGGTGGAAAATGAGGAGGATTACCCCGCCAAGTGCCTGGAACTGTATGGATTGGGTGAAGAGCCGACGAATCAGTGGCTGTATCCCCGCTACTGGCTGGGGTTTCGGGCGATCATGCGCTGGCTTTTGGTGTTTTTCGACTATTTTCAGATTCGAAGATATACGGGCGCGCTGTTCTTCCTGCTGTTTGCGCTGGTGATCTGTTCCGTCAGCAAACATTGCAGTACAAAGACCGCGTTTGCGTTCGCGGTCAGCATCATACTGGTGCGGCCCCAGGTGATCACCAACAGCCTTCAGTTTTCCTGCTGTTTTCTGATTGCTTTCCCGGCGATGCTGCTGGTTCCTCTGCTGGCCGACAGGCCCCGGTGGGATTCTGTGTTTTTTCTGGAAATCGGCATCCTGACGATGTTCTTTGATTTCTACACGGTCCCGTTGATCACGGCAGGGTTCCCGCTAGTGTATCTGGCGGTCCTGCGGTCAAGGCAGGGCCGGAAGATCACCCTGCGCTGGCTGCTTCGCTGCGTGCTCATCTGGCTGTGCGGTTATGCGTTCATGTGGCTGGCGAAGCTGCTGCTGACCAACGCCCTGACCTCTGTGGATGCGCTGGGAGATGGCTTTTCCTCCTTCTTCCGGCGGGTGGGCATTGAAAAGACCGAGGGACTGGAGCAGTATTACAGCGTCTCCCTGGCCTTCCGGAAAATCGGTGAGGTTCTCTTCAGCGACGCAGAAGGGAAGGTGGTTTACCTGGGCACTTCCGCGCTGCTTGTGCTGCTGACAGGCATCCAGGCCTGCCGGAAAAAGCTCAGACTGTGCGACGTTACCGCCCATGCTAAGCTTCTGGCGGTGGCGCTTCTGCCGCTGATCTGGTTTGCCGTCACTGCACAGCCCATTGCGATCCACTATTGGTATCAGTACCGCGGTATCGCGCTGACGTATTGGGCTGTGGGCGCGTATGTGACGCAGACATTCTGGCAGAGGGCTGAACGGGAAGCAATACAGACGGTGTAACTGACTTCTCACCGGTGGAAAGCGCTCCAAAATGCGAAATAATTTCTCAAAAAACACTTGATTTTTATTTTGTATTGTGCTAAAATACCTTGGTCTGAAATCAGGGTGTGTCCTCTGGCAGTGATTTGCTGTTTATGAACGCCTAATATTTAAGGAGGACAAAGACATGGATTTGGTTAAGGCTCTGAACAGCCAGTACATGAAGGAGGAGCTGCCCGAGGCTAAGGTCGGCGACACCGTTCGTGTGCATGTGCGCATCAAGGAAGGCTCCCGTGAGCGTATTCAGGTGTTTGAAGGTACCGTCATCGCCCGGAAGCACGGCGGCATTGGCGAGACCATCACCGTTCGCCGCATCTCTTACGGCGTTGGCTGTGAGAAGGTGTTCCCTCTGCATTCTCCCAACGTGGCTATGATCGAGACTGTCCGTAAGGGCAAGGTTCGCCGCGCCAAGCTGTACTACCTGCGTGACCGCGCCGGTAAGGCTGCTAAGGTCAAGGAGAAGGTCTGATCCGGAACTTGATAAAGAAAGAGGGCTGTGCCCTCTTTTTTTATTTTTCGTTTTTGTAGGTGTTACAATGATGTGTGACAGATAGAAAAAAGAATAGCGAATAGGGATGGCATGTGCTAAGGTTGAGTTGTCCAGACAAAACCGAAAGGCAGGTGCCACCCTATCCGCTATGAATAAGATAACACAGGACAT
>JALFJQ010000056.1 GCA_022775085.1 Clostridiales bacterium | reverse complement strand
TCATTTTTTGAATAATTTGCTTCTAGCAATATTACTCAAGAATTTTCGTTGGCTGTTTTTTCGCTTACGCTTAAACAATCCATTAATTGTCCAAGGTGTTTAAAATCGTCTTTACGTTATTCAATTTACAAGGTACAGACGCGCTTTCCGAAGAAAGCTTTTGAATTATATCACATTCAAAATCGTTTGTCAAGAACTTTTTTCGATCTTTTTCAAACTTTTTCGAGCGGATTTTCTTCCCTCGCTGCTCTCGTGAGCAACTCAGACATCTTAGCACAGATGATTTCATTTGTCAAGAACTTTTTTACATTTTCTTTCAAATTTCTTCATCTTTTCCTTGACGCCCACGCTCTCGCGGACAGCTTGCGTATATTATCATATGCTTTCTCATTTGTCAAGAGAAAATTGTAAAATTTTATCGTTGATTTTTCGGATCCTTCGGATGAAGATTCCTATCTCGGTACTTCTGGTTTTTCAGCCTTCTTCTTACCAATCCTCTGCCGGCCGGAAACAGGGTGATATATGGCACCCCCAGGCATTTGAGCGATGCCAGATGCCATATCAGCAACGCGAGTCCCGCAAGTATCCCCCATATTCCCGCAAAAGTCGCCAGCACGCCCAGGCCAAACCGCCATACCCGGATCGCTTCCGCCATATCCCTGTTTGGCAGGATAAAGCCGCACACCCCCGCGATGCTGACCACGATGAGCACCACTGGGGAGATCAGCCCCGCATCCACTGCCGCCGTACCTACCACGATACCGCCTATGGTGGATACCGATTGTCCGATGGCCTGGGGCAGGTGAATACCCGATTCCTGGAGCAATTCAAAGGCGATCAGCAGTCCCAGCGCTTCCGCTGCCGTAGAAAAGGGCACCTCCTGTTTGCTGGTCATAATAATGTTCAGGAGCTTCTCCGGCAACCACTGGGGGTGAAATTCGATCAGGGCAACATACAGAGCAGGCAGCAGGAGATTCAGCAGCAGCGCGCCGTAACGAAGCACCCGGATACAGGAGGCGGAGATATAATCCCGGCTTCGGTCTTCCATGCTCTCCATGAGGTAGCCCAGATTGGCAGGGGCCAGATAGGCCAGTGGCAGGCCGTCCACGATCAGCCCCACCCGTCCATCCAGCAGGCCCTGACAGAACCGGTCCGGGCGTTCCGTGTACTGCATCAGAGGAAAGGCCGTTTTGCGGGAGCCGGTGACATATTCCTCCACCGCCGCCGGGGACAGCAGACCGTCAACGTCGATGCTCCGGAGCCTGTCCTTCATACGCCGCACCAGCTCCGGATTCGTCAGTCCGTCAATCCAGACCACCGCCACGTTGGTCAGGCTCCGCTGTCCCACTGTGGTTCCATATATCCTCAAGTCCGGCGTCCGCAGATGGCGGCGCAGCAGGCTGGTGTTGATACGGATGGTTTCCACGAAGGCATCCTTGGGGCCTTTGACGGTGTTCTCCACCTCGGGGGCGTCCGGCCCACGGTTGACCCCGGTTTTAATTTCAAAGGCGATGGCTCCCACGTCCGGAAACAGAATCACGCAGAAACCATTGACCAGTTTCTTATAAATCGTCTGCAAGTCCTTACAAGGCTCCGCCACACTATTATATACCGCGCCGTGAAGCGCCGCATCATAAAGCCCGGCCATGCTTTTCCCCCGGAGGTTTTCAGAAATGGGCTTCAAAATGTATTCCGACATATCTCCTCCGGACACCAGCCCGTCGATGGCATAGGCATATAATGTATATTCTCCACAGCTCAGCACTCTGGGAATAAAATCGTCTGCCTCCGCAAACTGCTGCCGAATCTCCGCATCCGTCACTGCGCTCACCTCACCCTGAACAGTCTGCCCGGATATTGCTTTTTTTACTCAGAAATGATATAGTGTTTTATTATTGTGATGGAAGGTGTCCTCCATGAGCGAAATCCGAAACATCCAGCAGAAAACCCACAATCGGTTTCTGAATTACTACGAACTGGAGGCCGTCCACCGGGACGGCAGCGTTTCTCCTTATTATATGGCCTCCCGGGCAAAGGACGTAAGCCTGCTCAAAGCCGTAACCCACATGAATAAACCCGACGGCGTGATTCTCTACGGCGTGTACGGCGAACAGAAGGACAAAGTCGTCCTGATCCGCCAATACCGCTACCCGCTGGGGGATTACGTCTACGAATTTCCCGCAGGGCTCGTGGAGGAAGGAGAGGAAATGGGCGCGGCAGGTATCCGGGAGATGTATGAGGAAACCGGGCTTACCTTCACCCCCGTGGATGCGGGCAGCTATTCCCGGCCTTTCTTCACCACCATCGGCATGACCGACGAGAGCTGTGGAACAGTTTTTGGCTATTGCAGCGGGGAGCCCACCAGCGCGCATGAGGAAGCTTCCGAGGAGATTCAGGTGATTCTTGCCGACCGGGCGGAAGCCAGGCGCATCCTGCGGGAGGAAAACGTGGCCATTATGTGCGCCTATATGCTGATGCACTTTATCGCAAGCTCGGGCGACCCTCTTGCGTTTATTAGGGAGTAATTTCTATGTCTCATACCATTGCCGCCGTGTCCACCGGCTCTCAGGTCAGCGCCATCGGTATCATCCGCCTGTCGGGTGACGATTGCATTGCAGTTGCGGACAAGGTGTTCACATTAAAGAATCAAAGCTCCCTGCTGGATGCGCCGAACCGCAAGCTGGTGCTGGGCGTGCTTCATGATAAGCAGGGCCGCTGCCTCGACCAGTGCATGGCGGTAGTCTCCCGTGGGCCCCACAGCTATACCGGGGAGGATACCGTGGAATTCCATTGCCACGGCTCCCCTGCCGTGCTGGCTTCCGGCCTGGAAGCGCTGTACCTTGCCGGAGCAAAGCCTGCC
Source organism: Clostridiales bacterium (assembly GCA_022775085.1). GTDB lineage: Bacteria > Bacillota > Clostridia > Oscillospirales > Oscillospiraceae > Faecousia. Next base: position 25,665 of record JALFJQ010000056.1, on the reverse strand, counting down.
AAACGGGGAGAGTTTACCAAGCGGGCTTTCTTAAACGGCAAGCTGGACCTTACTCAGGCGGAGGCTGTCATTGACCTGATCGAAGCCGACACTGCCGATGCCGCTGCCAACGCTGCCGGGCAGGTAGGAGGGGTGCTGCAAAAGAAGCTGGCACCCATCTATGACGATCTGGTGAATCTGTGCAGCCACTTCCATGCGGTGCTGGACTATCCCGACGAGGACATTGCGGATTTCGGCCTGCAAAATTACAGCGGAACCCTCAAAACTGACGCGCGGAAATTATATGATCTGCTGAAAACCTACTCTCAGGGCCGCATCCTAAAGCAGGGCGTATCCGCCGCCATCGCGGGAAAGCCCAACGTGGGCAAGTCCAGCCTGCTGAACGCGCTGGCGGGCTACGACCGCTGTATCGTCACCGACATCCCCGGCACCACCCGGGACACCGTAGAGGAAGCGGTGATGCTGGGTTCCACCCGGCTGCGGCTTCTGGACACCGCCGGCATCCGGGAAACTGCCGACACCGTGGAATCCATGGGCGTGGAGCGTTCCCGGCAGGCAATCGAAAACGCCGATCTGGTGCTGTTCGTCTGCGACGGCTCCAAGGAACTGACCCAGGAGGACTTGGACATCATCGACCTGTGCGCCGAAAAGGAAAACGCCATAGCCCTCATCAACAAGACTGATCTCGGAAGCCAAGTAGACCCCAGTGACCTACCCTTTATGATGGTGGTATCCATCTGCGCCAAAACCGGCGAGGGGCTTGACCAACTTGCCGATGCGGTGGATGCCCTGTTTGAAAACAGCGCCCCCTGCGACGGCTCCATTCTCACCAACGCCCGACAGTATGATGCCTGCCGCCGGGCCTATGAAGCCATGCTTAACGCATTGAAGGGCTTACAGCTGGGCCTGACTCCCGACGCGGTACTCACCGACGTGGAGGAAGCCATGGAAGCCATGGGCGAGATCACAGGCGCCACCGTCCGGGAGGACATCACCGCAAGAATTTTTGAACGGTTTTGTGTAGGTAAATAAGGATTTGCGGGGATGCCCCCGCAGGCAATGCGTGCACAGGCAGTTCATAATCGCAGCGCCATTGGGTACCGCTCGGTATCGTTACCCCGCAGCTCCCATTGTGCGGTGTTGCCTAAGGACAAAAAGGGACAGCTCCCGCCTTTTGGGCAGGAGCTGTTTTTCTCAGTTGTCCATGTCGTCCAGATCGTCGTCATCTCCGGTGTCGGTGGTCGCGATCTCGCCGAAGCGCACCCGGCGCCGAATCTTCATTTCCTCCACCTGCTTGTGGATCAGCTCTTTAACGAGCACCGGGTCTTTGATGTTCTTCAGCACCAGCACAGGCATGGTCTTGTCGGAGGAGATCACCGTCACCGTACCGACACCGAACAGACGCTGCCACAGGCTGCGGCGGGTGTCAATGTCCCGGACGCGGTACAGAAGCACCTCGTCGTCTTTGATGTTCAGAAAGCCCTCAGACACGAACAGCCGGTCCTCAGACAGACTGTAGCGGGTAAACGAGAGCGGCAGGCCCAGATGGCGCTTGCGATCCTTCCAAAGGCATTCAATGTTGATGGACATATGGTTCCCTCCCCGGTTTTTTCTCTATTCTATTGTACAGAGCCGGGAAAGTCAAGCAAAATCAGAGAATCAGGCAGATCAGCCCCGTGGCGCCCTCGTTGACGATTCGGGTCAATGTGCCCCGGAATTTGACCCGCACCTCCTCCGGCAGCTGCACCAGCTTGGCTGTCAGCCCCTCCTGGATCATATCGTAGACGGATTTGCCGAAAATGTTGCTCTGCCAGAGCTTCTCCGGGTTCTCCCCGGTGAGCCGCTCGATGAGGTCACGGGACTGCTTTTCGTCGCCCACCATGGGGCTGATCTCCGTGTCAATGTCCACCCGAACCATATGAATCGACGGTGCCCCGGCCTTCAGCTTCACCCCGAAGGCCCCGCCCTTGCGGATGACCTCCGGCTTTTCCAGCTTCATCTCCCCGGCGGCGGGCATGACCACGCCGTAGCCCGTGGCTTTCACGGAAGCCAGTGCGTCGGAAATTTTGTCGTATTCCTGCTTCACCTTTGCCAGCTCCATGAGAAGGGACAAAAGCTGGGCCTCGCTTTCGATCGGTACTCCGGCCTTGCTGCTGAGAATTTCATAGTACAGCGTCTCCGGCAGGGCAATGACAACGCTCACAATGCCCTGCGCCAAGTCGATTGCGCGCAGAGTGTAGCTCTGCACCTCGGGTAACTCCCCCAGCGGGGCCAGAGCGGTCTGAGCCTGGCCCAGATTCTGAATTTCCCCCGTCTGCTGTAAAAGGGCCTGATACAGGCTTTCCTTCACGGGATGGTTCTTTTCCAGCGCATCCAGCCACCGGGGCAGGTACACCCGCAGCTCCGTCATGGGGAAGGTGTACAGCAGGGCCTGAAGCATTTTTCCGATGCCCTCGGCGCTCAATACCTGGGCATCCAGCGCCATGGGTTCCACGCCGAACTGCTCCCGGATGTATCGGACGGTGTCCTGAGCCGCCTGCCCCCCGGGATTCCGGGAGTTGATGACCACAAGGAAGGGCTTTCCTGTCCGGCGCATATCGGTGATGGCCCGGCGCTCCGCCTCCACATAGTCCTCCCGGGGGATGTCGGTGATGGTTCCGTCGGTTGTCACCACCAGGCCGATGGAGCTGTGATCGGCCATGACCTTTTTCGTGCCCAGCTCCGCAGCCTGGGTCATGGGGATCTCCTCGTCATACCAGGGGGTGGTCACCATCCGGGGCACGCCGTCTTCCTCAGCCCCCACGGCCCCGGGAATCATGTAGCCCACGGAATCGATGAGCCGTACCCGCAGGCGGGTGGAGCCATCGGGGCTGATTTCCACCGCCTCCTCCGGGACGAATTTCGGCTCCGTGGTCATGATGGTTTTCCCCGAGCCGCTCTGGGGCAGTTCATCTCTGGCCCGCTCCCTGCGATAGGGGTCGGAAATGCCGGGAATCACCAGCTGCTCCATGATGCGCTTAACGAAGGTGGACTTGCCCGTGCGCACCGGCCCCACCACCCCGATATAGATATTGCCGCCAGTCCGGGCGGCAATGTCCGCGTAAATACTATCCATAGCCAGCCTCCTTCTTCGGCAGGAGGATGGCTCCTGCCATGGGTTTACCACAGGGTATGTCCAAGGAATGGGGTTTAGAACCAGCGTGGAAAATATGGGGTGCAGGCCATTATTTCCTCTGGAGCGCAAAAAGGTCACGATACCTGGTGGTACCCAATGGTCTAACGATGAATAGCCGGCCAATGCATGCATTGTCAGCGGCGACTCGCCGCAAATTTTGTAAAAATAATGTTTGACAAATGAGCAAAGAGCCTATATAATATCTAGGCATGACTATGAGAAGGGGGAAAAGTATGCTGTTAGGGCTTTCGAAAATCATTGACTGCCCGGGTGCGTCTCTTCCTTTTAACGTCAGCGTTGATCTGAGTGATCTTTGTTATGGCGTCAGCTACCCCGTGACGGAGCCGGTTCTGGCTTCCGGCACGGTGCGCAACACCGCAGGGGTGCTCATGATGGAGGGGGAGCTTTCCACCACCATCCACGGCCTTTGCGACCGCTGCGCCAGTCCCTTTGACCGGGAAATTCATTTCCCCATCGATGTGGTGCTGGTGACGGAGCTGGCAGACGAAGAAAACGAAGACGAGTGGGTATTCCCTCTGGAGGGAGACAGCGCCAATCTGGATGACATTGTGCGGACAGTCTTTGTCCTGAATCTGGATTCCAAGCTGCTGTGCAAGGAGGACTGCCGTGGGCTGTGCCACCGTTGCGGCAAGAACCTGAACGATGGTCCCTGCAATTGCCAGAAGGAGCTCGATCCCCGATTTGCTGCTTTGAAGCAGCTTCTTGAGAAGTAAATCCAATTAGGCTGTGAAAAGCAGTTTGACCAAGGAGGTGTCACCATGGCTGTCCCTAAGTGTAAAGTGTCCAAGGCCCGCCGCGATAAGCGCCGTGGCTCCAACTGGAAGCTGTCCGCTCCCAGCGTTGCGGTTTGCCCCAAGTGCGGTGAGCCCGTAATGCCCCACAGAGCCTGCAAGGCTTGCGGTACCTACAACGGTCGTCAGGTCCTGGCTGTCGAGGCTGAGTAAGGCACACGGAAATGCAGAGGAAGGCGGTTTCGTCTTCCTCTTTTTCCTTATTTATGAGTGTGGAGAGTGAAGAGTGGAGTTATGGTATCCGCTTCGCGGATGATTTAATCACCGAAGGCGACACCGCCACTCCACACTCCTCACTCCTCGCTCTTCACTCTCCACACTCAAAAATACCCGTTGCTTTTACTGCCAAACTGTGCCATAATAGATTGACCCCTGTAAGAAAGGAAGTGTTGTCATGGCAAAACCACTGGTAGCCATCGTCGGACGGCCCAATGTGGGAAAGTCCATGCTGTTTAATAAGCTCACCGGCCAGCGCACCTCCATTGTGGAGGACACCCCCGGCGTCACCCGGGATCGCATTTACGGCAGCTGCGAATGGTGCGGCCGGAGCTTCTCTCTGGTGGACACCGGCGGCATTGAGCCGGACACCGACAGCGATATGCTGAAATTCATGCGCCGCCAGGCGGAGATCGGCATTGAACTGGCCGACGCCATTATTATGGTAGCCGATGTCCGCAGCGGTGTCACCGCCGCCGATCAGGACGTTGCCACCATGCTGCGCAAATCCGGCAAGCCCGTGGCGCTGGCGGTGAACAAGTGCGACTCCATCGGTACTGTGAACCCCGACGCCTTTGAATTCTATTCCCTTGGCATCGGCGACCTGTTTGAGACCTCCGCCGTCCACGGCCACGGCACCGGCGATTTGCTCGACTGGGTGCTGGAAAACATTCCCGAAAACGATGAAGACGAGGAAGAAGGCGACGTGATCAAGGTCGCCATCGTGGGCAAGCCCAACGTGGGCAAGTCCAGCCTCTTAAACCGCATCCTCGGCGAGGAGCGGGTCATTGTCTCCAACGTGGCAGGCACCACCCGAGACGCCATCGACTCCTATTTTGAGAACGAAACAGGCAAATATTGCTTCATCGACACCGCCGGTATGCGCCGGAAAAGCAAGGTGGACGATGCCATCGAAAAATACTCCAATATGCGCTCCATCAGCGCCATCGAGCGGGCGGATGTGTGCCTGATTCTCATTGATGCCAATGACGGCGTGACGGAGCAGGACACGAAAATCGCCGGGCTGGTGCATGAGGCAGGCAAGGCCGCCATCATTGTTGTCAACAAGTGGGACGCGGTGGAAAACAAGGAAACCAACACCATGCGGGACATGGAAGCCAAGGTCCGTCAGGGCTTAAGCTATATGCTCTACGCCCCGGTGCTGTTTATCTCCGCCCTCACCGGCTCAAGAGTAGACAAGCTGTTCCAGATGATTCAGGACGTCTACGCCCAGAACACCATGCGCATCACCACCGGCGCGCTGAACAGCCTCCTGGCGGACGCCACCGCGAGAGTGCAGCCCCCCACGGACAAGGGCCGCCGCCTGAAAATCTACTATATGACCCAGGCCAGCTCCAAGCCGCCTCACTTTGTCATTTTCTGCAACGACGCAAGGCTCTTCCACTTCTCCTATCAGCGGTATCTGGAGAACCAGATTCGGGAGGTATTTGGGTTACAGGGTACGCCTGTGCGCATCACCATCCGGCAGAAGGGCGACAAGGAGGAACAGTAGCATGGTAATTTCTATCGTCATTGCCGCCGTCATTGCCTATCTGCTGGGCAACCTCAACGGTGCTGTGGTGGTTAGCCGCATTGTGGCCCACGAGGACGTGCGCACAAAGGGCAGCGGCAATGCGGGACTGACCAACTTCACCCGCAATTACGGAGCGCACACCTCCGTATTCGTCATTCTCATTGACGTGGGCAAGGCCGTGGCGGCCTGCCTGATCGGCGGTCTGCTCCTGAAACACTTCGGGCATTACGCCGACGGCGTGGCACTGGGCGGCCTGTTCGTGATCTTAGGCCACGATTTCCCTGCCCTGCTGGGCTTCAAGGGCGGCAAGGGCATCCTCAGCGGTGTCACCGTGGCCCTGATGCTGGACTGGCGCATCGGCCTGTTCGTATTCGGCATTTTCCTTGTGGCCTATGCCATCAGCAAATACGTATCTCTGGGCAGTGTTCTGTCCGCCGGTGCTTTCGGCCCCATCTACGCCGTGGTGCACTGGGGGGAGGGCTGGTTTCCCATCTGCGTGGGCTTTGCCATGAGCGCATTGATCGTTTGGATGCACCGGGGCAACATCGTCCGTCTCGTAAAAGGCGAAGAACGAAAAACAAACCTGTTAGGGAAAGGAAAAAAGCAATGAAAGCTACAGTTGTTGGAAGCGGCGCGTGGGGTACTGCTCTGGCCATCCGCCTGTGCAAAAACGGTCACGACGTGACCATGTGGACTTACGACAAGGATATGATTCCCGAAATGGAGGCCACCCGCCGGAACCCCCGCCTGCCGAACGCCGTTCTGCCCGAAGAGCTCAAAATCAGCGGTGACTACGCCTGCGCCGCTGGCTCCAAGCTGGTGGTCATGGCCAGCCCCTCCTTCCCCTTAAGAAGTGTCAGTAAAGGCGTGGCCCCCTACGTTGACGAGGATGCCGTGGTGGTGTCCGTCACCAAGGGCTTGGAACAGGGCACCCATCTGCGCATGAGCCAGGTGGTGGCCCAGGAGACCGGCAAGGACGTGGTGGTGCTCACCGGCCCCAGCCACGCCGAGGAGGTCTCCATTGACGTGCCCACGGGCTTGCTGTCCGCCTCTGCCGATCAGAAAAAAGCCGAATTCGTACAGGACGCCTTCATGTCCGACACCCTCCGGGTCTACACCAGCGCCGACCCCGCCGGCGCGGAGCTGGGCGCGGCACTGAAAAACGTCATCGCCCTGTGCGCCGGCATCACCGATGGGTTAGGCTTCGGCGACAACACCAAGGCCATGCTGATGACCCGGGGCCTTACGGAAACCGCCCGGCTGGGCGTTGCTCTGGGCGCAAAGAAGGAGACCTTCACCGGCCTTGCGGGCGTGGGCGACCTGATCGTCACCTGCACCTCCATGCACTCCCGGAACCGCCGGGCGGGCATCCTCATCGGTCAGGGCAAGGACGCTCAGACCGCCATGAAGGAGGTAGGCGCTGTGGTAGAGGGCTACTACGCCGCCAAGTCCGCCTATGAGCTGGGCAAGGCCAAGGGCATCGATATGCCCATCACCGAGGCCGCCTACAAGGTTCTCTACGAGGGTGCGGATGTCCGTCAGGCCGTCCAGTCCCTGCTGACCCGTGAGCGGAAGCCCGAGTCCGAAAACCCCGGCTGGCTGTAATATGAAGACGAAACGTGCAAGAAAGCTCCCGCCAATCCGGGAGCTTTTTCAGAAATTCCGTGCTTTCCTTCAGCGCATGGGATTGGATGCGCTGAAAGAGCTTCGCTGGCAGAATTTTCTGCTGCTGATTGGAGCAGGCTGCGTCAACGCCGTGGGCGTGACCATGTTCCTCGCCCCTGTGAACCTCTACGACAGCGGAATGTCCGGCACCGCCATGCTGTTGTGGCAGGCAACGCCGCCCCAGTATACATTATCGCTGTTCCTTGTGATTCTTAACGTTCCCCTGTTTCTGTTCGGCCTGAAAAAGCAGGGCTGGTGCTTTACGGTGTACTCCATCTGGGCGGTACTGGTCTACTCCGCTGCATCCTTTGTAATCACGGACATTCTGCCGGTGGATGTAACGGCTTCCTCCCCCTTTGCGGGGCAGGACCTGCTGCTGTGCGCCATTTTCGGCGGGATGGTGTCCGGGGCGGGCAGCGGCCTGACCATTCGGTTAGGCGGTGCTATCGACGGTATGGAGGTGCTGGGCGTGACCTTCGCCAAGGGGCTGGGCCTCACCGTCGGCTCCTTCGTGATGATCTATAACGTGATCCTCTACCTCTTTATCGGAATCATCTTCAACAGCTGGATTTTGCCGCTGTACTCCATCATCACCTATTTTGCGGGCAACAAAACCATTGACTTTATCGTGGAAGGTCTGGACAAGGCCAAGTCTGTGATGATCGTGACCATGCGGGAGGAGGAAATCTGTCAGGCACTCTCCGACGAATTTGGCCGGGGCATCACCCAGATCAACGCCCGGGGCTACTTCTCCGGAGCGGAAAAGTGTGTGATCTACTTCGTGGTGAACCGCTTCCAGATTCCAAAGGTCAAGCACCTGGTCACCACCATCGACCCCGCTGCCTTCATCACCGTCACGGAAATCTCCGATGTGATGGGCACCAGCGTCAAGCAGAAATAGAAAATCAGCATAACTCAGCATGCGGATATGTACGAATTTGCTGGAATGCCCAAGACTCCCCTTGCAGTCAGCGCAGCCGACTGAGGTGCGCACCCCTCCGACCTCGCTTAAGGCTCGGCCACCTCCCCTGAAGGGGAGGCGTGAGCGCGGTAAAGTCCAATTTCCTGCGCGGTTCCGGTCGAGAGGCCCAAGGTGCGATTCTCTCCTAGCGTACGTAACGCATTGTCCGCGGCGACTCGCCGCAAATAAAAAACGCTGCTGAAAATCAGCAGCGTATTTTATATGCCACGGGAATCAGATAGCACGCTCGACCTTATTGGAGCGGAGGCATCTGGTACAAGCGTACACATGGCAGGGAGTTCCGTTAACGACAGCCTTAACGCGCTTGACGTTGGGCTTCCATGCACGATTGGAACGTCTGTGGGAGTGGGAGACCTTGATACCGAAGGTTACGCCCTTGCCACAAAAATCACACTTAGCCATTTATTGCACCTCCCATCCGGATGTTTCCTCAACAAACTACGCCCTCAACAGGCGCTTGACTATGATACCAGACTTTCCGGGAAAATGCAAGCACTTTTTTCAAATTTTTTCGTTTTTTTGAAAATGGGTTGATATTCCCGCCCCCTGCGGCTATAATGGAAGCAAAATAAATTAGCAATTACAGAAACACTGCAATATTCCGTACCTTTCTCCATTCATCCCGAAGGGATACCATCATTTTCAACTTTCAACTCTCAATTTTCAACTAAAACCAATTTTGGGGTGGAATCATGATCGATACCTATTCCGTACCGTTAAAAACCCTGGTGGAAGAATTCCATCTGGACATCGCCCACGCCGCTTCGGACTACGCTTCCATCCGCATCACCGTGGAGGACGTGTCCCGTCCGGGCCTGCAGCTGGCGGGCTTTTTCGACCACTATGAGCCTATGCGTCTGCAAGTCATGGGCAATGTGGAGATGAGCTACGTGGGCAAGCTGACCCCCGCCAACCGCAGCGCCATCTTTGACCGGCTGTTCTCCTACAAATTCCCCGCTCTGCTGATCGCACGGGGCATCCAGCCCCATCCGGAGATGCTGGAAATGGCAAAAAAGCACAATATCACCATTCTCCTTTCCAAGGATGCCACCAGCGCCATCGTCTCCTCCATCATCGCCTATCTGAAAACCGCCCTGGCCCCCCGGGTCACCCGCCACGGCGTTCTTGTGGAAGTCTACGGTGAGGGCATCCTGCTCACCGGCGACAGCGGCATCGGCAAATCCGAGTGTGCTGTGGAGCTTCTAAAGCGCGGCCACCGGCTGATCGCCGACGACGCGGTGGAGATCCGGAAGGTCTCCGCCGGCACCCTCATGGGCACCGCTCCCGCCCTCATCCGCAACTATGTGGAGCTGCGCGGCATCGGCATCATCAACGTGGCAAAGCTCTTCGGCATGGGCTCTGTCAAGCTGGAAAATGAGATCAATCTGGTGATGAACATTGTGCCCTGGAACACCCAGGAGGCTTACGACCGTCTGGGACTGGAAGAACACTTCACGGAGATCCTTGGGGTCAAGGTGCCCATGAACACCATTCCCATCACCCCCGGCCGAAACCTGGCCGTGATTCTGGAGGTCGCCGCCATGAACAACCGTCAGAAAAAGATGGGCTACAATGCCGCTCTGGAGTTCACAGAGCAGATCAACCGCCACTTTGACGAAAACGTAGGAAAAGGTGTATAATGAAGGAGTTTACCATCGGCCCTAACGATGCCGGTCAGCGTTTAGACCGGTTTCTTGCCAAGGCCGTCCCATTGCTTCCCGCCTCACTGGCACAGAAATACATCCGCCTCAAGCGCATCAAATGTAACGGCAAGCGCATCGACCGGGACACCCGGTTAAATGCCGGAGACGTTTTGCAGCTGTATATCAACGACGAATTTTTTGATAAGCCCCGGGAGGACAACGCCTACCTGACGGTGGCTTCCCCCAAACTGAACATCGTCTACGAGGACGGGAACATTCTATTGGTTGATAAGCGTCCCGGCCTCGCGGTGCACCCCCATGACGGGGCGGAGTACGGCAGGACGCTGATCGACCACATCCAGTCCTACCTCTATCAGAAGCGGGAGTGGCGGCCAAGAGAGGAAAACGCCTTCACCCCCGCCCTGTGCAACCGCATTGACCGCAACACCGGCGGCATCGTCATCGCGGCGAAGACCGCCGAGGCTCTGCGGGTCATGAACCAGAAGATCAAGGACCGGGAGCTGGACAAACGGTATCTGGCCATTGTGGAAGGCACACCAAAGCCGAAAGACGGACAGTTAAAGGGGTATCTGTTCAAGGACGCGAAAAAGAACCGGGTGTTCGTCACTGACACCCCCCAGCCCGGGGCCAAGACCTGCCAGACAAACTACCGCACCCTGGCCAGCCGGAACGGTCTTTCTCTGGTGGAATGCGAGCTGATTACCGGCAGAACTCACCAGATCCGCGCCCAGTTCGCCCACGCCGGGCACCCCCTGCTGGGCGACGGCAAGTACGGCAAGCTGGACAAGCGCTTTGACCGGAATTATCAGGCCCTGTACTCCTACAAGCTGACATTCTGTTTTACCACCGACGCCGGTTCCCTGGAAAACCTGAACGGCAAATCCTTTCAGGTGGAAAAGGTGGACTTCGTAGAGGAATACTTTCCGGGATTTACCATTCCGAAGGAGAAATAATCCATGGTTTTGTTTGTCACCAGCAGCCCTTATGTAAATGACGCTGACCGGGCTATCTTAAGCAACGACAATGAATTTATCGATCGCATCCGCGCCGTACTTCCTCCCTGTCCCCGGGCGCTGTTTATCGCCGCCGACCCGGCAAACCGGGAGGATACCTGCCGCTTTGCCGCGGACACCACCGGCGCTTTCAGCGAGGCGGGAATGCCCTTCCAGTCCTACCACATTCTCGACGGCTTCAACGCGGAAGATGCGGAAGCTTTGATTGCGGGCAGCGATCTGATTCTGCTGTCCGGCGGTCATGTGCCCACCCAGAACGCTTTCTTTCAGGACATCGGCCTGCGGGAGCTGATGGAGCGCTTCGACGGCGTGGTGGTGGGCATCAGCGCCGGCAGCATGAACTGCGCCGACTGCGTCTACGTCCAGCCCGAGGAGGAAGGCGAGTCCAGCCCGGACTTTCCCCGGTGGGCAGAGGGTCTGGGGCTGACCGATGTAAACATCCTGCCCCACTATCAGAAGGTGAAGGACAACGTTCTGGACGGCCTGCGGCTGTTTGAGGACATCACCTATGCCGACAGCATGGAAAATACCTTTTTCGCATTGCCCGACGGCAGCTACTTCTATCAGGACGATGATGGACTTCTCCTGTGCGGTGAGGGCTACCGCCTGCAAGACGGCATTCTGGAGCAGCTCACCCAAAACGGGGATGTGCTGGATATGGAGGAATTGGAATAAAATACAGCGTCCGGGAGGTTCTACCTCACGGACGCTGTTCATTGTTTTTATGCTTATCGGCTTTGCTCAACTATGTTGCTCTTTAGCTGATTAAGAAAGCCGTGTCATTGCGAGCCAGTCCGCAGACTGGCGTGGCAATCCGCATCCCCCTTCGCTCTTTGATGACGAACCTTTTCAAAAGGAGAACGGATTGCCACGTCGGGCTTCGCCCTCCTCGCAATGACATGATAATCTGATAAGTTCCCCTTTAGCTGCGTTACCCAGAGAAGCGCATTATAATTTTAACAGATTCAGAATCGCTTCCATCAGCGGATACCGTGCGAATACAATCACCAGCAGGATGATGATGTTGACGGAAGTCAGCTCCAGCCAGTCCTTCCTGCCCCGGTACACGGCGGTTCTGTGGCGGAAGATCAGCTTTGCCAGCAGGAAACCCACGAGTGTACCCAGGGTGTTCATAATCAGGTCGTCCACGTCCGTAGCCCGGAAGGTAAACAGCTGAATCAGCTCCACCGCGACAGAGGTGAGGAACCCCGCCGCCAGCGTCCGGCCCCAGCGGCGGTAGCGCTCAAAGCAAGCCGGAAGCAGGAAGCCCAGAGGTGCAAACATGATTGCGTTCAGCACCATACCCGTGATGTTGCTGGCACTGAAATCCTGAAAGGGAATCAGATTGAGGGTCGGGTCCCAGTGGATATACTGAATCCCCGGCACGCCGATGACGATGTACATGGCGTTTAAGTACAGGGTCAGCAGCGCCATCCAGCCCCATTTCCGCTTTGCCCGCTCCCGGTCACAAACGAAAATATAAACCAAAACCAGCGGCAATGACACAACGGCCCCGCAGAGCTTATCCAATAATTCCAGCAAGAAATTCTCCACGATTTCACCTCTACCATAACTGTCAACTGATTTATCTTCCGTTATAGTTCTGCCCGTTGATAGGCTTCCCGTCCACGGTCACGTCGCTGCATCCGTAGAGCATCAGGTTGTTGCCGCCCAAATCCCGGAAGGTGCACTTTTCGATGGTGATGCCGGTGGTGTCGGACATGGACACGCCGCCATTGCTGCACTCATAGATGTCACATTTGCGCAGGGTGATGCTGGTACAGCCTTCCGCCTGAACGCCTAAGATTCCGCAGCCGAACAGGCCGCAGTTGTCAACGCTGACCATCGTGCAGCCCTGGAACATCAGCACACCGCCGGCGCAGACGCCCGGTTCCTTTGTATGGCCTGCCGTGAAGCCGGAGAGCACCAGATTGTCGCAGTTTAGGAAGGTCAGCACGTTTGCGTACCGGGGCACGGCGCTGATGGTGTGGTTCTTGGTCTTTCCGTCCTTGCTGCGGATGGTCAGATTGTCCGCCCCGGCGATCACAAGGGCGGGGCCGTCATAGATGTCCTCCCAGCGGTAGTATTTCTTCGGCCCACCACCGTAGTCCTTGGCGGTGCTGAAATCGATGGTCTCGGCGTCAATGACGATCTCCGTGTTGGGGCCGATGGCGGCAAGGAATTCGTCGGCATTGGTGACGGTGACGGTGGTTTTGGGGCCATCGGGAACTGTTTCGGCGGGAATCAGTCCGTTCATGGTGTCCTCGGTAATGGAGTTGCCCTCAGCATCCACCGCGCCGCAGCCGTCCGAGAACCAGCGGTAGACCCAGCAGTCTTCAAAGGTGTTGCCATCCAGCGTCACAAAATTGCCAAAGGTGCCAAAGGCGCTTTCCTGCGCCCAGTTGCCCCGGAAGACGTTATTTTTCAAGACAACCTCATCCACACCGGAGCTTCTGACAAAGTATTGGGACAGATTGTCGTAAATCTCGCAGTCAGAAATGGTGATGTCCGAGCTGCTGTCCATATTGAATACCGCATCGGCTGGCCATTCTTCGGTTTTTCCAAGATCATAGAACCGGCAGTTGACCACATCCACATGATGGCTGCCCACCAGCTGGATACCGTTGTAGGAGCACTCGTAAATGTCGCTGTTGGCGATGCTCAGGTCGTCGCAGCCGTCGGTGTAAACGCCAACGACACCGCAGCCGTACAGCCCCACGTCCCGAATGGAGATCGCGCTGCTGAAATCCAGAGAGACAACGCCGCCCACGCAGGAGCCGGGTTCTACCGTATGTCCGGCGGTGAAGCCGGTCATGGAGACATTCCTACAGCTGTTCAGCCGCAGAACCTGGGCGTACCGGGGCGCGGCGGAGAGAATGGTCACGCCTTTTCCCGCGCCGGTGATGGTGAGATTATTCGCAAACTGGATTACCAGCTCATAGCCGTCATAGACTTCTTCCCAATAGCACCATTCGTTGCCGGTTTCCCCGGCGTAGGTGCTGGCGGTGGACAGGTCGTAGGTGCCTTCTTCCAACCGAATCTCCCGGTCAGAGCCAATGGCGGCGATAAATTCGTCCACCGTGGACACGGTGTACACACCGTCCTGAACCGGCACCGTCACAGCTGTGGTTTCGGCAGGCACCGCCGTGGCAATGACGGTGGTCTCCCCGGCAGCGTCCTGAGAGCAGGCCGCCAGGGACAGGGTCAAAGCCAGTGCCGAAAGTGCAGATATAAATTTCTTCATACAAAACACACCCTTTCCTTTTTATTCATCATATCTTCCAAAATCTGGTTTGTCAACCAACGGATACCTTATGATTTTCTTAAGAAGGTTAGGAATTTCTTAAAATTTCGCAAAAAAAGTCATTGCGAACCAGTGGCCAATGTCGCTGGTTCGCAATGACAGCAATGCTTCGTTATCTTATCAGCCCCGCATGGCACGGCGGCGGGCGATGTTGATGGGGCCTTCCTGCATATTGTTGATCCAGGCAAGACTCTTGCCCGCACCGTAGGCAGTGCAGGAGTCCGGGTCGTCCGCCAGAATGCAGGCGATGCCCGTGCGCTCCATCAGGAGCAAATCCATGCCCCACAGCTGGCCGCAGCCGCCGGTAAGGGTAATGCCGTTTTCCGACACATCGCTCACCAGCTCTGGGCTGGTCTCCTCCAGCACCGCCAGCACCTCGTCGGCGATCTGCCGGGCAGGGCGGCGCAGGACTTCGTAAATCTCGGTAGAGGTCAGGGTCACCATCTTGGGCATACCGGTCTTGAAGTCCCGGCCCTTGATGTTCATGCTCCGTTCCTCGTCCCGGGGGTAGACCTGACCGATCTGGATTTTCACGCTTTCGGCAGTGACCTGTCCGATGACCACGCCATGCTGACGGCGGACGTACCGGGCGATCATCTCGTCAAAATAGTTGCCCGCGATTTTCAGGGAGGAGGACACGGCCACGCCGTTCATGCTCAGCACCGCGATGTCCGTGGTGCCGCCGCCGATGTCCACCACCATATGGCCGCTGGCCCCGCGAATATCCAGTCCAGCGCCAAGGCCCGCCGCCAAAGGCTCCTCGATCAGGAACACACGGCGGGCGCCGGCCTCGATGGCGGCGTTGATGACGCTGCGCTCCTCCACCTCGGACACGCCGGAGGGAACGGACACGACTACACGGGGCTTGGGGGTGAACAGACCCGCCTTCGTTGCGGTTTTGAACATTTCCTGCAACATTTTGACGGTCATTTCGTGGTCGGACACAATGCCGTCCTTCAGCGGGTGCATAGCCACCACGTTGCCGGGGGTACGGCCCAGCATATTCCGGGCGGCAGCGCCTACCTGCAAAATCTTGCCGGTGTTCTTATCCACCGCCACAACCGACGGCTCCCGAACCACAAGGCCCTTGCCGTCGGCGTAAATCAGCACATTGGACGTGCCCAAATCCACGCCCAAGTCGTTGGAAAACATAGAAAACAGACTCATAGTGACACCTTTACTTTCGTGCGGCCGCCATAGCGGCACAATGTACTTCCTTCGCCCCGGCGCTGAGCAAAACCCGGGCGCATTCTCCGGCAGTGGCGCCGGTGGTGAGAATGTCGTCCAGCAGCGCAACGCGCTTTCCCTTCACGTCCGTATTCTCAAGAATGCGGTACGCGCCCAGCACGTTGGCCCGGCGGGCCTCCGCGCCTTTCAGGCGGGACTGGGGGCGGTTGTTGCGAATTTTCTTTAATGTGGGAACCGGGGTCATTCCCAATTCCTTCCCCACGGCCTTTGCCAGCAGCTCCACCTGATCGTAGCCCCGGCGCAGCTTTCGCAGGCGGCTCACGGGCACCCAGGTCAGAACGTCAAAGCCGTCCGGGTACTCCCGCAGCAGCTTCATGGCGAGAATTCTGCCGTAGGAAGCGCTGTAGGAACGGGCATTGTGGAACTTATAACGTAAAAGGCTGGCCCTTACGTTCCCTTCATAGTACCAGACCGCGGCGAAGCTGTCAAGAAATTGCAGCTTAATTTTGCGGTTTGGGTACTCCGGGGCATCCGCGCGGCAGCTTCCGCACAGGTCTGTTTCCCCGGTTTTCAGCAGCTGACGGCACAGCACGCACTTGGGCGGGAACAGCAGTTCCATGAGAAAATGATACAGTTTCATCCCACTTTCCCCTGTAATCTCAGCTTCAGCCCGCTGTAGCGGCGATTCTTTTTCGCGTTTTCCACCATGATGCCCACGGTTTCCTCTTTTCCCACAATCACCAGCAGCTCCCGCGCCCGGGTGATGGCGGTGTAGAGGATGCTGCGGCTGAGTAAATACGGCGAACCATTCCAGGCGGTAAGCACCACCGCCCGGTACTCACTGCCCTGACTCTTGTGCACCGTCATGGCGTAGGCCGGTTCCAGCTCGTTGAGCTGGGTGAAATCGTACTCCGCCACCTTATCATCAAACAGGACGCTCAGCGTCTCCGTCCCGGTGTCGATGGATTGAATAATGCCCACGTCGCCGTTGAAAATCCCCGCACCAACCATACTGGCGTCCGTTTTCTTCCACAAAATGTCGTAATTGTTTCGGATCTGCATCACCCGGTCGCCCTCCCGGAACAGGTAGTCTCCGAAGGTGCGCTCCTTCTTGTCGGGGCCGGGCGGGTTCAGGGCGGCTTGCAGCAGCCGGTTCAGGTTCACCGTGCCCACGGCACCCTTGCGGGTAGGGGACAGCACCTGAATCTGATCGGAGGGAATGCCCATATTCTGGGGCAATCGGGTGGCGCACAGGTCACGAACGAGACTGCACACGCTCTCCTCGTTATTTCTGCGCATGAAGAAAAAGTCGCTGGTGACGCATTTTAAGTCCGGCATTTCCCCCTGATTCACCCGGTGGGCGTTCATGACAATGAGGCTCTCCTGGGCCTGCCGGAAAATCTCCGTCAGCCGCACAGAGGGAAGAACGCCGCTTCGCAGCATATCCCCAAAGGGGAACCCCGGCCCCACCGGGGGCAGCTGGTCGGGGTCGCCCACCAGAATCAGCCGTTTCCCTTGGGGGATGGCCTGTAAAAGGCTGTGGAGCAGCTGTACGTCCACCATGGACATTTCGTCCACGATCACCGCGTCGCATTTTAAGGGATTTTCCTCGTCTCTGGCAAAGAACATCTTCCCCGTGGCCGGATCGATGCCCGCTTCCAGAAGCCGGTGGATGGTGGAAGCATCCTCTCCGGTGACCTCTGATAGCCGCTTGGCCGCCCGGCCTGTGGGAGCTGCCAGCAGGGTTCGCAGCTGCATCCGGCCCAAAAGCTCCAGAATTCCATTCAAAATGGTGGTTTTTCCCGTGCCGGGGCCGCCGGTGATCAGAAGCAGCCCGGAGGTAGCCGCCTCCCGGATGGCTTCCAACTGCTGAGGCGAATAGTCAATGCCGCTGTCCTTTGCTACGGAAGCAATCAGCTTGTTTAAGTTTTTCGGCTCCGGAAAGGTGTTCCCGGCGAATTCCAGCAGCCGCCGGGTGGATTCCGTTTCCGCTTCGTACAGCTGCGGCAGGTAGATGACGGTGATGCCCGCCAATTGTTCCCTGTTCAGCCTATCCACTTCCAGGAGACGCTCCACCGCCTGCTTCACCGTGTCCTCTTCCACAGACAGGAGCTTCGCAGTGGCGGCGATCAGCTTGTCCTCCGGCAGGAAGCTGTGACCGCCGGTGAGGTTGTAGTTCAGCTCAAACTGGACGCCCGCCTCCACCCGCCGGGGGTCGTCCCCTGCCACGCCCAAGGCGATGGCAAACTGGTCAACGGCGCTGAAGGAGGCCTCTAATTCCTCGTCCATTAGAAGGTAGGGATCATCATAGAGCAGCTCCATGGTGCTGTCACCGTAGCGCTTGTATGTACGCACCGCCAGCTCCGCCGGCAGGTGGTGCAGGGCGAAAAACTCCATGATCTGCCGCATTCCCACCTGTAAGCGGAACTCCTCGCCGATGGAACGGGCCTTCTCCCGGGAAATGCCCGTGACCTCCGCCAGCCGTTCCGGCTCCCGCTCCATGACCGCCAAGGTCTGGTCGCCAAAATGCTCCACAATCCGGGCCGCCATCCGGGGGCCGATGCCCTTGATAACCCGGCTGGACAAATAGTTCAGAATTTCCATGGTGGTCTGGGGCATGAGCCGCTCCAGAAACTCCGCCTCGAACTGCCGTCCGTAGCTGCTGTGATTGCTCCACTTTCCCGTGACCATGAGCTTTTCGCCCACGGCGGGCAGGGGGATGGTGCCCACCACCGTCACCGTCTGTCCGCCGCCAACATTCAGCCGCAGGACGGCATAGCCGTTCTCATAATTCTGATATACCACGGCGCTGATCGCGCCCTGAATGATCTCCAGTTCCTGTTCCGCCAAATCTCTCTGCCTCCCAATCCAACCGTTCCATCAGTTCTTCCCGGCTGCATACTTCTGTATCTTCGTCTGCCATGTACTCCGTCACCGCGATGAAGGGGCAGCTCACCAGTCCCAGCCCCCGCAGCCAGCGGTATCTCCGGCAAACGCCTTCCTCCGGCGTGCCCATGTACACCAGCGCGCAGCCCCGCAGTCCCGGCAGCAGCCAGCCAAGCGATGCCCAAATCGCGCTTAAAGCGCCGTAGGCCGCCAGCGTTCCCAGCAAAATATACCAAACCATATGCTCACCTCTATGGCATTCTATTCCGCCGGACGTACTTTGTGTCATTTTACACTACTTTCCGGAAAATGAAAAGAGGAATCAATCATCTTTTGTGAACAAAGTGGAAACAATAATCTTTATCCGCCTGTACACGCGAAAATACGTGCAGATTGTCCTTGCTTTTTTGGGGCAAAAAAGCTATAATATAGAGTAAATTAAGTGACCATGGAGGAACCATGAAACTGCTTGCGTTACTGATGTGGGTCGGCCAGTTCGGCTTTTCCGCCATCTTCCCCACCCTGTTCTTTCTGCTGATCGCCGTGTGGCTGCAGGGCAAATTCGGGTTTGGGATGTGGATCGTGGCGGCGTTCGGCATTCTGGGCATCCTCACCAGCATCAGAACCACCCGCTCCTGCCTGCGCTCCCTGCGCAAGGCGGCAGAGGAGGCCGGCGGCAAAAAAGAGCATCCTGTCGGCTTCAACGACCACACTTAAAAAGAAGGAACCATCCAATGAAATTACAACCCGCTTCCCGCAAGGAGCTTTCCCGCATCGCCTTGGGCACTCTGGCCTGCGATGGCGTGATGATTGCCGCCCTGTTTCTATTGAGCCTTGTCGGTGTCGGCACCTTTGACGTTTTCCGCGTTCTGCTGGGCGCAGCCTGCGGCTCCGTGGTGGCCGTCGTGAACTTCGCCATCCTGTGCCTGACGGTGCAGAGCGCCGTGGAGATCGAAAACAAGAAGAAAATGAAGGCCCGCTTCCAGCTCAGCTACAATATCCGCCTTCTTTTGCAGGCGGGCTGGGTGGTGCTGTGCTTTGTGCTGAAGCCCATCCACTTTGTAGCGGGGGCGGCCCCCATTCTGTTTCCCAACGTGGTGATCTTCTTCCTGCAAAGCCGGAACAGGCTGTTCCAGCCCAGCGACACCCCCGCCAAGCCCATGGAGGACGAGCCGGAAGAAGATAACCTCGGCCCCTTTGAAGTATAACAATCCATATATAATGAGGTGATTGTGTTTTATGGAAGTATCAATCAACGGCGCGCGAATTTTGGCAACCTTTGAAAATGTCCCCATTTTCGGCACGGTGCAGATCACCCAGACCCTGGCAGTTGCCTGGCTGGTGATGATTATCATTTCCGCCCTGTGCATCTGGCTTGGCTCCAATTTGAAGGTGACAGGCATCTCCCGGAAGCAAGCGGTGGCGGAGATGATCTACACCTCTCTTGTAAACTTCGTCCGGGGCAATATGGGGCCGGAATTTGACCGCTACATCCCGCTGGTGGGCACCATTTTCGTCACCAGCATCATTTCCAACCTCATCAGCCTCCTTGGCATCTGGAGTCCCACCGCTGACCTGATGACGGAGCTGGCCTGGGGTCTGGTGGTGTTCGTGCTGATCACCTACCACAAGATCAAAGCCTCCGGCATTGGCGGCTATTTGAAGGGCTTCCTGGAGCCGATCTTCATTCTACTGCCCATCAACATCATGAGCGAGTGCTTCACCCCCGTGTCCATGGCCTGCCGTCACTTCGGCAACATCCTGTCCGGCACGGTCATCAGCACTCTGATCTACGCCGCCCTCACCGCCGCCAATACCGCCCTGTTCCATGTCCTCGGCTCCAACCTGTATGTGGGCATCGTTGTGGCAGCCGTTGGCGCGGCTCTGATTGTGCTGGGTCGGAAGAAGGGCAGGAAGCTTCCCTTTATCGTGGGCATCATCGCCGCTGTGCTGGGTGTGCTGGGCATCTTCACCACTTTGGGTGCCACTTTCCCCTGGCTGACCATCGGCATCCCCGCCATCCCCAGCCTGTACTTCGACTGGTTCGGCGGCTGCATTCAGGCGTTCATTTTCTGCACGCTGACCACTCTCTTCATCAAACAGGCCGCAGGCGATTGACTGCCGCCATTTGAATAAAAAAGGAATCATTTTTAGGAGGATAATCGTATGGAAATTCTGGCTAAAGGTATTGCTCTGGCAGGTTGCGCCATTGGTGCAGGTCTGGCTCTGATCGCGGGTATCGGCCCTGGTATCGGCGAAGGTAACTGCGCCGCCCGTGCCTGTGAAGTTATCGGACGGAACCCCGAGTGCAAGGGTGACGTGACCAGCTCCATGATCCTGGGCATCGCTCTGTCCGAGACCACCGGTATCTACGGCTTCGTCACCGGCCTGCTGCTGATCTTCGTGGCTCCCGGTATGTTCATGAACTATCTGGGCTGATTCCGGCATTAAATCCATTTATTTTACGCCGGAAGGAGGCAACGCAATGGATACCCTTTACCAGTCCTTAGTGACGGTAAACCCCGTGACCCTGATCGCCCAGATCTGCAACCTGTTCATCCAGCTGCTGGTTGTGAAGATCTTCTTCCTGGACAAGATCAAGGCCATCCTGGACCAGCGCCGGGAAGCTGCCGACAAGCAGATTACCGAGGCGGAAAATGCCAAATCCGAAGCGCTGGCCATCAAGAAAACCTATGAGCAGAATATGCTCGAGGCGAAGGCAAAGGCAGACGATCTTCTGCTGACCGCCCAGCGTACCGCCAATTCCCGCAGCGAGGAAATCATCTCCCAAGCCCAGCAGCAGGCCGCTCAGATCAAGTCCAAGGCCGCTGCCGACATCGCGCTGGAGAAGAAGAAGGCTATCAACGAGGCCAAGAATGAAATTTCCGATCTGGCCATGGCCATCGCCGGCAAGGTGGTTGCCCGGGAGCTGAACGCCGGTGATCAGGCGGATATGATCGACCGCTTTATTGACGAATTGGGTGATAACGTATGACGGAAGTTGGAAATGTCTACGGCGAATCCCTGTACGAACTGGCGAAAGAGGAAGCTCTCTGTGCCCAAATCGGAGAGCAGCTTACCGCTCTGCGGGAAGGTCTTCGTCAGGAGCCGGATTTCATCCGTCTTCTTTCCTCCCCCAACCTGACCAAGGCCGAACGCTGCGCTGTTCTTGACGACAGCTTCCGGGGTAAGGTGCACCCTTACGTGCTGAATTTCCTGAAAATTCTCACGGAAAAGGGCTATATGCGCCATTTTGGAGACTGCTGCGACGCGTTTACGGACCACTTCGATCTGGACAACGGCAATCTGCGGGTGACCGCCGTCACCGCCGTGGCGCTGTCGGAGGCGCAGAGCGGGAAGATCACCGAGAAGCTGCATAAAATCACCGGCAAGCACATTATTCTGCATAACCGCATCGATCCTGCGGTTCTGGGCGGTGTCCGCCTGGACTATGACGGTCAGCGGCTGGACGATACCGTGTCCCACCATCTGGACGCGGTGCGGGAGCTGCTGAGCAAGACCGTACTCTGACGAGAAAGCAGGGACTGTATGGAACTGAGACCCGAAGAAATCACAAAAATCATTCGTAGTCAGATCAAAAACTACGAGCACAAAATGGAAGCCAGTGAGACCGGCGTTGTCATTCTGGTGGGCGACGGCATTGCCAAGGCCTCCGGTCTGGACAAGTGCATGTCCGGTGAACTGGTGGAATTCCCCGACGGCTCCTTCGGCATGGCCCAGAACCTGGAGGAGGACACCGTATCCATCACCATTCTGGGCAGCGATCAGGGCATCAAGGAGGGCGATACCGTCAAGCGTACCGGCCGTGTCGTGTCCGTGCCCGTGGGCGCGGGGCTGATTGGCCGTGTTGTCAATGCCCTGGGCGAGCCCATTGACGGCAAGGGTGCCATTGAGGCTGAGGGCTACCGGGCTATCGAAATGCCCGCCCCCGGCATCATCGAGCGGCAGCACGTCTCCCGCCCCCTGCAGACCGGCATCAAGGCCATCGACTCCATGATTCCCATTGGCCGTGGCCAGCGTGAGCTGATTATCGGTGACCGCCAGACCGGCAAAACCACCATCGCCACCGACACCATTCTGAACCAGAAGGGCAAGAACTGCATCTGCATCTACGTTGCCATCGGTCAGAAGCGTTCCACCGTGGCTCAGGTGGTGGAGAGCCTGACCATCGGCGGCGCTATGGACTATACCATCGTTGTCTCCGCCACCGCTTCCGAGCTGGCCCCCATGCAGTATATCGCCCCCTATGCGGGCTGCACCATGGGTGAGCACTTCATGTATCAGGGCAAGGATGTATTGGTCATCTATGACGACCTGAGTAAGCACGCGGTGGCCTACCGTGCCATCTCTCTGCTGATCCGCCGTCCCCCCGGACGGGAAGCTTACCCCGGCGACGTGTTCTACCTCCACTCCCGTCTGCTGGAGCGGGCGGCACAGCTGTCCCCCGAACTGGGCGGCGGCTCTCTGACCGCGCTGCCCATTATCGAAACCCAGGCAGGCGATGTTTCTGCCTACATTCCCACCAACGTCATTTCCATCACCGATGGCCAGATCTTCCTGGAAACCGAGCTGTTCAACTCCGGCGTTATGCCCGCCGTGAACCCCGGTATCTCCGTGTCCCGCGTGGGCGGCGACGCCCAGATCAAGGCCATGAAGAAGGTCTCCGGCTCTCTGAAGCTGCTGTACTCCCAGTACCGGGAGCTGCAGAGCTTTGCCCAGTTCGGTTCTGATCTGGACGCGGACACCAAGTCCCGTCTGGCTCTGGGCGAGCGGATTGTGGCGGTGCTGAAGCAGAAAAACGGCACCCCCAAGGAGGTTGCCCAGCAGGTGTGCATCATCTACGCCGTCACCCACGGCTATCTGGCTTCCATCTCTGTGGAGCAGGTGCCGGAGTTTGAAAAGCGGCTGGAGGAGCACATGGACAACTACCATTCCGATGTGCTGGAAGCCATCCGCGTAAGCGGCAAGCTGGAAACCGACACCGAAACCGCGCTGAAGGCCGCTCTGGACGAGCTGGTGGCTCAGTTCACGGCATAAGGAAGGAGGTTTCCCATGGCTGGCGTTTCCACCAAGGAAATCAAAAACCGCATCCGGAGCATGGAGAGCACCAAGCAGATCACGAAAGCCATGGAAATGGTTGCTACCTCCAAGCTTCGCCGGGCGCAGGCGCAGATTGCCAATTCCCGGCCCTATTTTGAAATTCTGCGGAATACCATCGAGGACATCACCCGCTCCAACCGGGACTTTTCCTCTCCCTACCTCAAAAAACGGGAGGGCAGCAAGGTTCTCTATATCGTCATTGCGGGTGACCGGGGCCTTGCCGGCGGCTATAACAGCAACGTTCTGAAAATGGTCTATGCCCAGATTCAGGACAAGAAAGCCACCGTGCTGCCCATCGGCAAAAAGACCGTGGACAGCTTTAAGAGCAAGGGCATCCCCGTTCTGACGGATTCCTACGCAGAGGCCGCTTCCGTGGGTATCGGTGACTGCTTCTCCATTGCCAAGCAGGTAAGCCGGGCTTTCTTGGACGGACAGTACGACGAGGTGTACGTGGCTTACACCAACTTCGTGTCCATGCTGTCCCAGTCTCCGGACTTCATGAAGCTGCTGCCTCTTGAAAAGCCGGAAGTGACAGAAAATGCGCCGCCTCGCCGCTGCGACACCCTGTACGAACACCCGGCGGAAGAGGTCTTTGCTGCCATCGTTCCCGAATATCTGGGCGGCGTGCTGTATGGCGCGCTGTGCGAGAGCCGGGCCTCCGAGCAGGCTGCCCGCCGCTCCGCCATGGACTCCGCAACCCAGAACGCCGACGAGATGATCGCCGACCTGAGCCTGAAGTTCAACCGGGCACGTCAGGCCGCCATCACCCAGGAAATTACCGAAATTGTCGCCGGCTCTTAATTCCCTTAAATAAAGGAGTTGAATCCCCAATGGCCAACAACAAAGGAACCGTGATCCAGGTTCAGGGTCCTGTTCTTGACATTCGTTTCCCCGACGACCAGCTGCCCGCGCTGCTGAGCGCCATCGAGATCCCTCTGGGCGAGCGGGTCATCGTTGCCGAGGTTGCCCAGCACATCGGTGACAACGTGGTGCGCTGTGTCGCCATGTCCTCCACCGACGGCCTGCAGCGGGGCGTGGAAGCCACCGATACCGGTGCTCCCATCTCTGTGCCCGTAGGCGATGCGTGCCTGGGCCGTGTGTTTAACCTGCTGGGTCAGCCCATCGACAACAAGCCCGCCGTAGATGGCGACGCCCGGTGGCCCATCCACCGCCCCGCTCCTTCTTACGAGGAGCAGCAGCCCGCTACCGAAATTCTGGAAACCGGCATCAAGGTCATCGACCTGATCTGTCCCTACGCCAAGGGCGGTAAAATCGGCCTGTTCGGCGGCGCGGGCGTGGGCAAGACCGTTCTGATTCAGGAGCTGATTTACAACATCGCCACCGCCCACAACGGCTACTCCGTGTTCACCGGTGTCGGTGAGCGTACCCGTGAGGGCAACGACCTGTACAACGAAATGACCGAGTCCGGCGTTATCGCCAAGACAGCCATGGTCTTTGGTCAGATGAACGAGCCGCCAGGAGCCCGTATGCGGGTGGGCCTTTCCGGCCTGACCATGGCAGAATACTTCCGTGATGTAAAGCATCAGGACGTGCTGCTGTTTATCGACAACATCTTCCGTTTCACCCAGGCCGGTTCTGAGGTGTCCGCTCTGCTGGGCCGTATGCCCTCCGCCGTTGGCTACCAGCCTACGCTGGCCACCGAAATGGGTGCCCTGCAGGAGCGCATCACCTCCACCAAGAACGGCTCCATCACCTCCGTACAGGCGGTTTACGTCCCCGCGGACGACCTGACCGACCCCGCCCCCGCCACCACCTTCGCCCATCTGGACGCCACCACGGTTCTGGATCGTGGTATCGCTTCTCTGGGCATCTACCCCGCCGTGGATCCTCTGGACTCCACCTCCCGGATTCTGTCCCCGGAGATCGTGGGCAAGGAGCACTACGAGACCGCCCGTGCCGTGCAGGGCATTCTGCAGCGGTACAAGGAATTGCAGGACATCATCGCCATACTCGGCATGGACGAACTGTCTGACGACGACAAACTGATAGTAAACCGCGCACGCCGCGTACAGCGTTTCCTCTCACAGCCATTCACCGTGGCAGAGCAGTTCACTGGCGTAAAGGGCGAGATGGTATCTATAGAA
>JALFJQ010000030.1 GCA_022775085.1 Clostridiales bacterium | reverse complement strand
CCCCAGTCCTCCCGCCATTTGCAGGGCAGGAGGGGGCATTGAACGTTGCAGCCCATCGTCACCACGCCATCCACCGGCGGAAGGTCGGCAAGCAGCTTGCTGTGCTGCCCCCCAGCCTCCATGTCGATGCCGTACCGCGCTTTCATCAGGCGGACGGCGTCCGGATTGATGCAGTCTTTCAACTCCGTCCCGGCGGAATAGCTCTCAAACACATCCGCCGCCAGATGCCGCCCCAGGGCCTCCGCGATCTGACTGCGGCAGGAATTGTGGACGCAGACGAACGCCACCCTCTGCATCTCAGCCTCCCAGCTTCCGGAGCAGGGCCTCTGTCTCTGCGGCGCTCAGCACCTTGCCCATGGAGACCACCTGCTCATTGACGACGATGGCGGGCATGGACATGACGCCGTAGCCCATGACCTTCTCCATATCGGTGATATACTCCACCTCAAGGTCCAGCCCCAGCGCCTGGACCGCAGCCTTTGCGTTTTCATACTGGGCATGGCAGGCCTTGCAGCCCGCTCCCAGCACCTTCACGCAGCAGATACCCTCCACGGGTTCGCCGCAGCAGCAGGCGGCGGGTTTCTCCGTCTGCGCCTCCGGGCCGCCGCAGCAGCAGGACGGCGCCTTTGTCTCTTCCTTCTTCTTTCCAAAGTTGAACAGTGCCATGTTTGTTTCCTCCATTACATCAGAATTGGCTGAATCGCGTTGAAAAAATAACCTACGACAAGGATGCCGACGGTG
Source organism: Clostridiales bacterium (assembly GCA_022775085.1). Taxonomy (GTDB): domain Bacteria; phylum Bacillota; class Clostridia; order Oscillospirales; family Oscillospiraceae; genus Faecousia. Next base: position 6,263 of record JALFJQ010000030.1, on the reverse strand, counting down.
CAAATTGCAGCGAAGATACCCAGCAGCTTCGGCTTCACGGCCTTTCGGAGCATGACCATGGACGGCAGGGACAGCGTCGTGACGCCCATCATAAAGGCCAGCACTACGCCGAGCTGGGCCCCCTTGGCCAGCAAAGCCTCCGCAATAGGAATCGTGCCAAAAATATCAGCGTACATGGGAACGCCGGCGATGGTGGCAATGATAACGCCAAAGGGATTGCCTGTTCCGAGAATCTTCACGATAAATTCTTCGGGGATCCAGTTGTGGATGACCGCCCCGATGCCCACGCCGATCAGCACATAGGGCGCGACTTTCCTGGCGGTCGACCGCACCTGTCCCCAGGCATAGCGCATCCGGTCCTTGAAATGCAGTTCCTCCTGGGGCACATCGATCGCATGGCCGTTCCGGATGAACTCCTCCACCTGTTCCTCCAGGTGCAGCTTCTCAATCACCGTGCCGCCGAGCACGGCAATCACCAGCCCCAGTACCACATAGACGATGGCGACCTTCCAGCCGAAAATGCTCATCAGCAGGACCAGACTTCCCAAATCCACCATCGGGGAAGAAATCAGGAAGGAGAAGGTCACGCCCAGGGGCAGGCCCGCGCTGGTGAAGCCGATGAACAGCGGAATGGACGAGCAGGAGCAGAAGGGCGTCACCGTCCCCAGCAGAGCCGCCGTACAGTTGGCGCCGAGGCCGTGAAAGCGGCCCAGAATCCGCCTGCTGCGCTCCGGCGGGAAGTAGCTCTGGATGTAGGAGATGATCAGAATCAGAACGTCCAGCAGCACCAGGATTTTGATGGTGTCATAGAAAAAGAACTGGATGCTGCCGCCCACTCTGCCTGCGGGGTCAAGTCCGCAGGCTTCGACGGCCCGGCCGATCAGACGGCCCAGCCATTTCATTCCCAGGACCTCCTCCTGGAAAATTTCCCAGATTTTCCGGATAATTTCCATATTTCCGCCCCATTTCACATCAATATTTTTCGATTTGAATGTCCTGCAAAAGGCCATCCTCCGGGATGGCCCTGTTTATTCGCCGTCGGGGGCGGTGAGCGTCCGCAGCATCGCAGCGGCCCGCGCAAACGCCTCCTGGTCGAGCTTGTAGTGCGTCCACTTTCCCTGCTCCCGCCCGGTCACGAGGCCGGAGCCGCAGAGAATCTTCATATGGTAGGACAGGGTGGATTGGGGCATATCCAGGGCGTCGATCAGCACGCAGGCGCACTTCTCCCCGGTCGCCAGAAGCCGCAGAATCTGCAGCCGCCGCTCATCCCCCAGGGCCTTGAACACCCGGGCCTGTTCCCGGTCGTCCGCCGTCATCGCTCCGCCTCAAATCGAAAGAAGTTGATTTCATTATAGCATGCGCATTTGATTTGTCAATCAGTTTTTTAGGGCAGCACCGCACAATGGGGCAAGGAGATTCGGCGAGAGATTTTGACACAAGCGAAAGTATGAAAAATGCGGGAATACTGGATGTATTTCCCATTTTTCGTACTGCGCGATTGGGGCAAAAGATCCGCCGAAGACCGCAGTCCCCATTATGCGGTGTTACCTTAGCATATCCGGCTCTGCATCTGCAAATCCTAGGCCGGAGGTGATGATTGATGAAGTATCCCAATCTGGACGGCCTGCTGCGCAGCGAGCCGGAGGCCCGGCAGTTCTTTGACAAGTTGCCCGACTACGTCCGGGAGCAGATCCGCACCCGCCCAGGCGGCGTCAATTCCTTCGAGAGTCTGCGGGACTACGCGGACAATCTGACCCGCGGCGACGGCTGACCCCGCGCCGCAGCACTGTAGGGCGCGACGGGTCGTCGCGCCCTACAGCAACGCCTCATGTCATTCTGAGCGAAGCGAGAATCTTTTCACAGCAGCTTGGAGCAGAGGCATCCGACCCCGCGAGAAAACGCAGGTTGTAGGGCGCGCCGGGTCGTCGCGCCAAAACGATCTCGATTCGGAAAAACGGCGCAGCGGTGTGCGCCTGCTCCGACGTGGTCTGGTGGTCGTGAAAGGATCTGAACTTTCCGGTCACAGATCACCAAATCGAAGCCCAACGAAGTGGGTTCGATTTGGAAAGGAGGAGCGACGAAAAGAGTGAGAGATGACGTCTGCTTTGAAAAAGAAAACGTCATCGCGAACGATATGCAGTCCGCGACGACGTGGTCCGAGTGCCGAGATTCGGCGCTTTTGCGCCCAAGGGCGCAAAACAAGGAGTCGCCGCCGTCGAGCCGGCGGCAAGCAACTGTCCACCGGACAGCTACATTTCATGGTTCGAATCCCGGCACAGAAAAAAATAAAAACCAGAAGGACGGATATCCTTCTGGTTTTTATGGTCCGAGTGTCATTAAAGGATCTGGAAGAAACCAGTAAAATCAACGGTTTGGGTACTCCGGAGAATTTTGTGTAAGCGAATTTCGACAAAGTCAAGAATTTGGTAGCGATGATTGCAGGGTTCGACTGAATTCCCTTGTCTGCCCCGGTTCCGGCGGACGGCGCGGTATGCGCGCCAAAGCGTGAATGCCGCGACGGCCAGCCGGGAACAATAGCACAAGGGAATCAGCCGGCGGCGCGGTCCGCGAACATAATCTCCAACTGGCTGAGGACCATATCCCAGTTCTGGCAGCGAGCGTGCCAGTGCTTTACGATGCGCTGAGAGGCCAGGTAAAGCATCTTGCGCAGGGAATCGTCATTGGTAAAGGACGGCTTATTCTTGGTGATCTGTCGGAACTGGCGATTCAGCCCTTCGATGATGTTCGTGGTGTAAATGATTTTGCGAATCTCCGGCGGGTATTCAAAGAAGGTGCTCAGGACCTCCCAGTTCTCCTCCCAGCTTTTCACGCAGGAAGGATACTGTTTGCGCCAGGTCTCGGAGAAAACGCGCAGCGCTTCTTCCGCTTCTTCCAGAGTCACCGCAGAGTAGATCTTCTTCAGGTCTGCCGTGACCTGCTTGATGTCCTTGTAGCTGACATATTTGGTGGAGCTGCGGATCTGATGGACGATGCAGCGCTGAAGGCAGCTCTTGGGATAGACCGCCTGGATGGCCTGCATCATGCCGCAGAGTCCATCGGTGCAGAACAGATAAACATCCATAACACCTCGGCTTTTGAGGTCGTTCAACACATTCAGCCAAAATTTGCTGCTCTCATGCTCGCCGATCCATACACCGAGAATGTCTTTCCGGCCATCCATGGTGATGCCCAGGACTACATAAGCGGCCTTGGTCACGTACCGGTGATCCTCCTTGACCTTGTAGTGGATGGCGTCCATGAAGATGAAGGGATAGACACTCTCCAGGGGACGGTTCTGCCAGGCATTGACCTCCGGCATGATTTTTTCGCTGATCTTGCTGACCAGCTCTGGAGAAATCTCCACATTATAGAGTTCCTTGATCTGCTCAGAAATATCCCGCTGACCCATGCCGCAGGCATACAAAGAAAGGATTTTTTCCTCCATACCGTCAGCATTACGGTCGTATTTGCTGATGATCTTTGGTTCAAAGGAACCATTCCGGTCCCGGGGCACCTTGATGTCGATCTCGCCCAACTGAGTCTTGACGGTCTTCTTGGAATAGCCATTCCGGTAGTTCCTGGGCTTGCCTTCCGGCTCTTGGGACCGCTGGCACCGCTCCCGGCCCAGGTCCTCGTCCATCTCAACCTCCATGGCTGTCTGGATCACATCCCGAAACATCTCTTTCATGGCCTGCATGATCTCTGCAGTGCTGGTGAAATGCTGGCTTTGGACATACTCTTTCATCAAATCCTGTGGTACTGGCTGCATAATTCTGACTCCTTTTCTTGTCTTGAATGTTTACTTCCATTCTTGACCAAGTCGTCAGACTTTATGCTGTCATCTTTTGTCGATTACACAGAATTTTCGGCGGTCTCTATTCGCTCGTTGGAAATAAGTTGTTTGGTACTACAAAATGATGGAAAAAAAGAATATTAGATTTATTACCAGTCCTTATATCTTTGTTTTATCCACTATTTCACTGATTGCTGTTACAATCATTACTAGCTGTATTTTAATTGATATAATGCACGGGATTTTAGCGACATGCAAAACTATCTCCGCAATTTTTCATCATCAAGACTTCGTTGGAATTATTATGTTTGGCGGACTGCTTGTTCTTTGTTATGTCGCTTTCTTTGTCCCGGCATTCCAATTTTTCAGTATTTGTGTTATACGGGAGAATTGCTTGGAACTTCGGGCACCCTTCCACCATTCAAAAAGACTGGACTACAGTGAAATTCAATACGTTGGCATTGACTATGGTGTGTTATCGCTTACAAAGCAGTTTTGGATTTATTTCAGCAAGGAGCCAATCCCAATGAAATACTATCACAACATTGTTAAAATGCCGTTGTCAAACAAAATGTTTCGTATTCAGTTTTCTATGAAAACATATAAACTTTTACTGGAAAATACGCCGCTCAGCATTTCAAAGCAACTAGAAAAAGGATGGTCAACAATTCGACATTACCATCTAGATAAAGAGACTTAAACATTGTAACTATCATAAATCCGAAAAGGCCAGGGACGGCTTGTACGTTTCTGGCCTGCTTTTTTTGTTATGCCAAAAAGCATCTTGCGGATCCAAACGCCACAGTTCACATACACGGTCGGTACCCAGCAGCTTGCCAGCTATGTCCACAATGTCCACACCGGCGATGTGGAATCCATGACCTATGGCAACGGTACGCCGTTCCAGTATGTCTATAACGACCTTGACCAGGTCACGGAAGTCAAGTATAATGGAAGCACAAGATTCGTATATCACTACACCGGCGACGGGCAGCTCTACCAGGTGGAGGACGAGGCCCTCGGTCTGACCCATACCTACACCTACGACGCTCTGGGCCGTCTGATCTACTCCAGCACGGAGGAAATCACAGATTTCTATTGCGCAGTGAATGAGCTGCACCCTTTTCGGGAGGGAAATGGAAGGACACAGCGCGTGTTTCTTACCCAGTTGACTGAGAACACCGGGTACACCATTAACTTTGCAGAAATGGACACAGACCTCCTGATGATTACAACGATTTATGCTGCGCAGCGTGTAATGGATCTGCTAAAACGTACTTTGCGGGACAACACCCACCCGAAATAATAGCAGTATCCTGCATGGTAAGCCCATCTATTTTGCGCTGTCTAAAATCAGCGAATTGGTCGCCATGGCTATTGCGACGAGAAAGAGTCCTCGCTCTATTACCTCCAGTCCCGCTATTACGATCCCGACGTCGGCAGATTCCTCAATGCAGATGCATATGCCAGCACCGGACAGGGTATTGTTGGCTATAATATGTTTGCATATTGTTGCAACGATTCTGTGAAATGTGAGGACGCTACTGGTTCAATCCGAACATATAGTACGATGATGAGTGACACGGGACAAATGGATCCCCAGTTACGGGCGTATTTACGCAAAAAAGAGGCAGAGGCATGTTCATCGCGTCTTGTTGCCGACATTTCATATACAAGTACAAAGGGAGAAAAAGCAGGTGTATCCGTCGTTGCTGACTTAGTAAACGACGTATATGAAGTATATTTACATGTCGGAATGAGCGTTGGTAACTCCACCGGTGTTACAGCTTCTCTTGGCGTTGCAGAAAACTATGAAAAGGTTGGAGACTATGGCGGGCCCTTTGTCGACGCAAATGCAAGTTGGATCATAGGCGTTGATCATTGTGTTGACCCAAGAGAAGACTATGATAGCGCAGTCAAAGCGACATCATTAACTATCGGATTATATCCTGCTGAAAGCATGATGATGCCAAGCGCTTCTGTTGGTATAGATTATTATTTCCCACCGATTGTAATTGATTTATATAGTTGAGAGGAATGGATGAATTATTATATGAGTTTTCAGTATGAAGAGTATTATGAATGCTTATTTACCGTTCCCCTTTTTATTTTGCTCATAGTAGTGTTTTTTATGGCAGGCAGGTTAAAGTCAGTAATTTTACAACTTAAACAAATTCAATCATGCAAACATGGTGGTTTTAAGCATTTGGTTGAACCTCTTCTGTATTTCTTCATTATTGCAACATTTTTCTATGTGTTTCTTAATCAGCTTTATTATGGTGTTGCAGTGAAAAAAGATTCTAATGCTACACCGCTATCCACAATTGGCCAAATTGAGGAAATCGAAGATGGACCGATTGGCGTGCGATTCCACTATAATGGACATCAGGAACGGGGTAATATTCTAACAGTATCCGGAGAAAAATATTTCTTTATCACATGTGGAGATTTATCTGTAGGCGATTCAATT
>JALFJQ010000029.1 GCA_022775085.1 Clostridiales bacterium | reverse complement strand
CAATCCGGATTAAACATTTTATTAGAGAATCATATGAGACGGGAATATGTGATTTTCTATTCCGAAAATCACATATTCGGCAACGCCATCAGGCGGTGCCTTCTCGATAAAAATTGAACATTTTTATCGAGAATTAGTATTACTTCTCAAGCGCCTGCCTGACTGCATCCGGCAGCCCGGGTCCCGGGCTGTCATTTTGGAGCTGAGCCTTTAGGCTGAGCTCGATATCCACTGCCGCTGTCAGCAGCTTCCCGCTACCGTCACAGGTGATCTCAACGCTTTGCAGGCTGCCATCCGCAATCCTGAGCAGGATGCTTCCTTTTTCGCCGGAAATCTTCAGCTTCTCCGCCTTGGGAAAAACGCCGTGAACAAGCTGTTCCATTCCCGCCTGGTTCAGTCTGAATGTATAAACGCTGGCGGTATCGTCCTGGCGGCACTTGAATTCCGTATTTTCCATGTTCATCAGGGCAATATCCAGCAGGTTTGCCAGATCAAGGTTTCCCGCAGCGGAGGCAGACACCCTCCTGCCGTTTTCGTCGCAGACTGCATTGTCGGTAAAGTAGAAGGTTTTTCCATCCTTTTCCATACCCCGAATGGGAGTGCCCGATGCGCGCCACTGGTAGTACGAAAAAGCATCGCTGAGCGTCAGCTCGCCGCAGCTTGCTTCCAGAGTGACCGCAGCCGCAACCGGGTCTTTGCTCCGAAGCCGGGTCCATGCGTCAATCAACCGCACCAGATCATCGGAATACAGTTCCTGCGCCTGGTAATTACCAGTGGAAACCGCCTGGGCAACGGGCTTGGGAATGGTAACATCGCCGGAAGCCGGGAGAAACTCCACAATTGCCGACAGCGAGAAGGGGGTTTTGACGGAATCCGTCAGATTGCCTGCTCCTGTAAACCGAAGCTGAGAAAGGGCCCCGTTTTCCGTGATGAGATCTACCGTCAGGCGGTTTGCCTCCGGCAGAAGGGCCTGGGCAGACGGCATCAGCAGCCGCAGGCTTTGCGTTGCCTGGCTGCCCTCCGCCGTAATGGTGTAAGTACCATCCACAGCGCTGATATCCGACTGCCTGTAAATCTCCAGTGTGTTTTCCAGCAGGGCGGAATAATCCGGCGCTGCCCCGTTTAGGCGGAAAGCTGATCCGTTTTCCAGGAATACCACACCCCCGGCATAATACAGCTTCCGCACTCCCTCGGAAATCTCGGTAATGGAGGTATCTTCGGTATGGACTCTGCGAATATTCGCGGTAAAGCCGGCATCCTGATTCTCAATCTGGGCCTTCACACTCAGACGCATCTGCTGTTCCGGCTGCTCCAGATAGGTTTTTAGCAGATCGTAGGCCTGAACCGTCTGCCCCGCCCGGATCTGGGGGAAGTATCGGTACAGAAGGATTGCACCGGCACAGGCAAGCAGCAACAGGGCCAGCAGCCACCAGCGCCGTTTGAAAATCTTTTTTTCGGTTTTTCTGCGCTTTTTCCATTCCCAAAGAAGCAATCCAAGAATCAGAAGCAGAACAACCGCCGCTGCCGCCAGAATGATCCACCGCATATTGACGACAGGAGCCGCAGTGACGGCAATTTCCACCTCCGCGCCTTCCGCCTCAAAAGCAAGATAGCTGCCCATTTCCTCTGTAGAAACCTTGCTCCAGCTGCCGTTTCTCAGAAGATAAACCACCGCATCCGCTTGCGTAGGCAGGTAACGAACGGTATGGCTTTCCAGTCCGTCGGCAGGGATGGAAATATGCCACTGCTCCAACACCGGATGTTCCTCCGTTTCCGGGAACGAAGTTGTACCGGGGACGATGGAAAGATTGTCCCTATCCTGAAATTGTCCCTGGACAAAGAGCATGGGCTTGCCCTCCGGACGCGTCTGTGTAGAACCCAGGGAGGTAATATAAGGATAGTACGATGCTTCGACTACCGTGTCAAACCGCAGATCTGTCAAATTGGTCGTACTCCATCGTGCGTAGCACCCCTCCCTTTGAGGAAGCTCCGGGAAAACAGAATCGTCAAAGGAATCTCCGTAATGGAAGAGGACGGTTTTGAGAGTCTGCCCATCCGAAACAAAGGACAGAGTGAAGGTTTTCAGGGGGCTGGGCAGAAAATCCTCGCTGTACAGGGCATCGTAGGATATGGGCTGTGCCAGCGCGAAATAACTGACCCGGTTGATGCCTGCCAGCGTATCAGATACAAAGTAATTCCCCGTGAACACCCCGGTATTGACTCCGGCGATGGCGCCCACATATTGTTCCGCTTCCGGAATCTCCACCATGGAGTAGCACCCGCTGACAGTGCTGGAATCGCCGCTGTAATCCTCGGCAATGCCGGAGCCTACAATGCCGCCGATATAGCTTCCGCCGGACAGAGTACATTTTGCAAAACAACTCCGGATGGTTCCGCCGGTAAGACCCGCGATACCGCCCACATAGTCGCCGTTTTCACTGGTGATGGTGCCAAAGCCCCGGGATTCGCAGATCAGACCCAGTTCCATCCGTCCGCAAATGCCGCCCACATAGCTGCGTTTGCCGGTAATCCTGCCGGTATTTTCACAGTCGCGCACAATGGCCTTTAGCTCATACCGCCGCCTCTGGGTCAGATTTCCGCTGGGGGCATCATCCTCCGGGTCGGCGGTGGATTCCAGCCCCATGACGCCGGTAATGCCGCCCACGTTCAGATCGCCCTCCACCGCCGCACTGTTCTGGCAGGAGCCTACCAGACCTTCCGTTATGGCATCCAAATCCACCTCGGAGATATCTGTCACCGTCTCCTTTTTCGCATCCTCCGTGGCCAGCGCGAAGGTGCGGGAAATGGCGCTGATCTGACCGGAAATGGCGCTGATGTCATTGGTCAGGGTATCTACGCCCTGCCCGATGGCATGGCGCAGATCGCCGGAGGTGTTCGCCATCCCCTGCACGGCGCTGCCAAGGCTCGACAGGGCTTCCTCGTTCACCTCGCCGCTGGCAGCGCCGGAAACCAGGGATTCCAGCGCGGAACGGGCGCTGCTCTGATAGCCGGTCAGGGTCTGGATGCAGGACTGCACATCGCCGCCCATATCCGCACCGTTGCTGCCCGCCCGGCTGACCAGACCGCCCAGATTCTCAAACTGCTTGCTCAGGGTTTCCAGATAGTCCGGGGAAAGAATGGTCTGGATGTGAGGCTCGATCTGTCCCACAACACCGCCCACATCCTTGCGCCCGGTGATGAAACCTTCATTGCGGCAGCCTTCCACAAAGCCGCAGCTTCTGCCCGCGATACCGCCCAGGTTGTAGCCGATGTGGGGGTACCCCACAGAGCCGGAATTGACGCAGCTTGTTATGGTGCCGCTGGAATAGCCCGCGATGCCGCCGGTATCGGAAGCCGCGTCGGCGGCATCCAGATTGGCTGTCTGGGAGAAGTCCAAATTAAAATTCAAACGGAGGTTCTTGGGATTGATGGTGGGGTCCACGCTTTCGGTGTTTACCGATGCATCGCTGCGGCAGGAAGCAATCCTGCCAAAATTGTATCCCGCGATGCCGCCGGTGCGGTTGTCACCGGTTACGCTGCCTTCCGCGCGGCAGGCACGCAGCGTACCGTAATTCATACCCGCGATGCCGCCGGTGTTGATCTCGCCCGCAACCGTTCCCGTGAAGGCGCAGTCTTCCACCATGCCATGGTTTTCGCCCACAATACCGCCCACGGACAGTCCGTCGCCGCCGGGGGTGACGGTTCCCTGAACCGTCAGGTTTTTCACCACCGCAGTAGGTTGAAGGGTTCCAAACAGGCCGGCAGGCGACAGGCTTTGGGTCAGCGAAAGGCCGCTGATGGTATGTCCGCCGCCGTCGAAGCTGCCGCCGAAGGTGGGGATGGGGGCAAAGTCTGTTCCCTCCAGAGAAATATCCGCCGTAAGCAGCACCTGCTTATTCTGTGACCAGCTGTCCAGCGCGCAGTTTTCCGCAAAGCGCAGCAGGTCCTCCGCCGAGGTGATACGGAGAGTTTCTGTATCAGAAGGGGGATCGTTTCCTTCTTCTGCCGATGCAGGCAGAGGGAAGCCCGCCAGCAGGATGCACGCCAGCAGCGCGGCTAAGTACTTACGCTTCATTGTCCTTTCCTCCTTCCTGCGTTGTTTTTCCAGACAGCAGATTCAGCTCCACATCGCCGTTGATATCTGCCCGGACAATGCCGTTGACATAACCATGGATTTCTCCCCGCACCAGACCGTCCACCCGGATATGGCCGCTGCTGGAAATCCGGGGCAAATTGGTATGGGGCATGGAGAAGGAGGTTTTGTCCACGACCTCGCCGCCGATCAGCAAGATTTGCGGCAGCACGAACATAACCAGCCCAATGGAGAGAATGGTGCCCCGGCCAAGGCTCTGACCGATGCCCACAATGGCTGCCTCCGAGGTCATCATGCCAATCAGGGTGCCTGCACAGGCAAGGATGCTGCCGGAGGTCAGAATGGTGGGGAAAGCAAAGTTCATGGTTTCCACAATGGCATCCCGATGGGACATCTGGGTTTTCAGCTCCTGATACCGGCTGGAAATCACGATGGCATAGTCGATATTCGCGCCCATCTGAATGGAACTAACCACCAGATAGCTCATGAAGAACAGGGGCGCGCCGGTAAAGGCAGGAATGGAGAAGTTAATCCAGATGGCACCCTGAATCACCAGAATCAGCAGCAGCGGCATACCGGCAGACTGGAAGGTGAAAAGCAGCACTACCAGCACAATGAGGATGGACACAACGGTAATCACCAGATTATCTGTAGCGAAGGACAGCTTAAAGTCCTGCTCTACCGTGGAGTTGCCCACCACGAAGACCTCTCCCTCAGGATAATAGCCCCTGGCAATTTCCCGGAGGGTATCCAGAAAGGCGTAGGTGGTTTCCCCGCCCTCCGGCAGGGTCAGGTAGATCAGCACACGGTTAAAGTCCTCTCCCTGAAGCTGCTTCTTTGCCGATTCCATCTTTGTCTGGGCTTCCTTCAGCGAATCCATCTGGTCATCTTCCAGAGTGACGATTCCCTCATCGATTTTGTCGCAGACAAAGAGCATCATGTCGATCAGCGGCACTTTATAGGTGCTCAGACCTCCGATAATCTGACCATACTGCTCCTGCTCTGCGGCGTAAGCGGCATACACCGCCTCCGCCAGCTCGTAGTCCAGCCCGGCAAGCTCCGCGAACTGCCGGGGACTTAGCTTATCCGCCAGCATATGACCGTCCATGGCTTCCACATTGGACAGGCCCATGGAGTAGTCCACTTCCTCATAGGTGTCCAGCTCTGCCAGCAGCTCCCTCTCCACGGCATAGTCGGTTTTGGGATAAACCAGCGCCACGAAATTGCTCGCGCCGAAGTTATCGTCGATCTTGTTCTGCGCGATCTGAACGTAGTTGAGCTTGGGCGTCTCAATTTCTCCGTAGCCGTAGACGTAGGGGCACCGGCTGGAATAGTGGTAGCCCAGCAGAAGCAGCACCGCAAAAATGGGCGGAATGATGTAGCGGGTCCTGTAGGCCATTTTCCCGACGAAGGGGATTTTCGGCACAAAATTCTTGTGCCGTGTCTTGTCCATCAGGGGGCCGAACAGCATGAGAAAGCCCGGCATAAACACGAACACGGACAGCAGGGCAAACAGCACCGCTTTAATCAGGCAGATGGCCATGTCCGGGCCGATTTTGAACTGCATGAACAGCATGGCCACCAGTCCGCCGATGGTGGTGAGGCTACTGGAGCCGATTTCCGGGATGCCCTTGCTCAGGGCGGTAATGACCGCTTCCCGGATGGGCAGGCTCTCCCGCTCTTCCTTATAGCGGTTGCACAGAATTACCGCGTAGTCCAGCGACAGCGCCAGCTGCAAAATGCTGGTCACGGAATTGGACACGAAGGAAATGGTGCCCATGAGAAACTGGGTGCCCTGATTGAGAATCATGGCGGACACAAAGGTCAGCAGCAGCACCGGCACCTCCGCGTAGGTCTGGGAGGTCAGCAGCAGCACCGCCACCACAATCACCGCCACCAGCACCATAATGACGCTGACCTCCTGGGCGATGATGTCCGCCGAGGAATTGCCCAGGGAGGTGGACACATAGAAATCCTCCCCGGCGAGGGCCTGCTTGACGGCCTCCAGCGAATCCAGACACCCGTCGTCCTTTTCGCTGTAGTCGAAGGTGATGCTGTACAGGGCGGAGACGTTCCGGTAGTCCTCGGTTTCGTCGTAGTCCACGCTCAGCACGCCTTCTACGGTTTTTAGCGACTCCCAGAGCGCCTGCGCCCGGGTCATGGACACATTTTCCACCATGATCTGAGCGGTACCGTAGGTAATGAACTGGTCATCCATGATGTCCAGCCCTCTGCGGGTTTCGCAGTCCGCCGGCAGGTAGGCCTTCAGGTCGTTCTCCACCTGAATCCAGTTGGTGGAAAACATGGAGAAAATCACGCCGATGGCCAGCAGCAGGAAGAACAGGTTGCGCTTGTCAACAATGAACGCCGCCAGCTTCATCATGGCGTTTGCGCCGTTATTCTTTTCCTGTGCCAATGTCAAGCCCCTCCTTTCTCCCTACGGGTGCCTCGGACCAGGTAATGCCCTCGGGCCGTATGGATCTCCATTTCCAGCGAGTCCTCACCCAGAATTCCGCTGGCCTGATAAGGCAGTCCGCCAACTAGCGTTTTCATTTCCCCTTGAAATGTGAGCCTGCCGCCGATGCAGTGTCCCTCCAGGATGGGAGCGGTTCTGGTAAACAGGGTCAGATCGCCGCTGACGCTGTCACCCAACAGGATCAAATTCAAAACGCCCCTGCGCTTCCCCAGAGGAGTTTCCATTTCCAGCATATAGGTGCGGTTCTGGTTTTTCATATCACGCCTCCACAACATATGACCGTTAATTGACATTTGTAGTGGAAAATGATATTCTCTTTTCAGAAAAAATGCAAGAGACAGGCATGCCGTTCTGTCAGTTAGCTGACAAAAGGGCAAAAGTGTTTCCGTACTGGGAGGACTCTATGGAGAAAAATACCGATCTACGTATTCAGAAAACTTATCTTGCGCTGCAAAATGCCTTTGTGGCGCTGTTGGAGGAAAAGCGGTTTGAGGAGCTGACCGTCAACGAGCTGTGCGACAGAGCCATGATCCGGCGCACCACGTTTTATAAGCACTTCGGGGATAAATATGAGTATTTTGCTTTCTATATCCGGGAAATGGTTTCGACCTTCCGGGATCAGCTGCCGCCGGATGTGATGGATGGAGAAGCGGCGGCATACTTCCTGCAAATGAGTCAGGAACTGCTGCGATTCTGGCATATGCACGAGAAAATGGTGCACAACATTGAAAACAGCAGTATGTTTCCGCTGCTGCTGAGCATCCTGCTGGATCAGATCACAGAGGATATCATCCTGGTTCTGCGCCGTTCCTGCCCAGATCTGGCTCAGGACACCGGCAAGCTCAAGGGCGTGGCAGCGTTCTACGCAGGGGGTCTCATCAACACCTTCTTCCGCTGCACGCAGAAGGATTCCTCCATCGACGAAAACGCTTTTCTGGAAATTGCCGCGGAATATGCCGCCAAAATCCCGCTCTAACCATTGTGATTGGAAGGAGTTGTTATGTACCCCAGCAAAAAACATATGCTTCCCTCCACAGGGTGGGCAGGTTGCTTGCAGAGCTGCTGTAATTACATCTTCCTACAATCTTTGTAATATCAACAAAAATTACATTCATGCTTCCGTTCCAGATTTCTGCCCTATTCAAACCTTTTTCGGTTCCGTCCTCGGCAAATGTTTTGCCCTGCATTGAACGATCAGGAAATTCATCGTAACGCCGCACATTGCTACCAGCGGGAGTGCACCGATGATTTGTACCGCTGAAGCGTGAATGACCTGCAGAAGAGTAAGCAGGGCATCGATGCCGTTGACCACAGCCGCAATTGGAAGGTTCCACTTTTGTTTAGTATAATCGCAATGATGTCAAAACCGCCCTGACTTCCGTTTCCGATAATGACCAACGCTCCGCCGATGCCCAACAGAGCGCCTGCCCCACGCCCGGCAGCAGACGATTTACTCAGATTTCTCTGGTTGTATCGCTTTGGGCAGAGCCTTTCCGGCGGCGTAATAGGCAGTGAACAGGACAAACAGCAGCAGATTGTGGCCGATCATGCAGCCCCAGGCGCTGACCAGTCCCATCTCCAGCAGACGGGTACACAGGAATGTACCGAGAATGCGGACGCCCCACATTCCGGCGATGTTGAACAGAAACGGAATCGTGGTTTTTCCGATTCCCTGCATCAGCCCCTCCAGAACGATGGGCACCCCATAGAAAGGCTCGGAAACCGCCACCATCCGCAACACGGTGACGCTCAGCTTCGTCACATGAGGGTCTTTTGAAAACAGGCCCACAAGCTGCGGCGCGAACAGGAAAAGCATACCGCCGGAAAACAGCATCAGCCCAACCTCCAGAGGCAGGAAGGTGCGGCCAAGACTTCTCAGCCTTCTGCCGTCCCGGGCGCCGTAGGCGTTGCCCGCCAGCGCTGCCGCGGCAGTCTGCATTCCCCAACCGGGGATGTAAAACAGGGATTCCACCGTATTGGCAATGGTGTGAGACGCGGCGGATACATCCCCCAACGCATTAATCATGGACGCGAAGGCCACATAGCCCAGAGAGGTGCCGAAGCGCTGGAGCATATTCGGAACCGCTACCTTCAGGCAGGGCTTCAGAACCTGAGGATCCGGCGTAAACCGCTGTCCCCGGAGGCAAATCAGCGGATGCCGCCAAAGTCTGACAGCCATGGAGATCCCACCGTAGGTGCAAGCGATGGCGCTGGCGGCAGCCGCGCCGTTGATCCCCCAGCCGGCGCCCCACATAGGAAAGGAAACTCCCATCAGATGTGCTGTTCCGGCGGGGTAAATGAGGAGGGTATTCAGCAGCACATTCAGGAAGTTTACCCGCAATCCCACCTTCATGGGCGTTCGGGAGTCTCCCACGGCCCGGAGAACCATGCTGAATAGAATGTTCATAGTACGAAACAGCATACTCAGATATAGAATGCGGAAATACTGTGCCGCCGCGTCCCGGATGCCGGGCGCCACCTGCATCCACCGGACGATGGAGCCGCTGAGACTGGTTGTGAGAACCGTCAGGACTGCTCCCACAGCCAGTGCCATCAGGGCAGACTGGGCGGCGGCTCTATTGGCCCGTTCCTGCTCTCCCGCGCCGACTGCCTGGGAAATATAGGCCAGAAAGCCCACTCCCAGCGCGGATACGGTGCCGTTTACCAGCCAGGAAACCGTGCCGGTAGCCCCCACCGCTGCTGTCGCCTGGGTGCCCAGAGAACCAACCATGGCGGTGTCGATATACTGCACCGCCGTCTGCATCAGCTCCTGCAGCATGGTGGGCCAGGCCAGTGCGAAAATGATGCCCAGCATAGGGGCATCCAGCCGCTTCTTACCCATGATTCCTCCTTCTACCTCCATTCGATGTTGTTCGTCCAGTATACAAAAAACAGTTCCCAATTGCAAGAGGGCAGCACATCAAAACCTCCGGCACAGGCAGGAGGCTTTATTAGGGCAGCACCGCATAATGGGGCAAGGAGATTCGGCAAAAGATCCGCTGGAGCCCGCAGCTCCCATTGTGCGGTGATGCCCTAAGGCAACACCGCGTCTTATCTCAAATGGTGTAGGTATGAAGGAAGAGCAAAGCTGGGCGGGACATTCCAATTTTGGGACAACTGCCAACATTTACTCCCACATTGCAGATGGAAGCAAGGCAAAGTTGACGAACACAATTAGTTCGATTTTAGGCCATTCGCTGCCAGCAATTTGTTAGCAAAGTTGGTTTCTGTAAATTAACGTCTCCAAATAGTTTTGAAATCGAATGCCATTGTGAAGAAATACAGATGAATTTTGGGGTATAAGTTGACAATATTTGAAAGAAAGTAATTGATAACAAAAAATTCATTTGCTATTTCCGACACTTTGGTTTATAACTGTAGGTAGAATTATACGATTTGGAGAACGCTATGGATATTGAGAATACGCGGGAAATCAAAGAGGCCGCCTGTCGGCGGCTGGCGGATGCGGAACAGGCAAAGCGGATTGCCGCCATCTATGCCGGGATTACTCTGGGGCTGTCCGCACTGGTGGCACTGGTGGGCTTTGTGCTGGATCTTCAGGTGAGCCAGACCACCGGCCTGAGCGGAATGGGACAGCGGGCAATCCTGTCCTCGGTACAGTCTGTGCTGCCGTATGTATCGGCACTGGTGACCATGTGCGTGGAGCTGGGCTATCAGGCATCCATGCTCCGGGTCGCGAGAGGGCAGTATGTATCCCCTCAGACCCTGCGGCTGGGCTTTGACCGGTTCTGGCTGCTGCTGCGCTGCGTGCTGCTGGAAGGACTGCTCCTGTTCGGAATTATCCTAGGCGGCGTTTACATTGCTTCCATTCTCTTCATGTTTACACCCTGGTCCAGACAGGTGACGGAGCTGCTCGCCCCGGTGCTGGAAAATGTGACCCTGCTCAGTCCGGAGATGGTGCTGGATGAAGAGCTGTACGCCCAGCTCATACAGGCCATGATCCCGGCCTTTGTGATGTGTGTCATCGTGGCGGCGGCGCTGGCCATTCCCGTGCTGTTCCGGCTGCGGATGGCGCATTTTATCATCATTGACAAGCCCGGCATCGGCGCAATGGCTGCTTTGCGGGAAAGCCGGAAGATGATGAAGGGCAACTGCCTGAAGCTATTCAAGCTGGATGTGAGACTGTGGTTATACTATGCCGGAAGTCTTGCCGCCAGTATTCTGTGCTATGGCGATGTGCTGCTGGGTATGGCAGGTGTGACGTTCCCGTGGAGCGGCACGGTGAGCTACTATCTGTTCTTTGCCCTGTATCTGGCGGCCCAGTTCGCGGTGTATTACTTCCTGCGCAATCCCGCGGAGACGGCTTATGCCATCGCCTACGATTCCATCCGCCCCAGGGAGCCGAAATCCGACGGCGCGGTGCTGGGAAATATCTTCAATATGTAGAACAAAAAAACGCCATTCTGCACCGCAGAATGGCGTTTTTGCTTACGCTACTTTCCGTCCTTGAGAAGGTCTGCAAGGGTAATATCCTCAAAGAAATCGTCGATCATTTTGTCGAGCCTGTCCCACATGGGCTTTGCTTCGCAGCACTCCGACCTCGAGCAGGCGGCGGCGCCCTGACTGGTGCAGGACACCGCGGCAAGACCGCCTTCCGTGAGCTTGAGGATGCTGCCGACGGTATAATCCTCCGGCTTCCGGTTCAGGCGGTAGCCGCCGCCCTTGCCGTGAACCGCGTCCACAAATCCGGCCTTGGAAAGGGTCGCCATAATGGACTCCAGATATTTCTGGGAGATTTCTTCCGACTCGGCAATCTCCTTCAGAGGGATGTAGTCCTCCCCGCCCCGCTGAGCAAAATGTACCATCACCCGCAGGGCATAGCGTCCTTTGGTGGATACGATCATAGGCTTTACTCGCCGTGGACCTGAGCGTGGAGCTGCTCGTGATCCATTTCCTCGAACTTCTCGTGGTCGTAGGGAATGTTGTTCTTATCGAAGTAGTCCTTCAGGGCGTTCTTGATGGCCTCCTCCGCCAGCACGGAGCAGTGCATCTTGTGGGCAGGCAGACCGTCCAGAGCCTCGGCCACAGCCTTGTTGGTCAGCTCCAGAGCCTCGTGGATGGACTTGCCCTTAATCATCTCGGTGGCCATGGAGGACGAAGCGATGGCGGAGCCGCAGCCGAAGGTCTCGAACTTCACGTCCTTGATGATGTCGTTTTCAATTTTCAGATAGATCTTCATGATGTCGCCGCACTTGGCGTTGCCGACCTCGCCCACGCCGCTGGCATCGTCGATGGTGCCCACGTTCCGGGGGTGCATGAAGTGATCCATAACTTTTTCACTATACAGTGCCATTTTATTATCGCTCCTTAAAAATCAATCTTGTGTTCAGTGTGAAGTGTGGAGAGTGGAGTGTGGAGTGTGGAGTGAAAGCCGCACACCACAGGATTTTACAGAATGTGCATATCGGTTTCAGGCAGAAAACCGATAAGCATTATAGGATATATTCCCGCTTGCCGGTCTGCAGATCACGCCACACGGGACTCATGTTCCGCAGATACTGGACGACTTCGGGGACGACCTTCAGAATGTGATCCACTTCCTCGTCGGTGTTGTACTCACACAGGGAAAGCCGCAGGGAGCCGTGGGCCACGTCGTGGACCCGGCCGATGGCCAGCAGAACATGGCTGGGATCCAGAGAGCCGGAGGTACATGCAGAGCCGGAGGAGGCGCAGATGCCGTTAGCGTCCAGCAGGAGCAGCAGGCTCTCGCCCTCGATGCCTTCGAAGCAGAAGTTGATATTGCCGGGCAGCCGGTGGACAAGGTCACCGTTGACGGCACTGTGGGGAATTTTGCTCAGCCCCTCAATGACCCGATCCCGCATGGCGGCAACCCGGGGCATATTTTCGTCAATGTGCTCGCAGGCGTACTTCATGGCGGCGGCCATACCGCAGATGCCGGGGACGTTTTCGGTACCGGCCCGCTTGCCCCGCTCCTGAGCACCGCCCTCGATGATGTTCACCAGGGGGAAGCCCTTGCGGACATACAGGGCGCCTACGCCCTTGGGGCCGTGGAACTTGTGGCCGGACAGGCTCAGCATATCAATGTTCTGTTCCTTGACGTTGATATGCACATGGCCCACCGCCTGCACCGCGTCGGTGTGGAAGGGCACGCCGGCTTCCTTGCAGATCGCGCCGATCTCCGGGATGGGCAGGATGGAGCCGATCTCGTTGTTGGCGTACATGGTGGTGACCAGGCAGGTGTCGGGACGGATGGCGTCCTTGACCTGCTGGGCGGATACGTTGTGATTGTTTTTTACATCCAGATAGGTGACCTCAAAGCCTTCCTTCTCCAGCTTGGCCAGGGTGTGCAGTACGGCGTGATGCTCAAAGGCGGTGGTGATGATGTGCTTTTTACCCTTGCGCGCGCCGAACCGGGCGGCGGAGATAATGGCCTGATTGTCTGCCTCGCTGCCGCCGGAGGTGAAGATGATCTCTCTCGGCTCACAGCCCAGACACTGGGCCACGGTGGCCCGGGCGGCTTCCAGCGCTTCCTTGGCATCCTGACCGATAGAGTACAGGGAAGAAGGATTGCCGTAGACGGTCGTAAGGCAGGGCAGCATCGCGTCGATGGCGATCTGGCTTGGCGCGGTGGTGGCCGCGTTATCCGCGTAAACTCGCATAGTTCTATTCCTCCACAGGTATTTACCTAGTATTTCCATGGGTAATATAGCACCATCAACCTACATTGTCAATAGGTAAATCGACCGCTAAGAAAATCTGTCATTGCGAACCAGCGCGCTTTACTGGTGCGGCAATCCGCATTTTCCAAATTCAGGCGGCTGATGTCTTTATGGAGAACGGATTCCCACGGTCGCTGCGCTCCCTCGGAATGACATGATTCTGTGCCATTATTTGTCTAAGCGTGCAGCTCCTTCCTGATTTTTCGACTTTTTCAGCGGTTACATTCCTCTTTGCAAGCCATATTAAGAGGGCACAGAAAAAAGGAGGGAGAAAAATGAGACGGCATTTTTCGCGTCTTTCAATTTTAGTTGTGCTGCTGACGCTGCTGCCTGTGCGGGCGCTGGCGGCCCGGAATCTGGTGCCGGTGGGACAGGTCATCGGCCTGCAATTATATAGTGATACGGTGACGGTGGCGGCTTATGATGATGTGCACGGCGCGGCGGCAAAGGACGCGGGTCTGAAGATCGGCGACCAAATCGTAGAAATCAACGGCACGCCCGTTACCTGCGCCGAGGATGTACGCTCCGCGCTGGATTCCGGAGAAACCGAGATGAACCTGACGGTGAGCCGGGGCGGAAAGCAGCGGGATTTGACGCTGAAGCCGACCCAGACCCGGGATGGGCCCAGAATGGGAATTTATCTGCGGCAGGGCATCGCGGGCATCGGCACGGTGACCTGGTATGACCCGGATACCGGAGCCTTCGGCGCGCTGGGACACGGGGTCAGCGACAGCGGCGGGCTGCTCAAAATGACCCGGGGCAATGCCTACGCGGCGGATGTGGTGGAGGTAAAAAAAGGCAAGAGCGGCAATCCCGGCCAGCTCAAGGGCACTGCCCGTTCCATGGAGCCAATGGCGCCGCTGCTGCGGAATACGGCCCAGGGCGTTTTCGGCGTCACCGCCCGGGGCTGGAAGGGCGAAGCGCTGCCGATGGCTGCGTATGAGCAGATCCATTTGGGCCCGGCTGCCATCCGGGCGCAGATCGGCAGCGGGCAAGCGCAGGAGTATTCTGTGGAAATTTTGAAAATCTATCCGCAAACCCGGGCAGACTGCCGGAATTTCCTGCTGAAAGTGACGGACTCCGAGCTGCTCCGCACCACCGGAGGAATTGTACAGGGTATGAGCGGCAGCCCGATTATTCAGGATGGCAAGCTGGTGGGAGCCGTGACCCATGTTCTGGTAAACAGCCCGGATACTGGATATGGCATCTATATCCAAAATATGCTTGAAGCGGCGGCGTAAGGAGGTGAGACTTTGGACTTTTACAACATTCCCATCGGCTTTGGCATGGCCCTTGCCATGAATCCCCCGGCATTCAACGCCTATTCCAACCTGACAGAGGAGGAAAAGGATGCCCTGATTCAGCGGGCGCACCACGCCAGCTCCCAGGAGGAGATGCACGAAATCGTGGCAAAGCTCTGCCGGTAAAAAACGCCCGGGAAGGTAACTTCCCGGGCAAACAAGTATTCATTTCTCCTGAAAAGGTTCCTTTATCATTTTGAAAACGTTGGGAGCCAGCGCGAATACGGCGATCAGGTTGGGCACGATCATGAAGCCGTTGAAGGTGTCGGACACGTCCCACACCAGACCCAGATTCACGGTAGCGCCCACGATGGCGATGAGGGCGTAGGCAATGTTGAAGGGAAGAATGACTTTGCTGCCCAGCAGGAACTCCGCGCACCGGGCGCCGTACAGGCCCCAGCCAATGATGGTGGAGAAGGCGAAGCAGCACATGGCAACGGCGGTGAAGATGGACACCCAGCTGCCGTAGACGGCGGTGAAGCCGGAGATGGTCAGCTCCGCACCGGCGGCCTGACCGTAGGGAACAGACACGCCGCTGAGGAGGATCACGAGAGCCGTCATGGTGCAGATGACGATGGTGTCCATGAACACCTCAAAGATGCCGAACATACCCTGCTGAATGGGTTCACGGGTATCGGCGCAGGCGTGGGCGATGGAGCCGGTGCCGAGGCCCGCCTCGTTGGAGAAGATGCCCCGGGACACGCCCTTTTTCATGCTCAAAAAGAAGCTGCCAACGATGCCGCCGGTGACGGCGGAGGGCTTGAACGCACCCTTAAAAATGGAGGCGAACACAGCAGGAACGGCGTCCACGTTGACGACGATGATGCCCAGCGCCAGCAGGACATACAGCAGGGCCATCAGGGGTACCAGTTTTTCACTGACCCGGCCGATGCGCTTGACGCCGCCGATGAGAATCAGGCCCACGATGCAGCAGATGACAATGCCGATGATCAGATTGCAGGTGGGAAGCTGTTCGGAAGACAGTACGTTAAAATTCAGCAGCGCCGCATTGATGGCGGCGGTGATGGTGTTGACCTGGGTGGCGTTGCCGGTGCCGAACACGGCGCACACGCCAAAGAAGGCGTAGGCATAGGCTAAGAACATCCATTTCTTGCCAAGACCGTTCTTAATATAGTACATGGGGCCGCCCACCAGCTCCCCCCGATCGTTGCGCTCCCGGAAGTGAACCGCCAGCGTGACCTCAAAAAACTTGGTGCACATACCAAGCAGCGCGGAAATCCACATCCAGAACACCGCACCGGGGCCGCCGATGGCGATGGCGCCTGCCACACCCGCGATGTTGCCGGTGCCCACGGTGGCGGCAAGGGCGGTACACACCGCCTGGAAGGGGGTGAGGGCTCCGTCGCTGGCTTCCTTCTTCTTGAACATCCGCCCGATGGTGCAGCGCAGGGCGTAGGGGAATTTGCGGATCTGGATGAAGCCGGTCTTGAAGCTCAAAAACAATCCCACGCCGATGATGCACACCATGGCGGGCAGACCCCAGATGAAGGCGTTGAGAATTCCGTTGACTTGGGTGATGATCTCCAAAGAATCTCCTCCTCATATTGATGTCAAAAATATGGCATAACTATACATGATTGGGAGTCGAATGTCAATTCCCGGGAGAATATCGGTTGCTTTCGGCTGTCAGATATGGTAGTATGGACAATGCAGGGCGAAAAAAGCCTTCCCCTTTGGGGAAGGTGGCACGGCGTAGCCGTGACGGATGAGGTGCGGCAGCAGCCTACGCTTTGTTCGGGCATTCAGCGAAATCGTGACTGCGTACAGCCTCATCCGACCTCGCTGGCGCTCGGCCACCTTCCCCGAGGGGGAAGGCTTTTTCGTTGCCAAGTCGAAAACATAAGAAAGGTCGCTGGGGAAAATGGAAGAAAGCAAGGATACTCTGGAGCTATTGCGGAAAATCGAGAAAAACAGCCGGATGCAGACATATTCGGGATATGCCCGTACTGCCCTGGTGCTGGTGTGCGCGGTGTGCATCGTGGTGCTCACCTGCGCGGTGATGAAGCTGATGCCGCAGATCAATGCCATTTTGGGACAGGCACAGGACGCGGTGAATCAGGTGGGCACGGTGCTGGATTACCTGGAACAGACCTCCTATCAGCTGTCTCAGGTGGATCTGCAGGGTATGGTATCCAATGTGGACGGCCTGGTGACCACCGGGCAGCAGAGCATGGAAGCTACCATGGAAAAGCTGAACGGCATCGATTTTGACGCGCTGAACAAGGCCATTCAGGACTTGTCGGCAGTCACCCAGTCTCTGGCGAATGTAACCAGAATCTTTGGAAGATAAGGAAAACGGGAGGGGCATGGCCCCTCCCTAACGTATTGTATCATGGATCGATACCGAGCCACCCACCCAATGGTGTTGGTCAATAGACCCGGTTCGTAACGCACTGGCTGGCGGCACTGCCGCCTTACAGATCCAGCTTCAGATCGTTTTCCTTGATCCAGCCCTTTTTGCGCAGAACCTCGCAGAACACCCAGCTGAGCACAGCGGGCAGCACGAAGCAGATCAGCACCATTCCGGCCCAGTCCATGCCGGTGATGGCGGCTTTCGCACCGGAAGCCACATCATTGACCCAGCCGGTGTATACGCCGATCTGACCCACGAAGCCGCAGGTGCCCATGCCGGAGGACACTGCTGCGCCGTTCATTTCCAGCTTAAACAGGCACGTGGCCAAGGGTCCTGTGATGGCGGAAGCCAGCGTGGGAGGAATCCAGATCTTGGGGTTCTTCACAATGTTGGGCATTTGCAGCATACTGGTGCCCACACCCTGAGCAACCAAGCCGCCCCAGCGATTTTCCTTGAAGCTCATGACGGCGAAGCCCACCATCTGGGCGCAGCAGCCGGCAACCGCCGCGCCGCCGGCAAGCCCGGTCAGGCTCAGGGCCGCGCAGATGGCGGCGGAGGAGATGGGCAGGGTCAGGGCAACGCCGATGACCACGGAAACCAGAATGCCCATGAAGAAGGGCTGCAGGACAGTGGCCCAGCGGACGAAGGTGCCCACAGCCGCCGCCGCAGCGCCAATGGGAGCGGCCACCAGATCGGCAACCAGAATGCCCACCAGCACCGTGACGATGGGGGTCACGAGAATGTCGATCCTGGTCTCCTTAGAAACCAGCTTGCCGCACTCGGCAGCCACGATGGCCACGAAGTACACGGACAGGGGGCCTCCTGCACCGCCCATGGCGTTGGCGGCGAAGCCCACGGGGATCAGGGAGAACAGCACCAGCGACGGGCAGTGCAGGGCAAAGCCGATGGCCACCGCGATGCCGGGGCCGACCATGGCGGAGCACAGACCGCCGATGGTGTACTTCACCGCGCCCTCACCGGAGCCGATGGTGACAATGGCGTTCTGCAAAAAGGCAATGCCGAACTGCTGACCGATGGTGTTGAGGATGGTGCCCACCAGCAGCGTGCAGAACAGACCCTGGGCCATAGCCCCGAGGGCGTCGATGCCGTAGCGCTGGAGGGTGAAGACCACATCCTTCCGGGCAAGAAATTTCTTCCATTTGTCCATAAGTAAAACTTCCTTTTCTGTATAATGCCTGCATTATACTCTTTCTCACCCGCTTGCGCAAGGAAGAAAAAAGATTTGGAAGCCTTGACAGAGAATTTGGTTTACGCTATACTGAAAACAAATATACAATCGGGATGATTTTATGAAAATTGACAAATGCCAAATCTTTTGAGGGGGAATAACCATGGATTACAACGCGTTGATTCAGAACAGAAAGTCTGCCCGTCAGTTTACGGATAAGAAGGTGGGGGAGGCCGTCTGCGCCGAACTGGAAGGCTACTATCAGAATTCCTGCCAGCGCCTGGTGCCGGACATTGCCACGGAGCTGTGGATCTTCGGTGACAACACCCGTCAGGCCTTGGAGGGCGCGGCGGGCTACAACGAGTTCCTGGTGGGCGCACCCCAGTATCTGGTGCTGCTGTCCGAAAAAGCGGAGCTTGCCTATGAGAACGCGGGCTACATGATGGAGGATCTGGTGCTGAAGCTGGAGGACATGGGCCTCGGCTCCTGCTGGCTGACCTTCACCGACAGCAAGGCCGTCAAGGCGGCTCTGGGCATTGATTCGCCTTTGGAGGTCGCCGCCATCGCCGCCTTTGGCTATCCCCAGAAGGCCAGAAAGCGGATGCGCTTCAACATTCTCAGCATGTCCAATGTGGACATCAGTGCCAAGCGGCACTATTTTGACCCCAAGCGTCCTGTCAGCGACATGGTGTTCCTGAATGCCTGGGGAGAAACCAAGGGCGTGGACAAGCACATCGGCTTCTACGATGATATGCTGTGGGAGGCCTTCTACGCCGCGTCCCTGTCTCCCAGCTACTTAAACCGTCAGGCCTATGGCTTTGTGATTTCCGACGGTCAGGTGGTGCTGGTCAGCCGTCCCGACGAGTACAATACGGAAATCGACGGCAAGCTGAGCCTCGGCGTTGTCATGCTCCACTTTGCCGCCGCGGCCTCCGCCTGGGCGGGTAAGGTTACTTGGAAGCTGGGCACCGATGCCAAGCAGCTCGCCCTGCCCGAGGGGTACAGCGCAGTTGCTTCCTGTGCTGTGTAAATCGTTCCTATAACAACGCCCCCGGCGGATTTCCGCCGGGGGAAACTGCGTCGTGTGGAGGGCAACGCCCATTATGGACAAAAAAAGCCTCTCGCTGCCACGAGAGAACGATACCGAGCGGTACCCAATGGTGTAACGAATCTATACCAGCTTGCGCACGCATTGGCAGGCCGCCCTGCGGCCCAGCGTCCGTAACGCATTGTCAGCGGCGACTCGCCGCAGAAATAACCCCCGGTCAACTCCATCCTTCGGTAGCTGCCGGGGGTTATTTCATGGAACAGTAGGGGTCAATCATTGGGTAACCTCCATTTCTTTAACTAAGACGCGATCTCTGTTCATTATTTTGAATTGCTTCCGTCTCAATTCCTATAGTATGGTTTCCAAGAAATTTATGTTATCGGAAGATAAGGTGAGATCCGTCTTTCGATTCCGTTTTTCATGGGAATCTGGGGTGAACTAGATCATTGGTATCACCTCTTTGTAGCTATATAGTACCACCTTAATTTTCAAAATGCAAGATGGAAACTTTCCTAAAAAAGTCCTGTTTCTTCCGTGCAAATGGGAGAAAATAAGATTTGAAGCAAGAAAAGATTTGACTGTGTCAGGCTGCCGTGCTATAATAAGTTTGTTGAGCGCCCCGGCAGAGTCTGCCGGGGCGTGTCTGTAAGCGGAGGAACAAATATGGAATGGAATTTGGACGAAGCACTGGACTACTATCACCGTCAGGGCGCGCCGGGAGACCAGAACGCGCTGATCTCCCTGCTGAAAGAGATTCAGAAGGAAAACGGCTGTATTCCGGCGGGCACTCCGGCAAAAATCGCGGATTATTACGGCATCAGGGAGCCGCTGGTGCTGGCCCTCATCCGGCGGATCCCCAGCCTGCGGCTGGCCGGCGGGCACTGCATGGAGCTGTGCGCCGGGCCGAACTGCGGAAAATCCGCGTTTCTTGCGGACTATGCAGAGAAAATTGCGCCCAGAGGCGTGAGCGTGAAGCGGGTGGGCTGTATGCGCCTGTGCGGAAAAGGCCCTAACCTGCGCTGGGACGGCATGCTGTATCACAAGGCGGACAAGGCTCTGATCCGGCGGCTGATGGAACAAAAATAGGCAATGTGTGCCCCTGCTGACGGCCAAGCGGCTGCCGGTAAGGGGTATTTTTCTGGCCTATCCGCCTGAAAAATACGTTTTTCCGCCGTGCAGGAACATTTTTGGAGGAATGCAGTAAAATAAAACCCGTAAATTAAAGTCGGATGGCGACATTGCACAAAGATAGGCGCTTTCCAGTGAATGCCAATTTGAATTTATGAATAATTCACCGTCAAAAATCGCAGAGAATTCGCTGAATCAACGGGAAAAGCAGGGGCCGCAAGGGGGGCGATGCAATTTATAACTTGCAAAATTGCAAATTCATGATATAATGCAACCATCACTCACTCCGCAGAAGCGGAGAACACAAGGAGGAAAAGACAATGAAAATGAAGAAGACTCTCTCCATCGTTCTGGCAGCTATCATGGCAGTGACTCTTCTGGCAGCCTGCGGCGGGACCAAAGCCGCGACCAAGATGACCATGGGCACCGGCGGCACCTCCGGCACCTACTACGCCTTCGG
This sequence comes from Clostridiales bacterium, assembly GCA_022775085.1. GTDB lineage: Bacteria > Bacillota > Clostridia > Oscillospirales > Oscillospiraceae > Faecousia. The sequence goes on along the minus strand of JALFJQ010000029.1, from coordinate 20,126 downwards.
CGGTGTGCTGGGACAGTACATCAAAGATAAGGCGGGCATCGAGGTGAACGTGGTTTCTACCGACGGTTCCAAGGCTAATATTGAATCCATCGACTCCGGCGACTACCAGCTGGGCACCGTGCAGTCCGATGTTATGGCTTACGCCTGGGCAGGCACCCGCTCCTTCGAGAGCACCGGTGCCATCAACGACTTCCGGGTGGTGGGCGGCCTGTATGCTGAGGCCGTTCAGCTCATTACCATGGATCCCAACATCAAGTCTGTCGCTGACCTGGCAGGCAAGAGCGTCTCCATCGGCGCCCCCGGCTCCGGCGTTTACTTCAACGCCATGGACGTGCTCACCGCCGCCGGTCTGACCGAGAATGACATCAAGCCCCAGTACCAGAGCTTCGCGGACAGCACTGACGCTCTGAAGGACGGCAAGATCGACGCCGCTTTCATCGTGGCTGGTGCTCCCACTGCCGCCATCACCGAGCTGTGCACCACCAATGACGCATATCTGGTGCCCATCGACGGCGCTGTCGCCGACAAGCTGATGGCTGACTGCCCCTTCTACACCACCTACAGCATTCCCGCCGGTACCTATAATGGCCAGGATGCGGATGTGACCACCGTCACCGTGAAGGCCACCCTGATCGTCTCCGCTTCCGCCAGCGACGACGATGTGTACAACCTGACCAAGGCCATCTTCGACAACGTGGACGCCATCGCCGCCGAGAACGGCAAGGGCAAGGAGCTGAGCGTTGAGAACGCAACCTCCGGTATGTCCGCTCCCTTCCACGCCGGCGCCGCCAAGTACTACGCCGAAAAGGGCGTCACCGTGGAGACCAAGTAAGCACGGTTTGACAGAAACGCACGTTGGCTGCGGCGAGCAATTCGCCGCAGCCTGTTCGCGAATAATGCAGGGCAGAGGAAAAGCCCCCGCGCCATGGGGGAGCTTTTCCCCAGCCCTGTAGACAGACAAATTCCAATTTGACTGCACCTACGGTACTGGGTAACGATACCGAGCGGTACCCAATGGCGCTGCGATTATGAACTGCCTGTGCACGCATTGCCCGCGGGGGCATCCCCGCCAAATTCCAATTTGACTGCACCTACGGTACTGGGTAACGATACCGAGCGGTACCCAATGGTGTAACGATACCAAACCGCCCCCGCACGCATTGCCCGCGGGGGCATCCCCGCAAATTCCAATTTTTCACTTTTCTGTACAACACTACACAAAATCACACCGCGCGGTGTGGCAGCCCGCGTCAGAGAAATATTTGGAAGGAGACTGAAAATGGCATTGTTCAAGAAAAAAACCAAGCAGAAAGAACCCATGGACCTGGAAGCGGTCATGAAAAAATTTGACCAGGAGTCCAACGTCCGGATCTGGGAGGGAAAGCCCCGCATCGCTGTGAACTGCGTACTGGCGGCGTTTTCCCTGTTCTGCCTGTATGTCACCCTGTTTGCCAGCTGGCTGGAGGAGCTGCGCCTGACCACGTTTGTCGCGTGGATCGTATTCCTTGGCTTTCTGGTGTTCCCCGCCAGCAAATCCCATCATAAGAAAAACCACATTCCCTGGTATGACATTCTTGCCATGGTGCTGGGCACCGGGGCGTTCCTCTACTTCTCCTTCAACGCCGTGGCCATCATCCAGCAGGGCACCCGGTTCGCGCCCTACCAGATCGTCATCGGTCTCATCGGTATTCTGGCCCTGGCGGAGGTTTGCCGCCGGAGTGTGGGCCTGCCCATCCTGATCGTTGCCGGGTGCTTCCTGGCCTACGCCCTCATCGCGGGCCTGAGCAATCCCACCCTGTGGGGCAAGCTCAATTATATTGTGCGCTACCTGTTCTACAGCAAGGAGGGCATCCTCTCTACCCCCATCAACGTCTGCTCCAAATTTATTGTTGTGTTCATCATTTTCGGTGCGTTTCTGGAGCGCACCGGCATTGCGGACTTCTTCATCAACATCTCCAACGCGGCGGTGGGCTGGATGTCCGGCGGCCCTGCCAAGGTGGCTGTTGTGGTCAGCGCCATGGAGGGCATGGTTTCCGGCTCCTCCGTTGCCAACACCGTTGGCTCCGGCTCCGTCACCATCCCGCTGATGAAGAAAACCGGCTACAAGCCGGAGTTTGCCGCCGCGGCTGAGGCCTCTGCCTCCACCGGCGGTCAGATCATGCCCCCCATCATGGGCGCTGCTGCCTTCCTGATGGCGGACTACGTCCAGCTGCCCTACAGCCAGATCGTCCTGAAAGCGATTCTTCCTGCGGTGCTCTACTTTGCGGGTATTTTCATCGCGGTGCATCTGGAAGCCAAGAAATCCGGCCTGCGGGGTCTGCGTAAAGACGAGCTGCCCAAGCTGCGGCCCCTGCTGAAACAGGTGTATCTGCTGCTGCCGCTGGTGCTGCTCATCTATCTGGTCAGCAGCAGCACCAAGAGCATCCAGTATGCCGCCGCCATCGCCATTGTGGCTGCCATCTTCGTATCCATGTTTGACAAGAACCACCGGCCCACCCCCATGCGGCTGCTGGAGGCCCTTGCCGCCGGCGGTCAGGGTACCATCACCGTGGCCGCGGCCTGCGGCATCGCCGGGATCATTGCCGGAACCATCACCATGACCGGCCTTGCCAATATGATGATCAACGGCATCGTAGCCCTGGCGGGCAGTCAGGTGATCATCGCGCTGTTTTTGACTATGCTGTGCTGCATCGTGCTGGGCATGGGCGTGCCCACCACTGCTAACTACTGCATCATGGCGGCCACCTGCGCGCCCATCCTGATTCGCATGGGCGTTCCCGCCGTTGCCGCCCACTTCTTCGTGTTCTACTTCGGCATCGTCGCCGACCTGACGCCTCCCGTGGCCCTTGCCGCCTATGCGGGCGCGGCCATCGCCCAGGCGAACCCCATGAAAACCGCCCTTACCTCCACCAAGCTGGCAATCGCGGCCTTCATTGTGCCCTATGTCTTTGCCTTGAATCCCGCCATGCTGCTGATTGATACCACCGTGGGGCAGGTGATTCTGATCTGTGTTACCTCTCTCGTGGGTATTTTCGGCGTATCCGCCGCACTGGAGGGCTACCTGTACCGCCCGATTCCCTGGCATCTGCGGCTTGTCAGCGCCGCGGGCGGACTGCTGCTGATTTATCCGGGCTTCGTCACCGACGCGGCGGGTATGCTGCTGGTGGGCGCTGTGATCCTGATGCAGTATATGGCAAACAAATCCGGACGGCTGGTCGCCGCCGGGGAATAATGTCCCGGAAATGGACGGCGAATTCCGCCGTCCATTTTCTCCTTTGGAGAAATTATACGATAATCTGTCGGATACAGGAAAAATATTAGCCCATTTTTCCTGGGAAACCTCTTGCAAATCAGAGAATACGGTGGTATAATATCCCCGTTAAACGGTAGAATGTAGGCAAAGAGAGGCGCGAGCGCCTCTCTTTCTTCTTAGCCTGAAGGAGGTTAATGCGCCAATGAAGGTGACAGAGCTGGTGGCGGAGTTCGCCCGCCCCATTGTGGAGGCCCAGGGGTGTGAGCTGTGGGACGTGGAATATGTCCGGGAGGGAAGCGAGTATTTCCTGCGGCTGTACCTCGACAAAGAGGGCGGCGTGGACATTAACGACTGCGAGGCCGTGTCCCGGGCAGTAGACCCGATTCTGGATGAAAAAGACCCCATTCCCGGGTCCTACCACTTCGAGGTCTGCTCTGCCGGACTGGAACGGGTACTGAAGCGTCCCGGCGATTTTCAGCGGTTTCTCGGCAGCCCCATTACCGTGAAGCTTTACCGCCCCAGAAACGGTCTGAAGGAAATCCCCTGCGTGTTAAAAGAATATGACGAGGGGAAGCTTACCGTGGAGGCGGGAAAAGAAACCATTCAATTTGAAAAATCCGAGGTCGCCCAGGTGCGGCTTCGCGTGGAATTCTAAGGAGGATTAACAATGGCACCCAGAAAGAATGCCAAAAAGCAGGCCGAAGCCCCCAAGGTGGACATCGGCGCGGAAATTTTCGCTTCTCTGCGGGAGCTGGAAAAGCTCAAGGGCATCCCCGTGGACTATATGGTGGAGCGTCTGAAGCAGGCGCTGACCAACGCCTACCGCAAGGACCGGGAGGATCACCGGGACGTTCCGGCAGAGAACGTGGTGGTGAACCTCAGCGAGGAAGGCCTGAGTATGTACCAGATCAAGACCGTGGTGGACGAGCTGACCGATCTGGCACTGGAAATTCATATTGACACCGCCAAGCGCATCAACCCCAGCGTGAAGGTGGGCGACACCGTGGCCATCCCCGTGGACATCGCGAAATTCGGACGCATCGCCGCCCAGACCGCCAAGCAGGTGGTCATTCAGGGCATCCGGGAAGCCGAGCGGGGCGTTATGTACGAATCCTATTCCTCCAAGGCTCAGGAGCTGCTCACCGGCACCGTGCTGCGCATTGACCCCACCACCGGCGATATGTTCATCCGCATTGGTCAGGGCAGCGAAGCCTCCGACGCTGTTCTCCGGGCTTCCGAGCAGATTCCTGGAGAAAAGCATAAGGAAGGCGACATCATCCGGGTCTACGTGCTGGAAGTCCATAAAATGGGCCGTGGCCCGCTGGTTCAGGTGTCCCGTACCCATCCCAATCTGGTGCGCCGTCTGTTCGAGCTGGAGACCCCGGAAATTGCCAATGGTCAGGTGGAGGTTCGCAACATCGCCCGGGAAGCCGGTTCCCGCTCCAAGATGGCTGTCCGTGCCACCATGGAGGGCGTTGACCCTGTGGGTGCCTGTGTCGGCCCTCGGGGCGGTCGTGTGGGCGCCGTCGTGGAGGAGCTGGGCGGCGAGAAGATCGACATCGTGGTGTGGAGCGAGGATCCCTGCGAATACGTCCGCAGCGCCCTTAGCCCCGCCGACGTGATCTCCGTCAGCCTGATTCCCGGCCAGAAGGCCTGCCGCGTCATCGTTCCCGACGACCAGCTGTCCCTCGCCATCGGCAAGGAGGGCCAGAATGCCCGCCTGGCGGCCCGGCTCACCGGCTATAAGATCGACATCAAGCCCGCCTCCCAGGCCGAACCCGCCGGGGAGCCGGAAGCGGAGCCTGTTCAGACCAAAGAGGCTGAAACAGAAGAATAACGAAACAAAAGAGGACGCGGTGGAAATGACGGAGAAAATCACTCCACACTCCACGCTCCACACTCCACACTGAACAAAGGAGGGGTGTTCCAATGCAGAAAAAGATCCCCCAACGGCAGTGTATGGGCTGCCGGGAGCGGAAGGCCAAGCGGGAGCTGATCCGGGTGGTGCGTACCCCCGAGGGCAGCGTCTGTCTGGATTTCGGCGGAAAGATGAACGGACGGGGAGCCTACCTGTGCCCCAACCCTGATTGCCTGAAAAAGGCCCTGCGCTCCAAGGCCCTGGACCGCAGTCTGGAAGTGACCATCCCCGAGGAGGTTTACGCCCGGCTGGAAAAGGAAATGGAGGCGGGCAATGGACAATAAAGCCCTGAACTACCTGTCCCTGGCCCGGAAGGGCGGCCTTGCCGAATTGGGTGAGGAGCCGGTGGGCGCGGCGGCCCGGGCCGGAAAGGCCTATGTGATTCTGGTTGCGTCGGATGCCTCCGACCACACCTGGCGGCGGGCAAAATCCTTCGCCGCGGGCACAGAGCAGCAGTGCGTGCGGTTAGAGTGCACCAAGGATGAGATGGGCTTCGCCATCGGCAGAACCAGCCTGGCCATCGCCGCCATTACCGATGTTCAGCTTGCTCTTGCGCTGGTCAAGTCCCTGCCCAAGGCCGACCCCCAGGTGCTGGAAGTGCTGACCGCTAAGGCCGCCAGGGCCCAAAAGCGGCAGTCGGAGGCCAAGGCCCATCAGCGGAATTTGAGAAAAGGGAAGAAGTAATTTTTGAGTTGACAGTTGACAGTTGACAGTTGACAGTGACTCAGTTCGATAACATTGCGTATCCAACCATGGAGGTGCTTTTATAGAATGAGTTTTGTTAAGTATCGTGTGAAGGAGGTCGCCGCGGATTTTGGCGTGGCCCCCAAGGAGATTTCGGAGATCGTTGGAAAGTACGGCGAGAAGCCCAAGTCCTATACCCAGGTCATGACCGACGCGGAGCTGAATGTGGTATTCGACTACCTGACCCAGAAGAATCAGGTCAGCTCCATGGAGCAGATCTTCGCGGTGAAGCCCACCGCCCCCAAAGCGGAACCCAAGGCCGAGCCGAAGAAGGACAATAAGCCCGCTGCCCAGCAGCCCAAGGCTCAGCAGAATAATATCCGTCCTCAGAGCAGCAACCAGCCCAAGCCCCAGTCTGCCCCTGCCGCGCAGCAGCAGGCCGCTCCCAAGGCCGACAAGCCTAAGGAGCCGGAGCGCAAGCGGGAGCGCCGGGTGGTGGACACCTCCGCCGTGCAGGTCAACGCCAACCGCTTTGCCGACGTTGACAATCTGGTATCCGAGCGGGTCCAGAACTATCAGGGCGGCAAGCAGCGCATCGGCGGCGGCAAGGGCAAGCAGCAGAATAAACAGCAGAAGGGCGGCTTTAAGGGAAGCAAGAGCCGTAACGAGGAGCAGGAGAAAATGCGCCGCCTTCAGATGGAAGTGGCCCGGAAGGCTCCCGTTACCGTGAAGATCCCCGACGAGATCACCGTGGGTGAGCTGGCTTCCCGGATGAAGAAGACCGCCGGTGAGGTCATCAAGTGCCTGATGAAGAACGGCGTTATGGCGGGCATCAACCAGGCCATCGACTTTGACACCGCCGAGTTTGTAGCTACCGAAATGGGCTGCAAGGTGGAGAAGGAAGTTACCGTCACCATCGAAGAAAAAATCATTGACGACCACGTGGATACCGCCGAGGAGCTGGAGACCCGTGCCCCTGTTGTGGTGGTTATGGGCCATGTTGACCACGGCAAGACTTCCACTTTGGACGCCATCCGTAAGACCTCCGTCACTGCCGGTGAGGCTGGCGGTATCACCCAGCACATTGGTGCGTATACTGTCGATGTGAACGGCCAGATGATTACCTTCCTGGACACCCCCGGCCATGCGGCCTTCACCTCCATGCGTGCCCGTGGCGCCAAGTCTACCGACATCGCCATTCTGGTGGTTGCTGCCGACGACGGCATCATGCCCCAGACGGTGGAGTCCATTAACCACGCCAAGGCGGCTGAGGTGCCCATCATCGTTGCCATCAATAAGATGGATAAGCCCACCGCCAATCCCGACAAGATCAAGGAGCAGCTTACCAAATACGACCTGGTTCCCGAGGAGTGGGGCGGCGATACCATCATCGTGCCCATCTCTGCCAAGACAGGCATGGGTCTGGAGGAGCTGCTGGAAATGGTGCTGCTGACCGCCGAGGTGCAGGAGCTGAAGGCTAACCCCAACCGCCGGGCCAAGGGCGTTGTCATCGAGGCCCGCCTGGACAAGACCCGCGGCCCCGTGGCAACCCTGCTGGTGCAGAACGGCACCCTGAAGCAGGGCGACATCGTCATTGCCGGTACTTCCGTGGGCCGTGTCCGTGTCATGACCAACGACAAGGGCCGCACCGTCAAGACCGCAGGCCCCTCCGTGCCTGTGGAGATCACCGGCCTTGCCGACGTGCCCACCCCCGGCGACGAGTTCAACGCCGTTACCGACGAGCGCATGGCCCGGGAGCTGGTGGAGCAGCGCCGTCAGGCTCAGAAGGATGCCGCAGCCCAGCTGATGCAGAAGGTCACTCTGGATAACCTCTTCGCCAAGATGCAGGAGGGCGAAATGAAGGAGCTGCCCCTGATCGTCAAGGCTGACGTGCAGGGCTCCGCCGAAGCGGTGAAGTCCTCTCTGGAGAAGCTGAGCAACGAGGAGGTCCGTGTCCGGGTCATCCACGCGGGCGTTGGCGCCATCAACGAAAGCGATATTCTGCTGGCTTCCACCTCCGGTGCCATCATTGTGGGCTTCAATGTCCGTCCCGATGCCGCCGCCCAGGCTTCCGGCCACCGGGCCAATGTGGATATGCGGTTCTACCGGGTCATCTATGATGCCGTGGACGAGATCGAGGCCGCCATGAAGGGCATGCTGGCACCCAAGTACGAGGAAGTGGTCATCGGCCACGCCGAGGTGCGCATGACCTACAAGGTTTCCGCCATCGGCACTGTGGCCGGCTGTATGGTCAAGGACGGCAAGGTCACCCGGGATTCTCAGGTTCGCGTGCTGCGGGACAACATCGTTGTCCACGAGGGCGAGATCGGCTCCCTGCAGCGGTTCAAGGACGCTGCCAAGGAGGTTACCGCCGGCTTTGAGTGCGGCATGACCGTGGCGAAGTTCAACGATATTCGCGAGGGCGATATTTTTGAGTGCTTCATCATGCAGGAAGTGAAGAGATAACCATTCTGCCGCGCCGCAAACCGCGGCGCGGCAGTCATTTGCAGAGAGTGAAGAGTTGAGAGTGGAGAGTTGAGAAAATAGTTTCACCCTTCACTCTGCACACTCCACACTTGCGACTGAAAGGAGCAATCCATGGCATCCAATCGAATTTTACTCATCAATGAAGAAATCCAGAAGGAGCTGTCCGCCCTGCTGCGCACCGTGAAGGATCCCCGGGTGCAGGACGTGATGATCTCCATCACCCGGGTGGAAACCACCCCTGATCTGCGCTATACCAAGGTCTACGTCAGCTTTCTTCAGGACGACAAGGCCAAGGAGGCGATGGCGGGCCTCAAGTCCGCCGCAGGCTACCTGCGCCGCCAGCTGGGCGGCAATCTGCGGCTGCGCTACGCTCCGGAGATCGTCTGGGCCGAGGATGACTCCATCACCTACGGCGCAAAAATGCTGGATCTCATCAACTCTCTGGGGGTGAAGCACGATGAAGAATCTGACCCGGAGTGAGTGCGCCCAATTTTTGCAGGAGCACGACAATTACCTGATTTTGTCCCACCGCCGCCCCGACGGTGACACCACCGGCTCCTCCGCCGCTCTGTGCCTGGGGCTGCGGCAGTTGGGAAAAACCGCCCATATCCTGGAAAACAAAGAGGTTTCCCAGCGGTTTGCGTGGCTCCATGAGGGCCTGACAAAATCCGCGCCGGAAGGGAGCGAGACCATTGTCAGCACCGACGTGGCATCTCCCTCCATGCTCCCGGAAGCGTTCAAGGGCCTGCTGGGCGGCATTGCTCTGCGCATCGACCATCACGGCAGCGCCACCTCCTTCACCGATTCCGAATTGGTGGATCCCCACAGCGCCTCCTGCGCGGAGCTTGTCTGGGACGTGCTCAGTCTCATGGGCGTGCAGGCAGACCGGAGCATTGCCGAGGCGGTATACGTCGGCACCTCCACGGACACCGGCTGCTTTCGCTATGCCAACACCACCGCTCACACCTTTGAGACGGCTGCCGTCTGCGCCGCCGCCGGGGCGCGGATCTATGAGCTGAACCAGGAGCTGTTCGAGACGAATACGCTGGGGCGGCTGAGAATGCAGGGCTGGATCGTAGACCATATGCGGATGCTGGAGGGCGGCAAAATGGCCGTCTGCGCCATTCCCAGGACGGTGGAGGAAGAGCTCGGCGTGACACAGGACGATATGGACAACATTTCTTCCTTCCCCCGGACGGTTGCGGGAGTCTGTGTCGCCGCGACTCTGCGGGAGAGCGCCGAGGGGGACACCAAGCTCTCAGTCCGGGCGGTGCCGGGCTATGACGCTGCCAGGGTCACCGAGAAATTCGGCGGCGGCGGACACAAGGGCGCGGCAGGCGCCAGCCTGAAAATGCCCCTTGAGGAAGCGGCTTTGGCTGTGGAAAAGGCCATGCTTGCGCTTTGATTTCCTTAGGAGGGCGGCTTGCGTGTAAGCTGCCCCAGCGTGTCGATAAACCCATATTTTCCTCACCGTAGGTGCCGATGCCCACATCGGCCCCCGGAAAAAGTGAGCGATCATAGATGGCGAATTTGGAACATCTGCAAAGGGGCGATGTGGGCATCGCCCCCTACGGGGAAGAAATATGGATGGAATCGTAATCGTAGACAAGCCCCAGGACTGGACAAGTCAGGACGTGACCGCCCGGCTGCGCAGGGTATTTAATACCCGCCGCATCGGTCACGGCGGCACCCTTGACCCCATGGCCACCGGCGTGCTTCCCGTGTTCGTGGGCCGGGCCACAAGGGGCGTGGAATTTTTCGAACACGCGGAAAAAACCTATGAAGCCGTCCTTCGGTTAGGCCTGACCACCGACACTGAGGACGTTACCGGCACGGTGCTGACCGAAGCGCCTGTGTCCGCCACAGACGAACAGATTGCGGAAACGCTGGAAGCCTTTCGGGGGAACATTATGCAGGTGCCCCCTATGTACTCCGCCTTGAAAGTGAACGGGCAGAAGCTGTGCGACCTGGCCAGGAAGGGCAAAACCGTGGAGCGTCAGCCCCGGCCCATCACCATTCATGAACTGACTCTGCTGGAACGGGGAGAAAACACCCTGCATCTGCGGGTTCGCTGCTCCAAGGGCACCTATATCCGTACATTGTGCAAGGATATTGGCGAAGCTTTGGGCTGCGGCGGCTGTATGGAGCGCCTGCGCCGGGTGCAGGCTGGGGAATATACCATCACCGAAGCGGTTCCCTTACAGGAACTGCTTGACACCGCCGAACCCGAAAAATATCTGCGGAGTGTGGACACCATGTTCCGCAATTACCCCGCCGTGACCCTCACCGCCAACCAGGAAAAGCGCTGCCGCAACGGCAACCCTTTTTCCGTAAAAATGGAAGACGGAACCTGCCGGGCCTACAGCCAGAGTGGAGAATTTCTCATGCTGGCAAAGGTGGAAGATGGGGCTATGGTAACCATTAAAAGTTTCTTTGCGGTATAAAAAGCCTTCCCCAGAGAGGGAAAGGCATATTTTGCTAAACGGACTTGAAAAGTATGAAGAACAAGACAATTTACGCGCTGGGTTTTTTTGATGGCGTACACATAGGACACGCGGCTCTCCTGACGACCTGCCGGGAGGTGGCCCATGAGGGAAGCTGGCGCAGCGGTGTGGTGACCTTTTCCACCCACCCGGACACGCTGGTTCTGGGGCAGCCCCCCCGGCTCATCAATACCCCGGAGGATCGGGAGCGGCTGCTGCGGCAGCACTACGGCATAGACAATGTGGTGACCCTTCCCTTTGACCGGAAAATGCGGGATATGCCCTGGAAGGAATTCCTGGAGCTGCTGCGCCGGGATTATGACGCGGCGGGCTTTGTCTGCGGCGCGGACTTCCGCTTTGGTGCGGGGGGCGCGGGCAACGCGGGGCTGCTGGCGATCTACTGCCGGGGGGAGAGCCTGCCCTGGGCCGTGGTGCCGGAGCAGACGCTGGACGGGATCCGCATTTCCAGCACCCACATCCGGGGGCTGATCGAGGGCGGCGAAATGTCCACAGCGGTGAAATTCCTGGGCCACCCCCATATCCTCACCGGGAGGGTGATTCATGGCCGCCATCTGGGAAGCACTTTGGGGATTCCCACCGCCAATCTGGAGCTTCCGCCGGAATTGGCGGTGCCGCGGTTTGGCGTGTATCTGTGCAGATGCCTGCTGGACGGGCAGAGCTATCCCGCGGTGACCAACGTGGGGACCCGCCCGACGGTGAATGGGCAGAGCATCACGGTGGAGCCCTGGATTCTGGATTATGAAGGAGATCTGTACGGACGGGAGATTACCCTGGAATTTTACCGGTTTCTGCGCCCAGAACGGAAATTCCCCGATCTCACATCCCTGAAAGAGGAGATCCTCCGCAATGCCGAACAGACGCGGGCCTATTTTCAGGAGCGGCCTGTTCAAACAACGTTCAATTTCTAGACCTTGTTTTACCCGGGAAAATAGGGTATAATGGGGAATCAAAGGTACTACGCGAGGAGGAATGACCATGCCGCAGCAGGACGATGGAATGGAAAAGCGCCGACAGAAACGGGAAGCGCAGCGAAAACGCCGTCAGGCACAGGTGCGCCGGATGCGGCTGACGCTGGCGCTGGCGGCGGTGCTGCTGATAGTCTGCGGCGTGGGCATTTATAAGCTGACCCAGAGCGTGGACGGTGGAGACGGCCAGCCTGCCCAGCAGGTTCAGACCGTGCCCACCACCGAGGAAACGAAGGAGACAACACCGATCCAGAAAAGCCCCATCACCACCATTCACATCAAGGCCGCAGGCGACCTGAACGTCACCGACAGCGTGGTAAACGCCGGTATGGCGGTGAACAGCTATGATTTCAGCCCTGTGTTTAAGGATGTGGCCGCAATCCTGTCGGATGCCGACCTGACGGTGATGAATTTCGAGGGCAACATCTGCGGTGCACCCTACGGCACGGAGACGACTTCCGCCCCGGCAGAGCTGCTGACGGCGCTGCGGGGCTGCGGTGTGGATCTGCTGCAAATGGCCAATTCCTGCGCCATCAACAACGGCCTCAACGGCCTGACAGCCACGCTCCGTGCCATCCGTGCCGCAGGCATTGAGCCGGTGGGCGCCTTCGCATCCTCTGAGGAGTTCCAGAAATCCAAGGGCTACACCATGACGGAGATTCAGGGCGTGAAGGTGGGCTTTGTGGCCTTCACCAAGGGCCTCGGCGGCCGGGGTATGCCCGCCGGGAACGAGGAACTGGTGAATATTCTGTATACCGACTACGCCACGGAGTATAAGGAAATCGACAAGACCCGCATTACTTCCATCCTCAAAGCCATGGAGGAGGAAAAGCCGGATCTTACCATCGCCCTGCTCCACTGGGGCAGCGAGTATAACGACGACATCAGCAAAACCCAGGAACAGCTGGTGTCCCTGCTCCGGAAGAACGGCGTGGACGTTGTCCTCGGAACCCATCCTCATACTCTGCAGCCCATTGAGTTTGACGAAAGCGCGGGCACGTTGGTTGCCTATTCCCTGGGGGACTTCTTCGGAGAAGCCGACCGTGGCGCTACCAACTACTCGGTGATTCTCGACCTGGAGATCACAAAGGATGCCAATGCCGGCACCACCAAGGTGACGGACTACACCCTGCACCCCATTTACACTGTCCGGGAAAATGAGTGCGTGGGCAACAATGACCGCCGGGTGGTTCGCATCGGCACGGCCTTGTCCGCCTATAACGGCAACTTCCTGGACAAGGTGACGGATTCCTGCAAGAGCAGTATGGAATATGCCCTGACCAGAATCGACGAGCGCACCGCCATCAAAGAGGAAGAGGATAAATAACCGGGAAGCGGTTTTTTACCGCTTCCCCTTTGCTTTTTCTGGGATTTTTCTTGCTATTTATTTCCCGTTGGGCTATAATATACAAATAATAAAACCCAGCTGATAAATAAGAATTTGCGGGGATGCCCCCGCGGGCAATGCGTGCGGGGGCGGTTTGGTATCGTTACACCACTGGGTACCGCTCGGTATCGTTACCCAGTACCGTAGGGGGCGATGCCCACATCGCCCCTTTCGTAAATGTTACGAATTCGCCGAAGATTTGAAATAATCGCGTGCTTTTACCGCGGGCCGATGTGGGCATCGGCCCCTACGGTTACAAACCAACAAATACCAACTTTCGTGACAGCTTATGGTCGAGGGGCCCAAAGGATGTAGGACAATTGCCCAGCGTTCGTGACGCATTGCCCGCGGGGGCATCCCCGCCAAATTCCAATTTTTAACTTTCAACTTTATTCCGCCGGAGGTGCTAACTATGGATCCCATTTACGTTACCGGACACCGCAACCCCGATACCGATTCCATTGTGGCGGCCATAGCCTATGCCGCCCTGCGCAACGCCTGCGGCGACCGGGAGTATGAGCCTGCCTGCCTGGGCCAGATCTCCGAGGAGACCCGGTCTGTGCTGGACCGTTTCGGCTTTCAGGCCCCCAACCGGATCACAAACCTCTATAATCAGGTGCGGGATCTGGATTTCGATACCCCGCCCATTCTCAATACCGGTGTTTCCGTGAGCATGGCCTGGGACGAATTCGCGGCCTATCCCGCCATCGCCTCCGTGCCCGTAGCCAATGAGGACGGCACCCTCTACGGCATCCTGTCCCGGACGGACATCGCCAGCTACAATATGTCCGGCATTACCTCCGGGATGCTGGAGGAGGTGCCTCTGTTTAACCTGCTGTCCGTGCTGGAAGGAAGGATTCTCAATGAGGCTGGGGAGAATACGGATACCATCACCGGCGAGGTGGTCATTGCCCTGCCTCAGGATCAGGAAAACCTGCTGTTCCAGAAGAAGGAGTCCATTGTCCTGTGCGGACACCAGCCGGATATGATCCGCAGGGCTTTGGAAATGAATGTCAGCTGCCTGGTGCTGTGTCAGGCGGCCCTGCCGCCGGAGCTGCGGGACTTCCCCACGGAAACGGTCATTATTACCACGCCTTTCGATGCCTATCGGGCAAGCAGGCTCCTGTTCCAGTCTACCCCCGTGGGCCGCATCTGCAACACCAAGGGTCTGATCTGCTTCCACCTCAACGACCGGGTGGACGACGTCCGTGAGGTGGTGCTGAAATACCGCCATCCCAGCTATCCTATTCTGGACATGAAGGAAAAGGTCGTAGGCATTCTGACCCGGTATCATCTGCTGCGTCCCCGGAGGAAACGGGTGGTGCTGGTGGATCATAATGAGGCGTCCCAGTCTGTGCTGGGCCTTGACCAGGCGGAGATTTTGGAGATCATTGACCATCACCGTCTGGCGGATGTGCAGACCAGCAGCCCAATCTATGTGCGCAACGAGCCGGTGGGCTCCACCAATACCATCATTGCCAGTATGTTCCAGGATCGGGGCCTGATGCCCTCGGCGGGGCTGGCGGGGATGATGGCAGCGGCAATCCTGTCGGATACTTTGATGTTCAAGTCCCCCACCTGCACACAGCGGGACATCCGCACGGCGGAGCGGATGGCACGGATCGCCAACGTGTCTCTGGACGAGCTGGGCAAGATCCTGTTCTCCAACACGGTGGATCACAAGAGTGTGGAGGAAATGCTGTTTACCGATTACAAGGAATTCCATGTGGCGGGACACTCTCTGGCGGTGGCCCAGCTGACCTGTGTGGACTCGGCGGGGGTTCTGAGCCGGAAGGACGAAATTTTGGAGCGGATGCGGCAGCACAGGGAGGAGAAGGGCTTCGATCTCATGCTGCTGATGGCCACGGACGTGATGCTGGAGGGCACCCAGATCGTGTATGTGGGCGACGATGAGGCCATCCGGCAGGCATTCAACGTGGTGCCCAAGGACAATACCGCCTTTCTGCCCCGGATCATGAGCCGAAAAAAGCAGGTCATTCCCATGCTGTCCGATTTGTGGAGCTGAAATTTAAGGCAACACCGCACAATAGGAGCAGCGGGCTTCGGCGGATCTTTTGCCCCAATCGTGCAGCATGAAAAATGGGAAATACATCCAGTATTCCCGCATTTTCCATACTTTCGCTTGGACCAAAATCTCTCGCCGAATCTCCTTGCTCCATTATGCGGTGTTGCCTTAATTGACAGTTGATTGACAGTTGACAATCATTTGTCAGCGGGAAATGTTTTACTTTTACAAAGAAGTGTGATACAATTAGGCTTTAATGAGGAGGTGGGGATATGGGCTTTGATGGGTTACTCGGCAATGAGCGGCTGAAGGAAAATCTGACAGAAAGTCTGGCAAAAGGCCATATTTCCCACTGCTATCTGATTTCCGGGCCTTTGGGTTCCGGCAAGCGCACGCTGGCGCGGCTTCTGGCGGCGGCGATCCTGTGTCAGGGCAAGGACAAGCCCTGTATGGCCTGCGCCCCCTGCCGTAAGGTGCAGGACGGGAACCACCCGGACTACATCATCGTGGATGACCCGGAGAGGAAAACCGTGCCGGTGGAGCTGATCCGGCAGGCGAGGGCGGATATGTTCATCCAGCCCAACGAGTCTGACCATAAAATCTACCAGTTTCCCCGGGCACAGGACATGGGCGTCCCCGGCCAGAACGCTCTGCTGAAGGTACTGGAGGAGCCGCCTGCCTACGGCGTGTTCCTGCTGCTGACGGATAACCCGGATAAGCTGCTGCCCACGGTGCGTTCCCGGTGTACAGAACTGAAAATGCTGGCGCTGTCCCCGGAAATTCTGAGAAAGCAGCTCCATGAGGACTTTCCGAAGGCATCCTCCGAGGATATTGACGCGGCGATTCTGCGCAGCGGCGGCTTTCTGGGGCAGGCCCGGACGCTTTTGGCGGGAGGCGCGGAAATACCGCCCCAGACGGCGCAGTTCGCGGAGGCCTTTGCCAGGCGCGACGCGCTGCTGCTGACACAGGTTCTGGTGCCCATGGAAAAATGGAAGCGGGAGGCTCTGACGGAGATTTTACAGCAGTGGCTGGAAATCCTGGAGGGTGCCCTCATGAGCCGCAGCGGCGGCGGGACGGTGTCCGCTCTGTCCCGGGAACTGGCCCGGCACCGGACGGCAGCGGAGCTGTACAGCGGCGTCACCGCTCTCAAGAAAGCGCTGGATTATACGCTTGGCAACATTTCCCCCGGAGCGGTCTGCGGCTGGCTGAGCTGGGAATTGAGATAACTTCGCCGACGGGGGGCGATAACGTTCCCCTGTGGGCGTTCAACGGATGGTACAAGGAGTGTTTATGGAACAGGAACAGAACAATTTGCCGGAGCAGGTGGAGGTCGTGGACATCCAGTTCCGCCCCGGACAGAAAATCTACTATTTTGACCCGGATGGGAAAACCTTTCAGACCGGGGACCATGTGATTATTGATACGGCCCGAGGGGCGGAGTACGGCATCTGTGCCGGCAGCAACCACACCATTGCCCAGAAGGACGTGGTGGCCCCTCTGCGCAAGGTTCTGCGCAAGGCCACGGCTCAGGATGAGCGCGTCGCGGCGGACAATCGGGCCAAGGAGAAAAAAGCTTACGATGTCTGTATGCAGAAGATTGGGGAGCATGGGCTGGATATGCAGCTGGTATCGGCGGAGGTGGCCTTTGACGGCAGCAAGATCCTGTTCTATTTCACGGCCGACGAGCGGGTGGATTTCCGGGAGCTGGTGAAGAATCTGGCCTCCGTGTTCCATACCCGCATCGAGCTGCGGCAGATCGGTGTCCGGGATAAGGCAAAGATGGTGGGAGGCCTGGGCATCTGCGGCCGTCCCTTCTGCTGTGCCAGCTTCCTGGACGATTTCCAGCCGGTGTCCATCAAGATGGCGAAAACCCAGAATCTTTCTCTGAATCCTACCAAGATTTCCGGTACCTGCGGCAGACTGATGTGCTGCCTCAAATACGAGCAGGATGCCTATGAGGATCTGATCCGCACAAGCCCCAGACTGGAATCCTTTGTGGATACCCCTGAGGGCCGGGGCACCGTGGTGGAGCTGGACCTTCTGCGTCAGCGGGTGAAGGTGCGCATGGAGGACAACCCGGAGACGGTGAGCGTCTTTGCCAACGCCGACATCGCGGTGCTGCGCAGCGGCAAGGCTAAGAAAAATGACCCGCCGGTCCCGGCAGATCTGGCGCCTATTTCCGGCAACGGCAAGCGGGTGCGGAAGGAAGAAACGGAGCAGACGATGGTGCTGGAACCGATCCGCTTCCGTTACAGCACCGAGTCCGTGGTGACGGAGATGGAGGAAGAAACGGAGCAGCAGAAGCCTGCTGCCAACCGCCGCCGCCGCAAACCCCAGAACGACAGCTCCAAGGAGCAGAAGCAGGAGCAGCCTCCCAAGCAGGAGAAGCCCCGGCAGAAGCCGGAGTCTGCCGCCGAAGCGGAGAACCAGGAGCGCCCCGAAAAGAAGCCATCCCGCCGTCGTCCCAATTACCGCCGCAGAAAGCCGAAGGCCCAGGGCGGCGGACAGGAAACCACGTAAGGAGAGGCCAAAATGCGAAATAAATTGGGGAAGTGTCCCATTCCGGTGTGGCTGTTTACCGTAGTTGCGGTACTCTGGTGTGAGAGCCTGCTGCATTTGTGGACGGTGGATACGGTCAATCTGCCGCGGTATTTGACGCTGGTGTGCTTCGCGCTGGGCTTCGGCGGGATCCTGGGACTGATTTTCGGCTTTTTCTCCGGGAAAAAATGGGGGAAATGGGTATCCGTCGGGGTCATGGCCCTGGTGACAGTGCTGTATATCGTGGAGTATTTTGTCACCGATGCCTACGTTTCCTTTATGGGCCTCGGCACGCTGCTGGGAGGCGCAAAGGGCGTAGCCACCGATTTTGCGGACGTGGTGCTGGCGCTGGTGGCGCGGGATTTCTGGCGGATCCTTGTGTTTCTTCTGCCGGTATTTGCCTATGCCCTGCTGGCTGCCCCGGTGAAAACCGGCTGGCGCCTTCAGGGGACTGCCGCAGCAGCTACGGCGGCGGCCTACGCACTGGCCTTCGGTCTGGTGTTTGGACTGGGAACCGACGCCGCCCGGCTGACCACGGATTACAATCTGGACAGTGCCATCCACTGCTTCGGACTGAATGTGGGCATGACGCTGGATCTGAGCCGAGGCAGCGGCAGCGGAGATGCCCAGGGGGATTTCGTCGTTCTGGAGACGGAGCTGCCGGTATCCGAGCAGATCCCCACGGAATCCCAAGAGCCGGATGAGACAGAGCCGGTGGTCTATGAACCGAATGTGATGGACTTTGACTTTGCTCAGCTGGCGGAGGAGGAGAGCAACAGCCGGGTGGCTGCTGTCCATAGATACGTCAACACCGTAAGCCCTACGCTGAAAAATGAATATACAGGGCTTTTTAAGGGAAAAAATCTGATCATCATCGCGGCGGAATCCTTCTCCGGCGATGTGATCGATCCGGAACTGACGCCGACGCTCTATCGCCTTGCCAATGAAGGAATCCGGTTCACGGATTTCTATCAACCCATGTGGGGCGGCAGCACCAGCTCCGGTGAATTCTCCATTCTGACCGGTCTGGTATCTGCCAGCGGAACCAATTCCATCAAGGAAGGGCGGCAGCAGGATTTGTTCCTGTCCATCGGCAAGCAGCTTCAGAAGGAGGGCTACTATTCTCAGGCCTTCCACAACCACCTGTATACCTTCTATGACCGGAACAAGACCCATACCTACTATGGCTACGATTCTTTCATGGGTATGCACAACGGCATGGAAGCGGGCGTTCGTGAGGTCTGGCCGGAGAGCGACAGGGAAATGATGGACTTCACCGTGCCGTTGTATATTGAGCAGCAGCCTTTCAGCGTGTACTACATGACCGTCAGCGGTCACGCCCGCTATACCACCGACGGCAACGCCATGTCCCGGAAGAACATCGACGCGGTGCAGAATCTGCCTTATTCCGATAAGGTAAAAGCCTACTATGCCTGCCAGCTGGAACTGGAATACGCCATGGAATCTCTGGTGGGGCAGCTGGAGGAAGCGGGGATTGCCGACGATACGGTGATCGTCCTGACTGCCGACCACTACCCCTACGCGCTGGAAAAGAGCGCGACCTGGGACAATCAGAAGGATTACGTAGAGGAGCTGTATGGCTACAAGCCCAAAAACAACGCCGAGCGGGATCACAACGCCCTGATCCTGTGGAGCGGATGTCTGGAAGGGAAAGGCATCGCCGTTGACACGCCAACCTACAGTCTGGACATTCTTCCAACCCTTTCCAATCTGTTCGGCGTGGAGTATGACTCCCGGCTGCTGGTGGGACGGGATGTGTTTTCGGAGGCGGAACCGCTGGTGCTGTGGTATGATTCCACATGGAAAACGGACAAGGGCCTGTACGACCCGGGGACCGGGAAATTCACCCCCGCCGAGGGTGTCAGCGTGGAGGATGGCTATGTGGAGCGGGTCAAGGCGCTGGTGCAGAACAAGATCCACTACTCCTGGGAAGTCCAGCAGACGGATTACTTCAATTACCTGTCTGCGGCAATGCAATAGAAAAACTGCCCTGCCAATTGGCAGGGCAGTACTTGTTTATACTGATACTAATTCTTGATTAAAATCTTTAATATCAGCTTGGTCTATTGGTGCAATACTGCGTTATCGTCACTTGCCATACATACAGTATGGCTGCGTTCCTCCGCCTTGTCTTGCACCAATATCCCTGCGCTGCTGATTAAATCTTTTTATCAAGAATTAGTATGATTCTCTTTTAAAATGTTTAATCAATCCGGATTAAACATTTTATTAGAGAATCATATGAGACGGGAATATGTGATTTTCTATTCCGAAAATCACATATTCGGCAACGCCATCAGGCGGTGCCTTCTCGATAAAAATTGAACATTTTTATCGAGAATT